>JALZHU010000026.1 GCA_030860695.1 Actinomycetota bacterium
CGCCGGCCCGGTCAGCTCCATCAGAACCATCTCCGGGTAGTAGTGATGCAGAACCTGGCGGGTCCGGTGGCCGTCGGGGTACTGCACTTCTAGATACGCGCCAAGGCGGGGAAGAGAGAACTGGGACCGATAGTGAATAAGGGGGCAAGTAGCCGCCGTTCGCTGGTCTGTTAGTCGAGATCGCCGGCGTTGCTCGGGGAAGTCACGCTTCGGTCTCGCAGCTCAGCGGCGACACGCTGGATCAGGGTCACGGCATCAGCGCCAGCCGCTGCCGCTTCGCGGGCCACCTCGAACGCCGCGGTATGGACCCGGATCTCCTCCGGGTCCGTGGTCCGCATCTCCCGCGTCAACGTCTCCAACCACAGGGTCTCGCCGTCATGGATGGAAAACCCACCCAGCGGCAGGATCGGTGACGGCGCCGCAGCCGGCAGCACCCGCAGATTAACCGAGGTCAGACCCGCGAGGACCACCAACCGATCAAGCTGACCGATCAGGGTTTCCACCGACCCGAAATGCACACTCAGCGCGGCCTGCCCGAGCACGATCTGCACCTGTCGGCCCGGCTCGTACAACAGCGCCTGCCGCTTGACCCGCTCAGCGATCAACGCCTCCACAGCATCCGGAGCATCCGGGGTCGCGCCCACCAGCACCGGGCCACCCGGTGCCATCAGCATCTCCCGCGCGTACGCAGGGGTTTGCACGATCGAGGGCAGCATCGACGGCTGGTACTCGCGGATAACGGTCGCTCGCGCCTCCAGCTCCCCGATCTGGGCCTGGCTGGCGGCGATGCTGCCTGAGCGGTAATCCTCACCCCAGACCCGGTGCTCGATCCGCGCCTGGGTGAGCAGCTCCGCGAGCTCCGCGCGGACGTTCGGGGCGGCTTCGGTGGCCGCGACCCAGGCGTCGAGGTCCTCATCGCTGGGTAGCTGGGAGCCCAACTCCAGCTTCGACACCCGCGTCTGCTGCCAGCCCAGACGCCGGGCCAGCGCGGCACCCCACCGGAACCGGGCCGCGCGTAGCTCCCGCAGTCGCTCACCGAGGCGGGCGCGTTGCGGGCTGACCTTCCTCCGCGGCATCGGTCAGGTCCCTTTCGGCAACCGGCGGAGCAGATCCGGGTGGCGGGTCATGTACTCGGCCCAGGGCATGGCGTGGTGCAGTGCAGCGTCGCGGGCGAAGCAAGCCGCAGCCACGGCTGCGGGGTCGGTTACCGGTTGCGTACCCAGCCACGTCCCGTCTGGGGCGTAGTTCAACCGAAATAGGAGCCGGGAGTCGAACAGGGTGAAGTCCCACCGTGGCACGTCGTCGGGCCAGCTGTCGGTGACGGGGATGATCCGGATGTCTTCCCCAGCGGCCGAATGTGGCCCGTACTCCCAGCACAGCTCGTAGGCCAGGTAACTGGTGATCGATTCGATCACGACGTGCACCCGCTGTTGGACACGTCCGGCGTCCCGGTTGGTGCGTAGTTGAGCCGCCCAGTCATCCTCGACAGGGTTCGGTGGGGGTTGCGGGTCTCCGCGGTGGAACGCTGCGATGCCGGGGTCCTCATCCGGTGCCGCGTACGCCTGCAGTGTTTCCAGGCGGAACACCGAGTAGCGGAACGTGCGGAAGGCGGCCAGCAGCTGGTCCACGCGGGCAGCTGGCGGCCAGTGGTCACGTCAGGCGTACGAGTGCGGCGCGGACGATGTCCACATCGATCTCTACCGCGCCCTCCCCAGCCAAGAGGTTGAGCAGGTTAGCCTTTGTTGCCTCGTCGAGGAGGTCGCCCTGGATGACCAGCTTTCCGTTCTCGGCGAGGTAGACCGACTTGCAGCCGGCCTTGCCGAGCAGGGCTGTGGTGGTGACGTGTCCGGCGAGCAACAGCACGCCGGCGAAATCCACGATTTCCTCGTCGGCCAGCCGCTCACCGTCAACCTCTGCGGTGGAGAGCTTGCCGATCAGATCATCGGTTGGCTGCTGGCGACGATGCCGGATGTGCGTCAGCAGGTAGTCATTCATCTCGCGCATGGTCGGCGCGATCGCATTGAAAAGTTCCTCGGTGGGAACGGTCGTGGCGTCCACGGTCTGCTGGTTGAACAATGCTTCGGCCCACGAGCGGAACTGGGGACGGTCCTGTGCTGGCACTCCGAGCAGCTCCGCGATCACGATGATCGGCAGGGGGTAGGTCAGGGCGTCGACCAGATCGAACCGATCCGAGCCGTCCACGGAGCCGAGCAGCGAGGTGGTGACCTCCGTGATTCGCGGTGCCAGTGCGGCCACTACACGGGGGGTGAACACCTGGCTGACCAGCGTACGCAGCTTGCGATGCCGCGGCGGGTCCATCGTCGCGATGTTGCCCTTGGCGAACAGGTCGAAGTCGGGTTGGGAAGGGCTGACTGCGGTGGTGTCCGAGGAGAAGGTGGCCGGGTCGGACAGGATCCGGGTTACGTCGGCGTAGCTGAACACCTGCCACAGCTGGTTGTCGTCCCGGTGTACCGGGTGGGTGTCGAGCATCGTGATGGCCCTTGGGTGGACGGCGAGGTCACGCTGAACCAGTGTGCCGCCAAGAAGGCGGACTCGCCACGGCGAGGCTAGGCGCCGGCAGCGGTGAGCAACATGTCGCTAGCGAATCCGGCGACCAGCCCCGTCCATACACCCCAATAGAGCAGGGACCGGTGACCGCCCCTCAGTGTGATAGCGACAAGCTGGATGATCACGTAGAGAATGGCGCCGGCTGCCAGGGCTAGGAAAACCATGCTTATTGCGTCGCTGCTGAACTGGCGGCCGACTACGGTTCCCAGCACGGTGGGGCCCCCACCGATGAGGCCCAGGAGCAGGAGGAAGTCCCATCCGGGCCGGTCGGTGTCAGCGGCCAGCGGGGCCACCCGATTGCCGCCGCAATCAAAAGTGCAAGCCGGTGCGTTGCCGTCCAGGACGCGGCGCTGCGGATGGTTAGGGCGTGTCCCGTGGATCTTTCAGGTGGTGTGCGGTAGATCGTCTCAGTGCACGATCGTCATGATTTGACTGAGGAAGAGTGGGCGCGGCTGGAGCCGTTGTTGCCGGATCGGACGCCGCGTCGGGGTGGGCGGTGGGTCGATCATCGATCGGTGATCAACGGGGTGTTGTGGCGGACCCGTACCAGCTGTCCTTGGCGGGATCTGCCCCGTGAGTATGGGCACTGGAAGACTATTTACCACCGGCATCGCCGCTGGTCAGCAGATGGTACCTGGGCCAGGGTGCTGGATGAGCTGCGCCGCCGTTGTGATCAGAACACCGATGCCGACCATGGATCGGAGTGGGCGGTGGGGGTGGATTCCACGGTGGTTCGGGCCCATCAGCACGCCGCCGGCGCGCGCCACGCGCCGCCGCCCCACCTCGCTGCGGAGGACGTCTCCAGCACGGAGGCGGACCCAGGGGGCGGGGTCGAATGACAAGGAATCGGACCCCAGCACCGACCGGGAGGCCTTAGGACGCTCCCGAGGCGGCGTGAGCACCAAAATCCACCTGGCCGCCGACGCCCGCGCCCGGCCGATCTCCCGGGTCATCACCCCCGGGCAACGCCATGACACGGTGGCCTTCACCCCGGTGATGGCCGGTATCCGCATCCACCGCCACGGCCCCGGTCGCCCCCGCACCCGGCCCGATCGAGTGCTCGCAGACAAGGCCTACTCCAACCGACCCATCCGTGCTCAGCTGCGCCGACGCCGGATCAAGACCACCATTCCCGAACGGGTAGACCAGCAGGCCCACCGAGCCCGGAAGGGCCGCCAGGGCGGGCGGCCACCCCACTTCGACCCCGAAACCTACAAAGGCCGCAATGTTGTCGAGCGCGCCATCAACAAGCTCAAACAGTTCCGCGCCGTCGCCACCCGCTACGACAAACGCGCATACATCTTCTCCGGCACCGTCGACGTCGCCTCGATCAGAATCTGGCTCCGCGACCCCGTCCCATGATCCGCAGGACACGCTCTAGTTCGTCGGCGGCCATCGTGCCCGGTCCCAGACGCGGAACGGGGCTTTCGTCGGTGAGCCAGCGCTCGTACCCGGCCAGGGTCAACAGTCCCACCCCCAGCCCGGCGAAGCACAAAGCGCTAAACCCGATCACGGGCGCCACGCTGCCCGTACCGTCGCGCATCTGGTCCAATGTGGCATCGATCATCTGCCATGCGCGGGTCAACAAGCCCCACACTATGAAGATCAGGATACCGATCGAGACGGCGTTGAGAAACACTCGCAGACCGGGCGCAGTCCGGCTGTGGCGCGGTCTACGTAATCGACCCACCGGTAGCCCGAGCAGGATTGTGACCCCGGCGATGAACCCCAGGGTCAGCGTCTGGACTTGATCCACCGACGATCAACCTGCACATTATCGAACCGCATTTGACCTCAACCCCTCGTCTACCGTCAGCCTTGCCCCAATGAACAAGATCTGTCAAGGACGCTTATGCTGAATTGGGGAAAAGCGACAAACCTATTAGACCGCCCTTATCATCAGACATGGGGACGGACGGCGACCGTTGCAGCTCGTACCGCGGTAGGGCTGTGTAGAGCACCGTCGGGAAGATAGGGGTTAGTTGCGCCCGCATCCAGCAGGCGCCCGAAGCCGAAGGAACACATCGATGATCTTCATTGTGGTCAAGATGACAATCCACGCCGACCGGAGCAACGAGTGGCTCTCGCTCGTCGACGACTTCACCCAGGCCACCAGGCGCGAGCCGGGCAACATCTTTTTCGAGTGGTCCCGGAGCGTCGACAACCCCCACCAGTTCGTCCTGGTTGAGGCGTTCGAGTCCAGCGAGGCCGGTGAAGCGCACGTCAACTCCGAGCACTTCAAGACGGCGATGACGTGGATGCCCGATGTGATCGCGGAGACTCCGCAGATCATCAACGTCGAGGTGCCGCAGGACGGGTGGGGCCGGATGGCCGAGCTCTCCCCGCGCCGGAGGGGTTGACCTCAGCAACGTCGGTTGAGTTCATGAATCTAGGTGACTGGCAGCAGCACCAGCGCACAGGAAGAGGACAAATGACCGCAGAAGACAGACCGGATCTGGGGGCGGTGTACGACGCGCATATGCGGCACGAGTTCGTTGACCTCGACCTGGACGCCACCATGGCGACCATGGTGCAGGAGCCTCACACCTACTTCGCGCCGACAGGAGCAGGCGGAGTTGGTCGCGCTGCTGTCGCCAGCTTCTACCGGAACCATTTCATCGGCAAAGACAAGTGGCCGGCCGACTGGAGCATCACCGTTATATCACGCACGGTTGGCGATGATCGGCTTGTCGAGGAGTTCATCGTCAGCTTCACGCATGACGTCGATATGGACTACATCTTGCCGGGGGTGGCGCCGACCGGGAAGCACGTCGAGGTTCCCCACGTTGTGGTCGTGACCTTCGAGGGCGACAAGATCGCGCACGAGCATATTTACTGGGATCAAGCCTCGGTTTTGGTGCAAGTTGGGCTGCTCGATCCCGTCGGCATCCCGGTCGTCGGTGCCGAGCAGGCGACCAAGCTCAGTGACCTGTCCGGGAAGTGAGGAGTCTCATCGAGATCGCACCGGTCTAGTCACAGCGCGGTTGCGTCATTTTCCGGTCAGCTTCCGCTCAAGCGGAGCAGGCTCACCGCGCTCGTTCATGCCTTCACCGCGACGACCGTCGCCGAACAGTTCGCGCAACCGCTCCTCGGTGCCCCAGCCGGTAGGCGGCGCCAGTCCCGCTGGCGGCGGCACAAACTGCGCCTGCAGAGCGAACTGCGAGCCGGCCCAACCCTGCGGCGTCCAATTAGCCATACCCAACCGTCCGCCCCCGCGCAGCACGCGGAGCAGTTCGGAGTCGACCACATCTTCTGCTGCTGTTCAGTGATCTTGCCAAAGTCTACGGACACAACTCTGTCCTCCAAGTACGGATGCCGCACCATGCACAGCAATCTCATCGCCACTGTTAATAGACGCCCAGCTTCGCGCCCCTGCAACGCCTCCTCAACGACCATCAACCCTCGGCCGCATGTGTTCGTGGCCGCATGTGTTCGTGATTGACGCCGAGGGCAGCCGCGCAGTGTAGGGCGGGCGTTTAACGTTAGGCAGCGTGACCGTGCATTGCGCCGTGGCGCCGGGTCCGCCCGACCGACCGTCGCCGAGGTCATTCGTGCGGGGGGCGGCGCGGTCGTGGGGATCACCGAGGCGGAGGCCCTGGTGTGGACCGATCCGCTCGACGTGGCCGAGCTGGGCCAACTTTTAGCGATGGCGCCTGGCATCCAATGGGTCCAACTGCCCTCCGCGGGGATAGACCGCTTTCTCTCGCTTATCGACGCCCACCGACTCTGGACCAGCACGAAGGGCGCGTACGCTCAATCGGTCGCTGAGCACGCCCTGGCCTTAGGGCTCGCCGGCCTGCGCCAGCTGCCCACCCGGGCGCGGGCGCGACAGTGGGAACCGCCGTCGGGACGCCGCTTGATGGGTGGGAGAGTCACCGTCGTGGGGGGCGGCGGGATCACCGAAGCCCTCCTTGCCCTGCTGGCGCCGTTCGCGGTGGACGTCACCGTGGTACGCCGCCACCCTCGACCGCTCAGTGGCGCAGCGAGGGTGGTGGGCGCCGACCGGTTGCACGAGGCCTTGCCGGGCGCCGACCTCGTCGTGCTCGCCCTGGCCCTCACGCCCGAGACAGTCGGCATCATCGGTGCACCGGAGCTCGAGCGCATGGAGGGGCACGCATGGCTGGTGAACGTGGCCCGCGGTACCCACGTGGTCACCGACGACCTCGTGGCTGTGCTGCGGGCCCGGTCGATCGGTGGGGCCGCCCTCGACGTGACCGAACCCGAGCCCGTTCCCGCCGGCCACCCACTGTGGAACCTCGACAACTGCCTGATAACCCCCCACGTCGCGAACACAGCGGAAATGGCCCAACCGCTCTTCGCCGATCGGGTCCGGCGCAACGTCGAACGGTTCGCGGCCGGACAGCCGCTCCTCGGCCTGGTCGACCCCGCCCTCGGATACTGAAATGACGCCAACACATGTCAGGCTTCAGATCCCTCCAGTGGCTCGTCGAGGAGACGGCGCACCTCTGCAAGCTGGTGGGGTGCCAAGGCAGGATCCTGGGCGTCGCGAGCTCGGCGTAATAAGGCGTCGGCGTCTTGTGGCCCACCCGCGACCCGGGCGACTCCCGATGCGCGCAAGAGCACCGGTCCGCTGTCCGGCGCACCCTGCAGAGCCGCATCAGCCTCCGCCTTGGCCTCTTTGATCTTTCCCAGGCGTGCCAGCGTGAGCGCGCGCGCAGCCCGCACGTCGGCGCGCCGCCCAATGTCTGGGCGCAGCCGCGACAAATTGGCCAGGTCTTCCAGCGCGGAGGTGAGATCATTCAACTCGAGCCGGATCTGGCCACGCCCGGCCAGTGCTTCCGCCGCGTCAGGGGCTATGGTTAAGACGCTGCCCAGAACCGCGTCAGCCGCCCGTGGCTGCCCAGAAGACCACAGCGCCCGCGCTAGCTCGACCTGCATGGTCAGATCGCCTTGCAGCCTAGTCACCGCTGCCTGTAGCTTGTCGATCGCATCAGAATAGCTGCCCCGGGCGAGCGAGAGCTGCCCAATTGCAGCGAGTAACCGACCGACCGACGCCTGATCCTGCAGTATCTCGAAGTATTCTGCCGCTCGCCGGTAATGACTTTCAGCATCCTTGAGGCGTTCGCCCTGAAAAGCGATGTTTCCCAGGAGCAATTCGGCCTCTGCCCGGGTCCTCGTGTCACGCTCGCCGCACAAGCGGAGCGCTTCTTGGGCGTGCTTCTCCGCCAATTTGAGCTCCCCGCTGGCCACATCGTCCTCCGCAGCGCGAATATAGTCATCAGGATTCTTATTGACGATCTCTCTGGAGGTCAGTTGGCAACGATTGGCTCGCCGGATCGGTTCAATAATTCGGTCATTCTGGAGTTGATACCAGCGTGTTCCTGAATGCTGTCCGAACTTGAGGATGTGTCTATGCTCGAGCGCGCGAGCGATCGCACCGGACATGCCGTCGATCGCGCTCAACCCTTCATACGCCTCGCCGCGCGTACCAAGCTCGGTAATGAAGGTCCGCTCCAGCCATTCGTGCAATGCTCGCTCCGGCACATCGTGTTCGGCAGCGACTTCGGATACCATCTGAGCGCAGAACTCTGTGAGTATGGAGTCAACGTCGCCGCGGTAACGAAGATGCTCAGCGGTTATTATACCGCTCTTCTCCGGCAGCGCTCGCCACAGAGCGGCGCATACCACCTGCAGTTGCACCGGCTCGACGGTGTCTGCGACCACCCTCGTTGTCTCGCCTGCATGGCTCACGATCTCGGCGGTGAGCAAACTTTCCACTAGCTTTTCCGCTACTTCTGGCGCAAACAATCGGCCGGTGCCGACCAGCGGCCCTCGTACCGCCTCTAATGCGCCGTCGCGAGGGAGGGGAAGTAGCCTGAACCTGCTTCCGGAGTCCTGAGCCAGCTTAGTTTCGTAGGGGAAAAAACTTTCGAAGCCTCCCTCCCGAATGGAGATCAATAGTCGCAGGGTGGGCAAAACGTCAGCAGCTTCGGTCAATTGATCGATGAACTCTTCAACGTAGTGTTGCCGGTACGGAAGATCACTGAAAAGTTCTTCGAACTGATCGATCGCCGCCATTATCAGCTTTGGGTCTCCGTGTCGCTCAGCAAGCGCGATACGGCGACGCAGAAATTCTGTAACAGATAGATCAACCAAGCTTGTCAGCGAGCCGGCCGGAGACCACGATGACAGCAGCGCCAAGGTATAGGGATTGTGCTTGGGCAGGGCTGCCATGGGAAATGTGAAACCGCGTGAGACACGCGCTACCGGCAGCACATCTATTGCCTCCCGATCGAACCGAGGAATGACGCCGGCCTGCACGAGGGACGTTTTACCGACACCGGAAGATCCATGGAGGACCACAAGTCGACTACTTTGCCAGAGCTCGGACACGTCGCGCGACTCGTGGTCGCGGCCATAGAACAGATCGCGGTCGCCAATATCGTAGGGCCGCAGCCCGACATACGGATCGCTACCCGCCACTACCTCATCCTAATCTTTCCAGTCTGGCGCACAGTCCGGTACAGAATTGCTGGGCCGGTCGGCGGAAGATGTTCCGCCTTCCGACGTAAGGTGAGGTACCTGCGGATGCGCCTCGGAGCGACGGGGAGCGCGCCGAAAGGCTCTCGGTACTGGCCGGTGAGCAAGCGATCGGTTGGTCGGTGCGACCCCCAAGCGTCCACGTCCGGATTCTCCCTGCGAAACGGCGAACGTGCCTCAAGGGCACCTTGACAGGGGAGGAATCTAACGCCAATCGACTGACAGCGGGAGGTCGCCCCCTGTTGGGCGACAGTGGGCACCCGCCAGTAGGCCATGCGACAGACCCTCATCGGTAGTCCTAGATGAACGACTCGAAGAGGGCGATCGGATCGTCGAACTCGTCCGCGTCCGCTATCACCCGACGCAGCGCATGAGCCAGTGCGGAGTCATCGAGCTGTTCGAGGTCCGCCAGTACAAGTCCGTCGAGTTTGAACAGGTCACTCTCTTCGTTGCTCATCTCTGCTCCCGTAGACCGACGGTGCGGCGCCGTCCTCCGGAAGCTCCCCCTAAGCATTGCGGACGCCCCTGTGCGCACTTGCAGGGGACCGCAGGCCTGCTCCCCTCGGCACACGCGGCGAAGCACAGAGCCACTTACGAAGCTTATGATGGGATAGCCAGGACGTGTAGGCAACCCTCTGATAGGTGAGTGAGGTTGAACTGCGGTGTCGGCTTCTGAGTCGGTAGGCGCACCACGATCATCGGGCCGGAAGGTGCCCCTCGTGTGGGGAAACGTGCCACAGCGCAATAAGAACTTCACGGGACGGGAAGATTTACTTAGTGATCTTCGGCGGCGGATCGTCGACGAAGAGGTCACAGCCTTGCTTCCGCACGCGCTGCACGGCATGGGCGGCGTGGGGAAGACCCAACTAGCAATCGAGTACGTCTATCGCTACCAGGCCGACTACGACGTGGTGTGGTGGATCGCCGCGGATCAGGAGACGCTTGTGCGATCTGCCCTCGCGGGGCTTGCGCCACGTCTCGGACTTACCGACATTGCCCCTGGACGTACCGAGGACGCCGTTACCGCGGTGCTCGATGCGCTACGCCGTGGCGTTCCCTACGAACGCTGGCTGTTGGTCTTCGACAATGCCGACCAACCTGAATCGATGCGCGCTCTCATACCGCACGGACCCGGGCACGTGCTGGTTACTTCTCGTAATCATCGCTGGGAGGGAGTAGCCGACACAGTCGAGGTGGATGTCTTCAAACGGGAAGAAAGCCTGACCTTCCTTGGTCGCAGGGTTCCTCACATCACGGACCCGGACGATGACCAGCTGGCCAAGGAGTTGGGCGATCTGCCGCTGGCGCTGGAACAAGCCGGCGCGCTGCTGGCTGAAAGCATGATGTCGGTCAAGACCTATCTTGAGCTGCTTAAAGAGGCGGCCACCAAGATTCTGGGCGAGAACCCGCCGGCTAGCTACCCGGTGCCCGTGGCGGCCGCGTGGAGCGTCTCGGTGTCGCGGGTCAAGAACGAAACGCCCGACGCGATGGAGCTGCTCTGGCGCTGCGCGTTCTTCGGGCCAGAGCCGATCCCGATCGAGCTGCTCCATCGGGCCCGTTACGTCCTCGACGGTCCGCTCAAAGAAATTCTCGGCGATCCTCTCCGCCTGAGCCGGGCGATCCGCACGCTCGGCCGCTATGCGCTAGTCCGCGTCGACAACCGTCACAATACGCTCCAGGTACACCGCATCATCCAGAAACTTCTGCGCGACGACATCAGCGTGGAGGAAGGATACAAGATCAGGCACGAAGTGCATCTGCTGTTGGCTGCGGCCGATCCGGGAGATCCCGACGACTTCGCCAACTGGCCAAAATACGCGGACCTGCTCTCGCACGCAATTCCGTCCAGACAATTGGAATGCCGTCAGCCGGATGGGCGGATACTCGCCAGAAACATCGTACGATGGCTCTACATTGCCGGGGACTACGAAACGGCTAAGTCCTCCGCTGAGTGGGCGTTGAAGCGATGGGTGGCTGACTCTGGAGACGACCACCCCGACGTACTCATGATGCGGCGGCACCTTGGGAACGTGCTTTTTGCGCTCAGTGACTACCAGGGCGCCTATAACCTCAACAAGCACACACTGGAACAGATGCGCGCAGTGTTGGGAGACGATCATGAAGAAACCTTGATGCTTACCAATAGTCACGGGGCCGACCTGCGGGCACGCGGCGAGTTCAACGCAGCTTTCGAACTCGATAAGGATTCGGTAACGAGGCATCGCGATGTCTTCGGCGACGACCATCCCCGCACTTTTATGGCTGCTAGTAATCTGGCTGTGGACTACAGGATCATCGGACACTACTCCATTTCATTGCAGCTGCATGAGCAGAACTATCGCGATCGGCTCGACTTCTACAGCCGCGACGATCATCCGCGGGTTTTGCACTCGTTGGATCACGTCGCTCGGGCACTGCGTCACGCGGGTGACTACGCCAAGGCTCTCGAAATCGAGGAGCGAGTCTACCGAGACTATCAGGAGACCGTGCGGCAACGGGTACTCCCCAACGATCACCCGTGGGTGCTCGGACAGGCCAAGAGCCTGTCGATTGCCAGGCGTAAAGCAGGCACGACTGCGGAGGCGTTGGAGCTGGCCAGCAAGGTCTACAAAAAATATCAGCAGAGGTATGGGGTGGATCATCCCGACACGCTGGCCGCTGCACTCAACCTCGGTAACGCACGGCGAGTCACCGGTGACCTCGACGGGGCGGCTACGCTGATCGAGGAAGCTGTTCGGCGCTATCGCACAGTGCTTGGGTCCGATCACCCTTACACCCAAGGTGCCGTGATGAACCATGCGATCGCCCGCCGTTTGCTGGGCGATGCCGCTCACGCCATGGCTCTTCTTGAGGAGGCCCTGGAAAGACTGGAGCGCATAATCGGTGATGAACACGACTACACGCTGTCCTGTGCAACCAACCTCGCCAGCGCTGTTGCCGATGTCGGCGACACCGAGAGGGCACGGGAGCTGGGAGAGTGCACGCTCCAGAAATTCCGTGAGTCTCTGGGCAAAGACAACCCGCACACGCTTGCCTGTGCCACCAACCTCGCTCTTGACTTGCGTGCCCTGGGGCAAGAAGAGGTGGCTGCCGAGCTCACGACCGAGACGTTGAACCGTTATTGGGGAACGCTGGGAAAGGATCACCCCACCGTAGTAGCTGCGGCTCAAGGGCAACGTCTCGACCTGGACTTCGATCCCCCACCGCTTTGATATCCGCCAATCCGATATCGATCATTTTTGGGGGCTCGTTGTGCTCTCTATGGGACCGTGACGCAGCCGCCACGTCCTGCGATGACTGGTGGCGACGGCCTGCGCCTGCTGGACGGCCACGGCGGGTATTGGCTCCTCTGCCCACGTGTCGAGGCTCGCCGCCATGCCATCCACGAAGCGGGAACCACAGCGGGTGAGGGCGCCGCTGGTTTGCAGCGTGGCGACGACGTCACGGGTCTCATCTCGCCAGCGGGCGAATTCCATGTGCGCACGCAGTGCCGCCTTGCCTCGGTCGATGTGACGCTGCTGTCGCCAGAAGGCGGTGACCCCGAGGTGCGCGTAGGCACCCTGTAAGAGCGCTCCTAGCGGGCGGGGATCGTCCCGCCATGGCGCGTACCAACGTGTCCGGCTGGGATGGTCGATCAGTGAGACGAGATCGAGCAGCGCGCCCAGCTTGACGTGCTGTCGTTCGTGCGCGAGGGCGGCAGCGAACGAACGGCCGTGTTGGGGCTGCGACAGGGCGACAGCACCGAAGGAATGCCGGGACGTCGCGCTTACTTGGCATCCCGGCGGGGCGTGCAAGGGGACGAGCACGGCCACTCCGGCAGCGATCTCCTCGGCAGTCTCGGGATGATTGGCCACTAGAAGCGCCCACGCATCAGAGAGGATCCGGTGCCACTGCCCGAGGGCAACGGCGTCAAGGTGGCCGGCCGTTCGCGCTCCGGGAAGGCGGTAAGGATCGAGGTCATCGAGGAGGAATGATGTGGCCGGTCCGGCCGCATGGACGGTCAGCCGCCTGATGCCCCACCAGCTGCCGTCGTCGTGCTGCGGGTTTGCTGGAATCGGCAGCTGGGCGCCAGCGGCGCGAATCTCTCCACCTTGCGGCCCGGACCGTACGATCGCGGTCCTGGGTGCATCCCGGACGGTGAGATGCGCCGTGCCGAGAAATGGGAGGAACACGCGGCCGCCGTGCAACGGAACCTCGACGGCGCAGTCTGCACGAGCGAGCAAGGCCGCTGCGGCGGCGAGCGCGGCCAGGTAGCCGTGATCAACGGTGGCACCGCGCCACACGTCACACAGTGCCTGGATGGCCCAGGCGCCGACCGGGGGATGTCTCAGCAGTGGATCAACCTCTGACGGTCGGTCGGTCTGAGCGCCGGCGAGGAGATCGTAGGCGTTGGCAAGCTCTGCGGCCTGTGCATGCCCGGTTCGTGCTGCTGTCACGACAACCAGACGCAGCAGCAACAGATGTTTGCTCCGCTGGGCACGGCGGAGCAGTCGCATGGCGGGTTCTCCCCCACTTCCGGCCGCGAGTCCAGCGAAAACCTCGTCCGGCACGACATGGTGCCCGATCAATGGTGTCCCTCCACCCGAGCGCGGAGATCGGCGCCGACGCGATCTCGGATGTAGCTGATGAGCCGGAAAAGGTCGGTACAGTAGACGGAGGGGTTGCGGAATCCACTGCCCGCTCGATAGCGGTGGGGGTAGAAACCACCGCCGCATACCCGCCGAAGTGAGCAATCGAGGCACTGATCGGCCAGCGCGTCGATGCCAATTTGACGTGCTGCGATGGACGGGAAGTGCAACGCCGCATCGAACGAGTCACGGATGACGTTCAGCCCGGTCACCGGCGCCCCGTCGTAAGCTGACTTCAGCGCATCGGTCTGCTCGATGCTTCCATCGGTTTCGACAACGACAAGGCTGGTGGGAGTAAGGCCCACCGCCTCACTTCCGGACTTCCCGCCCAGCAGTAGATGAAGGATCTCCTCGAACAGTCGGACCCGAGTTTCGCGGCGCGGCGAGCCGTACCAGCGATCGAACATAGCTATGAGCCATTCGGCGTACGGAGCGTGCGTGTTGCCGTGGTCCCGGCCAGGTGGTGGCGTCGACCAGGTGCCGTGTGGAAGCAGAAAATCTACCGCAGGAGGATCGAATGCTAACAACGCTTCGTAGACGGTGATCGGGTCGTTGCGTAAATCGATTGTGCACAGCAAGCCGCTGTAGACGTCGCGATGTTCTGGACGCATCAGGAGTCGCAGCGCCTGGGAAACGTCGGCATGGCTGCCATGCCCGTTCCCGTACCGGCGGTGCCGGTCGTGGGTGGCACTGTCCCCGTCGAGGCTGACTCCCACGCGGACGTCAAGAGCCCGGAACATCCGTATAAACGGCTCATCGAGAAGTATCCCATTGGTTTGCAGACCGACGTGCACCCGCGCTACCGGCTCGACCGTGTCGCGCAGTTGGTGCACCGTGTCGGCAAGGTAGGAATGACCGGCGAGCAGCGGTTCGCCACCGTGCAATATCACAGTGATTGCGTCAAGGCCATGCATGGCGGCGTGCTCGGCAATCCGGCGGGCCGTGAATGCCAGTATAGGTGGGGGCATCACCATCGGCTTCCGCCGCCAACTTTGGTCAGCCGACGCGTACACGTAACAATAGTCGCAAGACAGGTTACACCGGCTGTGGATCTTCAACAGGAACTGCTTAAATGGGGTAGGTCGCCAGCCTCGGGCCATCAGCTCATCGACATTGAGCGTGGCGGGCCACTCTAATGGCGCTCCCGACTCCCGACCTCTGGCATGGACGGCCACGCTGACCCCCGTAACAGTCAAAGCGCGCTTCTGCGCTGCTCGGACAGACATGATGCTACCCGAGCTTCGACCTAACCCGACTCACACCGGATGCTGTGCGCTTGCCACAGTTGCCGCATCGGGCCCCTGCGGCTGGTTCCAGGTGCTGCGGTGGTCTCCGTATCATGGCGTGATCCGGATCATTCGAGCAGCTAAGCGAGGTCTCACATGGTGTCAGTCGAAATCGAGCAGCTGCGAGCACTGGCTCAGCGGCTGTCGACGGCTGCGAGCCAAGAGAGCGAAGAGGCTTTTTCCTCGGTAAGGCGGCTCGAAGATGCCGCCAAGAAGGTGGCGAGGTCGTGGTCTGGTTCCTCACTTGGGTATCACGCCGTTGTTTACTACCGAGACTTTGCGCAGCCTCCCGAAGGGTCCAATTTTAGCTCCGAGTGGGGCCTGACGAGCAGGATTTCTGGAACGGGAGGAGAGTGGGTAGAGTACCGCTACTCCGACGTGATGACATACATCGAGAGAATCGCTGGTGATCCACAGCTGACGGAAGCCGAGTGGCTACGAGATCAATGTGCTGACGAGTTTTCGGTCTGCAAAAATGAGTTCTGTGCAATTCTAACCGAATATCTGAAGAGCGTCACCGACCCTTACATCGACGACTTGCGGAGAAGGGCGGAGAAACTGCAAATTTGTAGCGTTGAGGATGGTATACGGGCACAGCTTCCCAGCACTAAGCCCGCCACGAAGGATCCACGAGCTGCTTCGGCTGACCTGACGCACTCGCCCCATCATGAGGTGCTAGCGAGAATGCTGACGCTGCGATCTACTTTTAGAGTCGCAAAAAACCTTGCAGGACTCGCAAATCTTGCGTCCGGGCACTTGGAAAGAGTATCAAACCAAACCAAGGCCAGGCAGAGAAAGAACGGCCAGAGAATATTTATTGGACACGGCAGATCCGACGAGTGGCGGAAGCTTAGTGATTTTATTCAGAATCGCCTAGGTTTGAGCTGGGATGAGTTCAATAGAGTGCCGACAGCCGGTCTGACAACTGTGAATAGACTTGAAGAAATGTTGGACAATGCAGCTATGGCCTTTCTTGTCATGACGGCTGAAGATGAGATGACGGATGGCGCAAGGCGCGCGAGGGAGAACGTCGTGCACGAGGCAGGACTATTTCAAGGTCGCCTCGGATTCAAGCGCGCCGTTGTGCTGGTCGAAGAGGGCTGCGGCGAGTTCTCCAATATACATGGACTGGGGCATATAGCTTTTCCGAATGGACAACTCGAGGCCACGTTTGAGAAGGTCCGAAGCGTGCTCGAGAGGGAAGGTCTGATCAGGACAGAGCAGTAGCAGAAGCGATGTCTAGCTTTCCTGGCTCAGTCCTCGACGCTGGGCGGATACCACCGGGTGCGCACCTTCCGCATCTTGCCGTCGCAGTGACACGGTTCGGTATTCACCGTCCGCGATTTCCGATGGGGGGCGGGGGATGCCGATGCAGGTGGCGGGGAGGCCGGCCGCCGATTCCGAGCAGGTACGACTGTCGCAGGGTGGTGGGCTGCCCGGACGGGCTTCTGATGCACCTGCCGCGGACGAGGGGCTGTGGGGAGTGCATCGGCAGGTGGCGGTTTGTCAGCCAACCCCGGTGCATCGGCAGATGGCTGCTTGTCAACCAACCCCGGTGCATTGGCAGGTGGCTGCTTCTCAACCAACCCCGGTGCACCGGCAGGTCGCTGCCCATCACTCCACGCGGGCGCATCGGGAGCCGGTAACCCACCCGAGACGGGCTGAGTAACGGGTTGCTGGGGTGGTGGGGTGGCGAACACCGCGGCGGTCACACTCGCCAGCACCGCTACCAGCGCGACGCTTGCTAACAGTGCAATCACGGTGCTACGCAGACTGGGCACGACTTCTCCCCCAAGACTTGCCACCTAACGTGTTTCTCCCGTTAGCGATAGAAGGCCGCGTTCTGTTTACCATCCTCATCAGGGCCCCCAGTTGGGTAGATCTCTCCCAGCAGTCAATCGGAATCGCGGCACGATGCTCAGCCGTCACCGCATCCGGTCGACGGAGCTCGGGATCGACCTCACGGCAGCGCAGCTGCGCGCTCGGGCAACGAGGGTGGAAACGGTAGCCGACCGGGTCGAGCCGTGAGGCGGCGGGCAGCAGCGCCGTCCGATGGCTGATGCCTCGCGCCGGGACAGCGCACCACCGGCGCGGCACATCGTGGCTCGTCGGTGTCAAGCCACGTTACAGTGGGTGATCTCAGTAAGACCGTGAAGACCGTGGTCGAGCCGCAGCCAGCGCGTAACGCCGAGCGTGCGCAGGAACGGCAGGTCGTGGCTGGCCACGAGCAGCGCACCCCGGTAGGCGGCCAGTGCGTCAATCAGCTGGCGGGTGCTTGGCATGTCGAGGTTGTTCGTCGGCTCGTCCAGCATCAGCAACTGGGCGCCGGCTGGGCCAGCAGCAGTGCGGCGAGGGTGGCTGGCGCGGAACAGTTCCCCGCCCGATAGCGTGGCCACCACCTGGTCCGCGCGCTCGCCCGGGAACAGCATCCGCGCCAGGCCGGGCGCGGATGACGTCCGGCGAGGCCTCTGGGGCGAAGCGGGCCACGTTGTCGGCGACGGTGAGCGCGCCGTCGAGCACATCGAGTCGCTGCGGCAGCAACCGCGCCGTGACCGCGAGCCGCACCTCGCCGGCTAACGGGGCGAGCTGGCCGGTGATCGTGCGCAGCAACGTGGTCTTGCCAGCACCGTTGGCGCTAGAGTCGCTGGACGGTCCCCGTTTTATAGCCATGCAGCCTCCGGTTTCAAATTGAGAGGTTTCAAACTGAGATTCTTATAGTGTGTAAAAAACCCACGTATCGGCGAGATGCGAATTGGGCAGGCGACACGTCTGCGATGTGCGCTCCTTGGCGGCGAGGGCACTGACGGTAAACAACGTGCGGTGTGCGTTAGAACAGACCGGGATCACCATCCCCCGCGGCTTGGTGAGCAGCGCATGGGCCGCCGCCGGTGGCGTTCGTGCAACGTTGGCCGTTCTTCTTCACGGCACCGCATTGCACAGCAGGATCGTGGACATGGCACAGCCCCGAGGGGCGCGCCGCGATCGGGCAGGGTTGACCGGTGCGTGTGGTCATCCGGCAGCGCTGACCTGAGCCGGTGGCCTCGTCCGCCGCCGGGGACACACGTCGCGTCGTGGCACGGCGAGCTGCCGGCGCGGCGTGGCCCTTGACCCAGTGCCACTGCACCTGATGCCGGCTAGCGGCGGCATCTAGGCGCTGCCACAGGTCGACGCTCTTGACGGGTTGCTTACTAGAGGTCTGCCAGCCATTGCTTTTCCATCGCGGCAACCACTTGGTGATACCGTCCCGCACGTAGGTACTATCGGTGTGCAGCCGCACCACCATAGGCCGGGTCAGGCTTTCCAAGGCTCGGGTCGGGGCCATAAGCTCCATCCGATTGTTGGTCGTCTCGGTTGGCTCGCTCCCGTAGATCTCCTTCTCGCGCGTACCGTACCTCAAAACGGCACCCCACCCGCCTGGCCCCGGATTGCCGCTACATGCACCGTCGGTGTAAATGTCCACGGTCCGCTCGGCTGCTTAATCTGCCACGCACGCAACATATCGGCCACTGGTCTGGGGCGGAGGATCAGCTCCCCGTAGCACGGACACCCCGCCTGAGGTGCCCCGACCGCCTGATCAATTCCTATCCCGTCACAAAGTCTCGTGCCCGCTCCAGGAAGTCTTGCACCGCCGGGATCTTGGCGTACGGCCTTAGCTGGTAATAGAGATCACGGAGACGGCTAGTCCCTCGGGTCGAGTCCAGGCCCTCGGCTAAGTCGATCGACTGCATACCCAGCCTGGCAGCGGCATCAGGGTCACGCTGCTTGCCCGGTCGGGCAAGGGCCTCGGCCAGATAAGTGACATAGATCTGCCGGTCCCGGACAAATGGCTCGCTGTACTGGGTGATCCCTTCGCTGAGCATCGCGGCCGCTTGCTCAGCCTGACCGAGTTGTAGGAGACAAGAGCCAGCGGTGACTGTGATCGCGGCCGGATCCAGCCAGTACAGCCAGGGCGGGTCGTCGTCTGGCTTGAGCTGTTTAGCTTGGGTGCGAGCCTGGAAGATCGCGGCGGTACAGGCTGAGGTGTCGCGGAGGCTGGCGAAGGCCATCGCCTGCCGGATGTGCAGCTCGGCGAGCGGTGCTGGTGTTACCTGTCCCCGTGTGCCGGCCAGTGCAGTCTCGATAAACGTCACTCCCTCCGCTGGCTGCCCTTGACGGCTGGCCTGGTTAGCCATGGTTGCGAGGATGTGGGCACCCAGGGGCCGGTCATCAGCGGTGTGGGCCGCACGCAGGCCCGTGACGTAGTAGCGCTGGCCAGCCCATGGTGCCCGTCGTCATAGGCTGACCAGCCACACAGCTGTCCCAGCTCGGCGAGCACCACATGCAGCCCCCGGCCGGTGCGCTCGTTGTACGACGCTCGGTCGAGCAGCCCGGCGACCCACGCGAATGTTTGCTGAGCCATCGGGAGCACGCTGCCGCCTCCGGCCACGTCATCCATCCGGCGCAGCTTGACGACCATGGTGGTGAGCCGGCCGACCAGCTCGCCCGACACCCGGCGCCCGGCTAACCCGGACACCAGCGGCTCGGGCTCGTGCACCAGCCGCTGGTGCGCGGGAGCGGTCAAAACCGGGCCGGTCAGGGACAGAAACACTCGGCGCTTCACCCGGTCATCACCAACCGCTCAGCAGGACTGCCACCTCGACGGTACCCCGGTGGTTCCAGGGAGCGACGAGCACTGGCTCGCACTCGGCCTCGTCGGCGTGCTGGTCGCTCGTGTCCGACGCAGGCGGCACACCGAGTGACTGTGGTCCAGCGTGCTCCGGTCTCAATCCGGCTGATTTGGGGCTGTCGCAGGCCCAGCCACTGGCCGAGCAGGGTTTGAGAGATGCCGCTGGGACCGTAGACCGTGTGGTGGTAGAGGTGGATGCGGTAGGCGCGGGAAACGCGGCCGATGTGCTGGGCGGCAAAGGCGTCCTGGAACTGCTCGGTCTGCCAGAACTCTCGTCGGGTACCTAGGGCGGAGCGATGAGCTTATCCCGCGAGGCCCGCTGGCAACGGGCGCACTGGCGCTCGGTGTTGTCCGCAGCCAAATGTGTGCCGCAGCGGCAGTAACGGTGCCGTGCTGGTCGCGATCCCACGATGTCCCCTTCGATCTGAACCGATCCCGAGTGAGCCTAATGGGCGGCCATCGCCCCTGATCCGGGCATCACGGGGGAGCGGGGTTGCCTCGTATTCAGGCCAGGGATAAGCCTATCCACTATCCCGGCATACAGAATGACGGACATACTCGTTACCACGGATCCCAGAACCTTTCTTCGCACCAGGTCGTAAGCTACGGCCATGTTGCTGGGCTGCGGCCCCGTCCTTGGGCCGTCCAGCGAGAGCCATACCGCGCAGGTGCAGCGTGCCGGTGGCGAAGGCCTGCTCAATCCGAGTGACGTGTCAGCCCGGTCAGGCGGCTCTTGGCTTTGTCTTTGTGACAGTTTGTGCCACCAGACGCACACAAGAAATGATCATGATATTTTGCCACGGCATATCGCGCGACTGCGCAGGACAAGTGCCATTGCAATATTAGTGGCTGGGCGAAGGTGTCGATCAATCGCAGGAGCTCTTCGTCGTGGAAGTCGGGACTGTAGAAGGGGTAGCCGTAGTGCTCGTTTCCCCCAAAGGGCATGAAGACAGTTGCCCGTCCCAGTTAATCATGATGTCGTTAGCCGTCCCCGTTACCGGATCCTCCAGCGGTATGCACCGTGCTGCTGGAGGCAGTCGAGTGAGGCTGCCGTGTGCGCTTGGCGGAGTCGCTGATGCCTGATCACGGGCCTGGAGGGCTGCGGGACAAGTTGGCTGGCGAGTCAGTACCGGTCGTCCAGTGCCGTGAGGATGCCTTCGACCCGATGACGGGCGCCGTCTTCGAAGTCACCATGTGTCAGCGCGTACAGCCGATCGGCTTCGACCGCGGCGAGGATGCGCTCGGCCGCGACCTCCGGCTCCATGATGGTAGCGATCAGACGTTTGAACCCCGCCCGTAGCTGTTGCATCTGTTCCCTCGACAGGTCCGCCGGCGGGTGTTCGACCCACGCATCATCATCCGCCGCAGCCATGGTGACCAGGCCCTCGGCCAGAGGCGTGCGCACCAAGCCTGGGCAGGCTACGGTCACCCCGATCGGCAGGCCCATCATCTCCAGCTCGCGGCGCAACGTCTCGGAGATCGCGACCACCGCATGCTTGCTGGCGCAGTAAGCACCCCCGAATGGCGTCGCCATCAGCCCGGCCAACGAGGCGATGTTGACCACGTGTCCGGCACCGGCTGTCACCATATGCGGCACGAACGCCTGGATTCCGTGCACCACGCCAAGCAGATTCACCGCCAGGACGCGCTGCCAGTCCTGCGGGTCGGTTCGCCACAGCGGCCGGCCGTCACCTGTGGCGATACCAGCATTGTTGACGACCAGATCTACCCGGCCGAAGTGGTCAAGGGTGCGGGAGGCCAGCGCGCCGAGAGCCACCGCGTCGCTCACGTCGGTGATCACTGGCAGCACTCGTTCACCGCAAGCGGTGAACGCCTCGGCTGTGGTGTGCAGCCGCTCCGTCGCGATGTCCGCCAAGACAACGGACACGCCACGGTCGATGAGCCCGGCGGCCAGGGCACGACCCAGGCCCTGCGCCGCCCCGGTCACAACCGCGACCTGACCCGCTTCGATGATCACGTGGTTCCCTTCCCGTTGCGGTCGCCCACGCGGTCGCCTCGGCTCGAGGGCTCGACCCCGAACCTACCGCTTACAAGACGCCCAATCTGTGTTGACCACGGTATCTACCAGCGGTTTCCAATGTCTATGGTGATCGTTCTGGTCGCGGCCCTGCCCACGTCTTGGATGCTGATCGTCGTGTATCAGTTAGAGGATCCGCTGACCTCGTATCCCATGCTGTTGATCTTGTTGGCCTTGATGGTGATCAGCAGACGGATCTGGTCGCGGCCCCCGTACCAGGGATACGGACCACCTAGATACCGCTGAGCCAGCTTCTCGAGGTGTTCGACCGCGCCGTCTCTCGTCACGTTCAGGACGCGCCCTCGAACCGCGAAATAGCGGGCGGGGTTGGCTGGGTCGGAGACGGCCAGGGCCACCCGTGGGTCACGTTCGATATTTCTGATCTTCTGGAAACCAGCAACGCTGTTGATCAGGATGTGCTCACCGTCCGTGTCGACCCAGGTCTGAGTAAGTTGCGGTGAGCCGTCAGGCATCGAAGTCGCCAGGTAACAAGGACTGGGCTGACGAAGCAGTTCGAGCAACCCGTGAGGCAGGTTCATGTTCGATGTTCTCCTGTCGGATCGGTGCATGCGAGACCTATCGTGCCTGTGCCCCGTGACCTCAAGACGCTGCATCGAGTTCCGAGCCCCACAAGATCCGAGTGGCGATCAGGTCAGCTGATCCACTGCACGAGCAGCACGTGGACTTCCTGTTGCTGCTCCAAGATTAGGTACACACGCCTCCAGAGCTGCCGAAGGTGAGCGTCCGCATCGGCCCGTCCGGCTTCTCCTTGCGGTATGGGCTACCAGACCAGGGGCAACGATCTCCCACTCGTGGTCGAACTCGGCAGCCACGTCCGGTGTCAGGCCATCTCGCTGGTTCAATGCTCATGTGCACGAGACGCCTGGCGACCTCGCCGCGCTGCAAGATCTTCTCGACCATAGCTACGCGGCTGCTGGGCCGCACCTCCTGAGCATCATCACTCCAGAACGACGTCTGAGTGCCGACCAGGTCGCCGACCGTCTGACCGGTATGCGCCTGCTGGCCTTGGCGACCGTCACCGCCGATGGACGACCGATCGTCGGACCGGTTGGCGGCATCTTCTTTCGCGGCGCTTTCCACTTCGGCTCGTCACCGGATTCGGTGCGCTTTCGCCACATTAGGAAGCGACCGCACGTCAGCGCGACTCACCTACCTGGGGAAGAACTCGCGATCAGCGTCCACGGTCGCGCCGTACCCATCGACATCCACAGCGACGCGGGAGCAGAGTTCCGACAGACCCTGCTCGAAATCTACGTTCCACGCTACGGACCACAGTGGGAAGAGTTCCTTGACTCCGGCCCGGTCTATGCGCGCATCGACGCCGACCGGATGTTCACCTTCCACATGACACCCGACAGCGACGTGAGCTGACGGCGATCCCTACCGAGGGCAGGCCAGGCGTCGAGCCGGAAGGCGGACCGTTCCACAGCACGATCGGCTTACGCAACGCGCGAAGGGCCATCGGCGCACTGTCCGCAGCAGAGAGGACGTTGCCGAGCACCAAACGATCGCCGTTCCGGGCTGGTCAGTAGATGAGCTTCATCCAACAAAGGATTCGTTGAATGAGCTAATGTCGCGCCAAACTTCGGGTTCAGAAAGGGTCCGACCGGTTGCGGTGGCGGCTGGAGCGAGCAGTTGAGACGGGGTCACGCCAAGCGCGGACTAATCCGCGTAACCGATTGGCGGGGGCGTCACTGCGAGCGAAGAGTACCGCGCCGCCAGTTGCGAGATTTTCGAGTTCCCACTTGATGGTAGCTATGCCTGTCCTCCACAGTGCCGTGGAGCAGCGCCGCGCAGATAGTCTCAGGACTCATGCCGATCTCGGCGACAATCGTGGCCACTGTGATCGGGTGAGTAATGTAAGGGTCGCCGGACTTGCGCAGCTGGCCATCATGCGCACGTGCGGCCACTGCGTAGGCACGCTCGATCGGCGATGTATCGACCCCAGGATGCGTTGCACGGACGGTTTCCAGCAGGGCGGTCATCTGTTGTTGTGGCTTCGCAGCAGACCGCATGGGCATTCTTATTCGCCGTTGCCTCATGCCGGCGCTCCCCCTGCATCGGGCTGCATGACCCTCCAGCCCACGCTGGGCCGTGTCCGTGGCTGGGGTGCCCGCGCCAGGGCAGCACGGGGCCTGATCGGCGCCGTCGGGCGTGAGCCAATAAAACCGGCGGCGGGGGCGCCCAGCCGCCGCGGGACGGTGGAGATCGCTCGTCTTGACCGTCCTTAGGCGTTTCGCAGCCGTGCCTATTGGTGGCACGGTGACCATCAGGGCGTCGGCTTCCGCAAGCGGATCCCTCTGCGACACACAGTTCGGGGCTGTTTGCCGAGGCCCCAGGAAGCGTCGGGCCTCGGCGGCGGATCGATCAGGAGATGTTCAGCTGGTGGCAGCGAGGGCGGCCCAGGGTGCGGACGGCGTCGTCGGCCCGGTCATGGGGAACGGACAGGGGGTCGTGGGATCAGGCATCTGTACTGCGAGGATTAGCCGACAGGCTAGGAACAAGATCAGCCACGTCCGGTGGTAGCGGCTCGAGGTCCACGAGGGGAAGTTCCCGGCGGGCGTACTCGTGGTAGCTGCCGCGCCGGCCGGCCAAGCCAGCGGACCCAGGACACCAAACATTACCCGTTGAAGGATTCGTGGCGGGGTGGTGAATCAGATTGTGTCAGCGAACTCCCGGCCGAAGGCCACCGCCTGCAGCGGTCCGGGCATCCCCTTGGCGTTGGTCTTGCCGTCCTGGGCAAGCAGGAACAGATTCCGAATCATCAACACGAACCGGTCTGCGGGCTGCACTTCGACCACCACGCGCGCTTCCTCGCTGCTAGCGTTCCAGAAGTCGTGGGCCACGCCGGCGGCGACCTCCAATCGCATCCCGGACTCCAGTTCGAGGTCACTTCCGTCTCGCGTGCCCCCAGTCGACCCCGCACTACCGTAAACGCCTCGCTAAACCCCGGATGGATGTGTTCTCCGGTGACCGCCCCACCTGGACGCAGGTACAGGTCGGACACCAGCAGGTAGCCGTTCGATTCGTTCGGAGCGACCCGCACCACGCCCCTTTCACCGGTAATCGGATTCTCAAAAACCTCGCCAACGCTAGCCGACATCGTCCGGCCTCCTAAAGTCTCTAAACCGTCGGCCATGGCCGGCGACTCTCGGACCGAGGTGAGAAAGGGCAGTGTGACCGTGAGACATTGATCAGCGAGGAAGTCAATGCCTGGTCAGGTCACTGCTACCAAGAGCCCGAGCATCCCTCGGTTGATACGAGATCAACAACCACACCTCCCGATTGGGCTGCCGAGCCCGAGTGGATCTACGTCGGTCACAGCCGGACGGGTACCAACCCAGAACCGCCGGGGCTTCACGAGGCACTCGCCGCCTGTCGCGCCGGGAACACCCCTCGATCTCTCGCCGTCTCGACCATGGTCGGCATGCCTTACGGGCGCCCCGGCGCGCACTGGGCCCTGCTGGCCGACGGCGCGGTAACGCTGCGCCGCACCACCTACGATCCCGAACAGGCCAGCAAGACCGTCTGCCACCAGTCCTCTTGCGTCGCCGCATGGACGACTACTTCCTGCACGCCCCGCCAGCGACGCCGACGCCATTACCACCGTCGGCCCCGCGACGGCTGCTAGCCGATCGGCCACCAATGGCATCCAATCACTCGGCAAGAGCGCACTCATCGCGGCATGAGAGTGCACTGCGACGACGTGATGGGCATGCTGTATCAATTGCCCCGCCGCTTCCAGTGACTCATGCGTGTTGCACTTCGTCGTTGACGTCGACACCCCCTGAACCGAGACCACGGAAGGGCTGATCCCAGCTCATTGTCGAGCGAACTTCTCGGGGCTTCCTCATTCGGCTCCAGGGAGATGACCAGTTCTTCCTACGCACACCAAGCGTTCGCGGTATCGTGATGACGCTGGAAGTATCGGTTAAACATTTATATCTCTACCGCGGGGCACGGTGTCTAGCTGTACTAACGTCATCCGAACGGACGATTGATTGTTGTCTCCGTTATGCGCCATACTTATGCTAATGGTAGGGTAGCAGCGTATGGGTAGCGGATCCACGGTTGGCCTGGTGGCGACGACAGAGGCCGCTCACCGATACCTCATCATTGGCGCAGGCCCGGCTGGATTGCAGCTCAGCTATTCCTACAGCAGTCGGGCGCCGACTACCTGACCTTGGAACGCGAGAACATCCCGGGATGCTTTTTCCGCCACTACCCACGCCACCGCAAATTATCTCACTGAACAAGGTTCATTCGCCTGCAGACGACCCGGAGATCCGGTTACGATGGGACTGGAACTCACTTCTCAACGATTCACCCGAACTGCTGTTTTACAAATATTCTCGTGAGTATTTCCCAGATGCTGATGACATGTTGCATTATTTAGCAGACTTCCACCGTAAACATGCCCTCAACGTGCGATTCGCTACTCGCGTTGACCGGGTCGAGAAAGCAGGTGGCCAGTTCATCGTACACACCGCAGAGCAGATTCTGCGGGCACAATGTGTGATTGTGGCGCCCGGATGGGGCGGACCGCACGTCCCGACATTCCTGGCATTGAGCTGGCCATCGGTTACGAGGCCATGTCCACAACTGGAGAGGTGTTCGCTGCCAGAGAGTGCTGATCATTGGTAAAGGAAACTCTGCGTTCCAGACCGCGCAGGCGCTGCTGCCCCATGCCGCGATCATCCACCTGGCCAGTCCTCATCCGGTTCGGCTTGCCTGGGTCAGCAAACACCCTGGTGATGTCCATCGATGCCGTCACGTGCCGCCCGCCAGTACGCTGCCCGTAGCAATTCACCTGACAAGCGTGGACCAGGGTCGCCGCGCTGCACCTCGGCTAGGGCCACCATGACCAACGCTCGTACCAAGGCCGCCAGCAAAGCAGACTCCTCAGCAGTACCGGGCACATCGGTGACCCGGATTTCAAGCGTCGGCAGCCGTGCCGAAGGACGAACATCCCAAAAGATCGTTCCCGGGTCAACGAGCACTCCCGCAGTGGTCAACGTGCCAATGATCTGATCGAAGTCGGCACGGCAGACGAAATACGGCGGCGGCCCAGCGACCGGCCACTTACCCCCGACGAGACTCCGCCAGCTGACGTATCCGGTGTCACGACCCTCCCAGAAGGGGGAATTGGCGTCATTGCGATCAGTACCGGCAGCCACGGCCGCAGATGATTGCTCACCAGCACCGCCTGCTCTCGATTGGGCAGGTGCACGTGGACGTGACCGGCGCAGATACTTTGCTCGTCATGAAGCCCCCGGTAGGTGGCCACTGCGAGCTCATACCGCGGATGATCGGTGATCGGCGGCGGGACCGCCTCGCCCAACACCGGTGTGCCGGAAGCGACAACACCCAACCCCAATCCGTGCGCCGCAGCAGCCACCACCGAGGGCATCCTCTGCAGCTGGCGATACAATTCACTGACAGCTGTGCACGGTTCCGTCTTCGCCTCGACCTGAAACTGCGTGACTTCCGTTGACACCCTCTCGCCCAATTCGGCGCTAGCGGACTCCACCACCGCCGGCGCCTCCGGGACCACCATCCGTGTCGCGGGGTCGATAACCAGATACTCCTCTTCCACCCCCAGTGACATCTCGGCTGCATCGACGAACGTATAGCGCGTTGAATCCGACCCCAGGACCATCCCCTCCCCATACAAACAAAGAATCGACCACGTCTAGGAGACTCTATCTGGAAGTTCCAAGGCAACCGAGGAACTTGACGTACCCGGCAGAAGCTGTCCCAGCAGCGGGCGGTCGCCGTACCATGGCCGTTCGTGGTGCTTGCAGCACAATGGGAAAGGTGCTGCGTGTCGGGCTGGTCCTGCTGGTTGTCTTGGTCGCCTGGCTCACGGCGGTGTGGCTGCTGCAGCGCCACTTGATCTACTTCCCGGACACCGCCGTCCCGCCCGCCGCCAGCGTGCTGCCCGGGGCACAGGAGATCACGCTGCGAACCGATGACGGGCTGACACTGGGCGCCTGGCACGTCGCCCCAACCCGCGCCGACCGCGGCATCACCGTGCTGGTCATGCCGGGCAACGCCGGCTCCCGCGCGCTGCGGGCGCCGCTGGCCCGTTGGCTGACGGCTGAGGGTTTCACGGTGCTGCTCCTCGACTACCGCGGATACGGCGGCAATCCCGGCAGCCCTTCAGAGGACGGCCTGATCACCGACGCGCGCGCCGCGCGAGCATACCTCGTCGGCCACGGTGTACCGGCGCAACGCCTGATCTACTTCGGGGAGAGCCTCGGTGCGGCGGTAGCGACCCGACTCGCCACCGAGGCCCCGCCTGGAGGGCTCCTGCTGCGCTCGCCGTTCACCGACCTCGCCGTCATAGGCTGCCGGCACTACCCGCTGCTGCCGGTCCGGCTGCTGCTTCGGGACCGGTTCCCGGTGACCGAGCTAATCCGTCAGGTCCAGGCGCCGACCGCGGTCGTCTACGGCTCCGCCGACACCATCGTGCCGCCGGAGCAGAGCGCGGCGGTGGCGGCCGCTGCGGGCGGCCCGGTGCGGGCAGTCGAAGTGGTCGGGGCTGACCACAACGATGCGGCGCTCCTAGAGGGCAACGAACTGATCGCTGCCGTGCTCGGCCTCGCTCGGTCACTCACCTAAGCCGCCCGGCGGGCGGCCCGCTCCACCTGACGTTGCAGCGCTGCCGGTCATCGGCCGACCGCGCTGGTCGCTCAGCGCAGTTCGCTGCCTCTGAGGCCGGACCAAGACAGCCTGCATAGGCTGCTGGAGTGACCACATGGACCATCCGCCCAACAACCGTAACGCTCGCCGCTGGGGTCGATGTGCTCGCGGTGCTGGTGTTCGCCGCCGTGGGGCGGAGCTCACATGCCGAGGTGGTGGACGCGTTTGGGGTGCTGACTACTGCGGCGCCGTTCCTGCTCGGGCTACTCGTCGGGTGGCTGGTTATTCGGGCCTGGCGCGCGCCGCTACGGCTGCCGGTCGGGGTGGCGGTGTGGGCTGGTGTCGTGGTCATCGGCCTCGGCATACGCGCGGCGTACACCCACCGATTGCCGCTGACGTTCATGCTGATCGCCGCCGCGAGCTTGGCCCTGCTCCTGCTCGGCTGGCGGGCCGTGGCGCGCCTCATCGCACGCTCGCGCGGTCAGAGCGCCGCCAAAGGTGGCGCCTTCAATAATGCGCTCAGGCTCGGGGTGCCACCTGGAAGACCGGGACGCAGGTTCCACCAGCGCTGACATTGATCAGAGCGGTCGGTGATAGCCGGCAGATGCAACCGTATGCGGTGGAGGCGAACAGGAATGGGTCGGTGCTTTCGTGGTATGCCTCGATGCGCAGGCTGCTGTCTGCCCAAGTCGGGTAGAGGGTTTCGGGGATGGTGATGCGTTCTTGGATGACGTGGGGATTGTGCATCGCACGGGCTAGCGCCTTTTGCCAATCGTCATCGGTGGTCTGCCAGCCGCACAGGATGCCGTGACCGCCGTAGGCGTCGTTGGGCTTGAGGACGAGGCTTTCCCGGTGAGCGCGGGCGAAGGCCGGCAGGTCGATCTCTTGCCCGTGGTAGGTGGCAGATCCAGGGCGCACCAGCCGGGTCCAAGGTAGATGCTGCTGGGCGGCGGTCGCTTCCTCCGGCGAGAGCATGACGCTGGTGCGGGGATCAGCAAACAACGTCAAAGCGGATTTCTTGGTGGCCAGCAGGCTGGTGAAAGAATTGACCATAACGCAGGCGCCGGCCGACCAGGCGTGAGCCAAAGGGTGGTCGGTGAAGGCGGGGCCATAGCGGGACAGCAGGTCGCTCAGGACTGCACGCCGGTGAACGACGGTAATCGGGTGCCGATGCCCATGGGCGTCGTGGGTATAAAGGCAGCGCTGGGCAGGGTCATAACGCAGGTCATCGGTGGAGCAGATCACCGCAGGCACCCCTTGGCGGTGCAACTCAGCCTGCAGCATGGTGAACTCCCAGCTGAACTTCGACTCCCCGCACTCCACGATGGCGACCTGGGGGCCGTCCCCAGGCATGGCGCCGGTAGTCCAGGCGTGAATGAGGTTCTCGACGATTCGCCGGCGAGCCGAAGTGGCCTGCACGCGATAGTCACCAGTGAAAGTTTGCATTGCTGGGGTCTCAGCAAAGATTTCGGCGAGCGCTTCCTGAGTGAGTGGACCCACCGGGGAATCGGGATTAAATTCCACGAAGGCCAGCCGGTCGGCGGTGAGGAAGCCATCGAGTCTGGAGTGGGGACTGCGCCCGTCCGCCGGCGGGGACATCGCGGCCAGGGTCGTTTCCGTCGGGGTCAAGGCCAGGACCTGGCGTACGTGTTCGCCGAGTTCGCCGTCGTGCAGAGCATATCCGGCCAGTCGCTGAAGCGCTCCGGCCAACAGTGAACCGACTGAGCACACCCGCGCGTGGTCGGCACCGCTGATCAGCCGCGGACGCAATATCTGCGTCAGGGGCCGTCCTTCAGTATGCAGGCCGACGGCACGCTGCTCGCGCATAAGCGACCGTTGTGTGGCCTGTGCGGTGTTCTGTTCCCCCAAGATCTGATGGAATCGTTCGATCGCCGCTTGTGTCGTATCCGATTGTGCAGTACCCGCCTTGACTTGGTCACCGTCGGTCTGGTCGCCGTTGCCGGGAGGGGTCATCGCTTGCCTCAATGCTCGGTAGTTAGAGGGCGCCGCGCTCATTTCAGTGCCGGCAGCAACATCTGGCCCGGGGCGTTGCGGTCGAACGCGGAGCCGGCGGCCTGGTCGTTCCACTTGCCCACCGCTGTGGTGGCCTCCGTGCTCTGCTTGTTCGTCACCGTTCGTGCCTGCTCGGTGAGCTTGAGCTCGGCGTCGACGGAGAAACCCCACGTAACGACCACGTACACCTTGCCGATGTCCGTCCCGGAGCGGCAGACCACCATGGTCTCGAACTGCCACGTGGTGTTGGGCTGGTTCCAACTCGCACGGTCCTGCATCGTGGCCGGCGTGGCCGGGGCGGACTTCTTCCAGGCGGTCAGCATGCTGCTACCCGTCCCATCGTCCTTCATCCCGTACCAGCCTTGCTTCTTGCCGCTGCGCCGGTCCACGCCCGTGGCCGACGGTGTCTGGCGCTTCTTGCTCGTCTCATCGGGGTCCTTGTTGGCGCCGCTCGCGGTCTCGACGAGGCGGATCGTCTGGAGAAACGCGATCTCGTCGGCGTCGACGACGGCGGTGTCGGGCGTGAACGTAATGTTGATCTTGTAGGAGTACCAGGCGCCCGTGGCCTTGTCACCGTCGATCCTCTCGTCGACCTTGGTCTCGAGCTTGCCGAACGCGGCGCCAGCCGCAACCTTGGTCGCCGGGACGCCCTTGCCCTGCAGCTCGACGGCAATTGCGATCTGGAGCACGCGGCCGACGCCGCCGAGCTCGGAGCGGGCGCGGGCCACGGCATCCTGGAGCAGGCGCAGCTGGTCGATCGTGAGCGGCGTCAGCTTTGTCGCCGGCCTGGCCAGCTTCGCCAGCGACGTCGCCGCCGTGGCCCAGTCGCCCAATTTGACGGCGTCGTCGAAGGCCTTCTCGTCGGGGCTGGCCGCGGGCCGTGTCGGCGACGGCAGTGACACCCCAGGCGCCGCCGCAGGCATCGGGACGTCAAGGCTGATGCGGGCGCGCATCACGGTGACGGCGCGGTTGCCAACCGCTCGCTGCAGCCGCAGCACCGAGGCGACCCAGTCCAGATCGGTGGACCTTCGCCATCCCAATGTCCGTGAATCGTCGTACCCGTTATGGCGATATCTAACTCTTTGAGACCGTCACACACGACGTTAGACCCCTTCCAGACCAGACAAGTCTGCCGCCCCCGATTGCCGCTCATCTCGACGTTGTGCAGTGGCGCTAGCTCCGCCCCGCTAGCGGCGCGTCCGCAGCTGTCGACCACTCCGCCTAGCTCGATCAATGACCCGTCGGGGACGTCGAGGCGGAGCTGAGCTGGCACAGGGCAGTGGCAATGCTTGCACCGACCCGCGCGTTGTTCAGCAGCAGCGCGTGGTTAGCAGCGACAGCTCGCGGTCCCAGTGTCTTGGTAACCGACGCCAAAAGCCAAGGAGTGAGGCGTTTTCCGTACACGCCCTCCGCCGCCGCGTCGCGCAGCGCCCGCGCCGTTGTCTCCTCGACCTCGGAGGGCTCAAGTGCCTGCTCTTCAGGACAGGGACAGGCGACAAGAACGCCGCCCCGCTGCCTAAGCCAACGCCAGCGAATGAGACAAAACCGAGCAATGTCCTCTGCCTGATCCGCGTGCTTGTCCAGCACCAGTCCGCTGCTGCGAGCGTAGAAGGCGGGGAAGTACCGCGTGCCGAGCCCCACGACCGGGACGCCCAGCGTTTCGAGCGCCTCCAGCGTTCTCGAAAGGTCCAGAATGCTTTTCGCGCCGGCCGCGACCACGGCAACCGGATGGTGCGCAAGGGCGGGAAGGTCCGCCGAGACGTCACCCGTATCCCCGCGGTGGACCCCGCCGATGCCGCCGGTGGCGACCACGTCGATCCCCACGCAGGCCGCAGCGAACACCGTCGCCGAGACCGTCGTCGCCCCATCCGCACTTCGAGTGATCGCCCATCCGAGGTCTCCGGCCGCGCACTTCAGGACGTGGCCTGACCCGCCGAGGCGCTCGATCTCCTCGAGCTCCAAGCCCACCCGCACCCGTCCCCCGATGACACCAACGGTCGCTGGCGTCGCTCCAGCGACCCGCACGGCCTCCTCAAGCGAATGAGCTACGCGGAGGTTTGCGGGGAAAGGCAATCCGTGGGCGATCACGCTCGACTCCAGCGCCACGACCGGACGACCGTCAGCGAGCGCGGCGCGGATGTCTTCACGGACGCCTATAAGATCCACGGAGGCATTCTGCCAGCGCCCTACCACAAAACCGGACTACGTGTCACGCGGAGGCGACAACAGAGGCCCGACCAGTTGCCGGCAAGTACCGACGGTGTTGGCTGAGCGCGGCAGACTCAGTTGGGGTGGTGTTGTAATCAGATGGCGGGAATGAGTTCGGCGAAGGACGCTGGGACTCGGTGCCTGAGGTCGACATTCAGGCTGAACTCGTAGCGGTTCCGGGGGAAATTTGGACGAGGACGTGTCCAGCGCTGACGCTATCTCCGGGCACGTCACCGGGCAGGCCCATGCGGGAAACCGCAGGCGTCCTGCGAGGTGCCCGAGACGCCGCGTGTTCTGGACAACCAAGTCGTGTTAGTCCCCGTGGTACACGGCCTCCACGTTGTGGCCGTCGAGGTCGCGCAGGAACACGCCGTAGTAGCCCGGGTGGTACTCGGGCCACTCACGCGGGGCGTGCAGAACCTCCGCGCCCGCGGTCACAGCGGCGTTGTGGACCGCGTCGACGGCATGGCGGTCGGTAGCGCGGAAAGCCAGGTGCAGTTCTCGGGCCTCGGCGCCGGTGACTGGACTGAGCCAGAAGTTGGGGATGCCGTCGGGACCGGATAGGCCGACGACGAAGGCATCACCGTGCGGGAAGCGCATCATCTAACGCATTCCGATCGCAGCGAAGGTACGTAGGTAAAAAGCGAGCGACGCCTCGACGTCGGCCACCTGGATACCGATGTGATCAATCATGGCTGAAGGTTAGCGGTGACATACGACATTTCCCGCAGCGCAATCCACTAGCAGATGGACTCAGAGCCTGTTCCTAAACTCTTTTGGCGAGTCGTTGGCTGGTGATGCGGATCATGCTCCAGCGGACCATGGCTTCATGGTGGGCGGGAAGACGTTCGTAGTCACGGACGCAGCGGCGGTGTCGGG
>JALZHU010000455.1 GCA_030860695.1 Actinomycetota bacterium
CTGCCCACGAGCCATGCAGCATGCCTTTGAATGTCCGATTTTTACAATTCTCGGGGCCCGGTGAGGGGCTAGCCTGCCAGCTTTCGTCCATGGCAAGGGCGCCCTCTGCCTTAATGCAACAGTGCCGCTTGTCGGTCGCCTGTGGGTGCCGAATAGGTCATCCAGGTCATGCAAGCTGGATGTATTCGTATATCAGCCCGCCGAGCCGATCGCCGCGTCGGAGGTACAGCCCCAGCCAGACCCGCGCAGGTGTTGCGGAGTTCACGGTCAGGGGGCGAGAAAGTAGCAGTGCTCGCCGACCGAGGAGGTAACGACGGTGTAGGTGTCGCTCGGGTCGGGCTGCCCAACCCGAGCGGCGAGAAGGCTCAGCCCGTCGCCACGTACTCGGCCAGCACGGCCCCAAGCTAGCGCCGGTTGAGGATGAGCATCCGATCCAGCGGCTCGCGGCGGACGGTGCCGATCCATCGTTCGGCGATTGCGTTCGCCCGGGGTGCCCGCACCGGTGTGCGCAGGATGCGGATGTCCTCGCTGGCGAACACAGCATCGAAGGTGTCGGTGAACTTGCGGTCGCGATCCCGTACAAGAACCTGAACTGAGCCGCGCGGTCGCCGAGGTCCATCAGCAGATTCCGTGCCTGCTGAGCGACCCAGCCTCCGGTCGGGTTCGCGGTGATACCCAGGAGGTGCACGCGGCGAGTGACATGCTCGACCACGAACAGGACGTAGAGCCGGTAATGCAGCAGCGTGTCGACGCAGAAGAAGTCCGTGGCGAGAATGTCCAGGGAGTGCGTGCTCGGCTGACGTATCCGATGGGCACGTAGGAGCAAGGACAACCCGCGGGATTATTGAGTGACGAACTGAGTGACAACCACCACGTGCGCGGGCGGACTTTCCCGGGCCCTGGGGGACGCACTAGTAGCTGCGACACCGCGGTGGTGCGCCGGCCATAGCAATGCCCTGGTTGCTTCGGGACGAAGAGGCCACGGATGGTTCAGCTCCGGCCGCCAGACTGTTCGAAGGGATTCGGACTCGCGATACCACGAGTCATGAAGTGCTCCTCTCGCAGGGTTCTTGCTCGCGGGCCGCCAGTTCATGATCAGCACGGACCACTCTCGCAGATGGACGCTTCCTGACGTTCGACAGGTGCAGGCAGCACCGCTGTGGATTGAAATGTCATCTAGTGAGGTCACAGCGTATGCACCAGAAGCATTAAGAGATTGATGGTTTACCTAGCTAAGTCCGTCGGCCAAGCCGCCGGCCTCGACGAGCACGCCACCGACTCCCAACGCGACCACGCCCACCGGTTACACGCCGAACTGAGCATCACCCCCTGCTCACCGAGATGCGCGGTGTGGCTTCTCTACGGCATCCAACCCAAAGGCGCCCGCCACTCCATGACCCCCGGGCGGTGCAAAGGCAACGCGCACAAGCTCGAACACCTGGGCATTGTCGGGCGCCGCGTGCTGGTGTCTCGCAAGTGGTCCAACAAGGACTCTCGACGACCACCGCGCCGAACGCGCCACCTTCGTTCGACAACTCCTCGAATAAGCCGGCATCCAACTCACCCACGGCCCCGACGGCGGGCCCTACCTTTGGGAACGCACCGCACCCGCCGACCCCGACGTGCCACCACGACCCGTGCTGCTCCTCCGGGCCGTCGCCGAACGACAGCGATGGAAAGCCGAATACACCGCCGCCCAACTCGTCACCAGCGGCGCACCACCGGGGCACGACTGTTCGGCAACTGATGATCAAGCTGCATGACAAGGAGGAGTGACACGTCGTGGAGAGCTATCTCACCGTCTCGGAGACGGCCGAATACCTCAACACCTCACAGCGATCTGTGCGAGGGCTGATCGCCGAGCGGCGCATCACCTTCCACCACGCCGGACGACACGCACGTGTGGCGTTATGCGATGTCCAGGCGTGGCTGGCGACCCAACGCGTGGAGCCACAGTGGGCCGCCACGACCCATGGTGCATGGCGGAGGGCCTCATGATCGGCAAACAGAACGAGACAGGACGACCAGCAATGAGCTCACGTACGAGACAATGCCCGCGACCTTGCCGGCGCTGCTCTCGGTCACCAAAGCCGCGGAGATCCTTGGTATTAGCCGGGCTTCCGCATACCGATATGCCGCATCCGGCGATCTTCCTACCCGTCGGCTCGGTGGCCGTGTGTACGTCGTGACAGCACGCCTCATGGACATCGTGGAGGGGGTGGCCGCGTGAGCAAACGACAGCGGCACGTTCCCGGTATCACCGTTTACCCGCGCGGCTCGAGCTGTCCTACCGCCTCGATCTCGAACCAGACCCGCTAACTGGGCGCCGCCGCCGCGAAAATCGGGGAGGCTTCGATACAGAGGACGCTGCCTGGAATGAGGCAACCGAGTCCCAGCGGCGTCATAAGAAAGGCCGCCACGTCTCGCCAGCGCGAAGGAGCGTCGCCGACTTCATGGCCGAATGGCTAGACGCAATCGAATGCTCACTCAAGCCCTCTACCCGGCAAAACTACGCCGACTACATCAGCGCGTATGTCGAGCCGGCGATCGGCGGCCGTCGCCTTCAAGACATCACGGTCCCTGTCCTGAACATGCTGTATCGCCACCTGCTGACCGCTGGCCGCTGCAAGGCCGACAAGAACACCTTGATGTATGCTACTGGAGCGCCCGTCGATCTGAGCGGGAGGGACTAGGGCCGAACCCGTCCGAGATTGCAAAGGAGTGCGGAGTCACCATCTACGCTGCGCGCGCCGCCGTGCTTCACTATCGCAGGGGTCGTGTTCCCACTAATTCTGGCTCTGGGCTTGCACCGAAGACTGGGTGGTCTCTAGTGGTCATCGCGACACGGCTTGACCTGGGACCCTCGTGAGGGCTCACATCGAGCTTTGCGGGCAGGCCAGGGGCGTGCCCGAT
>JALZHU010000456.1 GCA_030860695.1 Actinomycetota bacterium
GCATCCCGCCGACCTCCCTGAGGGCTACCACGCGCTGTCCCGGGGGTAAGCCTGACACGTTCGGCCGGCGGCTGAGAGCACATGTTGCCCCCGGGGCAGCGCGTGGTCGGGCTGCACCAGGCCGACGGGATGCCCCACCACTCCCAGCGCTCAAGATCATCAGGCCGCAGTTTCAGGCCGCTGTACGGCGGTAGGGCGACCTCGTCTTGGGAGCTGGAACAGCACCGGAGCCCGGCCAAGATCAGGCCGTCTCCAGGCCGTCAAGCGTTGGGCAGACGTGAGAAGTCTTGAGAACTACTGAGATGTATTTCTGCATTTCCAAGGCCCTTTCATGTGTTATCGGCGCAGGTCACTTCGAGCCAGGATCAGAACACCGACTTCGAGCCCTGCAAACCCCGACTGTCCCGCTATGCAGTGGGGATGGGTCCCGAGGTCGCCGCCGCCGTGCACGCCCTGGCCGACCTGCTCACCGAGATGCAACGCCGCGGCAAGCTCCTGGCCACCCTGCCCGGCAGCCCCCCGGCCACCTCCCGGCGCCTCGCTGACAAACCCGCGCTCGGGCTGCACCCACTGATTTGTGTGATCAGCGAGTGCCACGAACTCTTCGGCCACTCCCAATATGGGGCGGAGGCCGCGAAACTGGCCATCAGCGTCATCAAACAGGGCCGCAAGTTCGGCATCACGCTGATCCTGGACACCCAGTCCCCCACCGCCGTCGCTGACGAAGGGGGATGTGGGTGACCCCCCATAAGGGCCCATCCAGACTCCCCGAGCAGCTGTGGATCATCAAGACCGATGAACATCGCTACACCGCTTCCTAAAGTCCTTGCAGTCCCCCACCAACGCCCTCCGATCCCCCACTGACAACCAGCCAAAACCCCTGCTATGCAGGGAAAAATCTTCTTCCACGAGCGCCCCGCCGCCATTTACACATCGGTCATCATCTGCCACCATCTAGCCCCCTCTGCCACCGTTCGCGGCACAGACGCGGCATGAAAATTCTTCTAAAGACGATCTTCGAGGGCATCCCAGCTCGGCTCGTTCCGGACACACTGCCCCGAGACCAGACTCACCAGCACATCCAGCCCGGGCCTTGCACCCAACCAGAATCACCACGCGGTGATCAGCCAAGATGCGCTCAGGCCTCTCCCCACGACACCCCAAAGTGCCGTCCGCAGTACCCGTGAGGCGTCGCCTAGACCGCCTGCACGTTCCTGGTGTTCGAAGCTGTCGGCTACGCGGGGTGTTCAACCGACGTGCATGATTTGACCGCCCCTCCTGAGTGTGCCGTTCGGTTGCGCGCTAAATTCCTCCGCAGCGTATGAGCGTTGTAGGCTCATCGTATGAGCGGCAAGAAAGAACGGATCACCGTGAGCCTGGATCCCGCCGTCGCTGCGGAGCTGAAGGCCGCCGCCGAACGCGCCGGAGCGGCCAGCGTGTCGGAGTATGTCGAAGGCGCCTTAGACGCCCGGATGGTCCGGGAGCAGTGGCTGGCTCGCTGGCGTGCCGCGGCGGGGGATGTCGATCCCGAGGCGTTGGCCTATGCCCGTCGTGCCCTGCTCGGTGAGCGGGTCAAGCAGCATCCGCAGGCGTCGTGAGCGGCAGGGTCCTGACCTCGTCTGCCATCGTTGATATCGCCACCGACCGCTCCGTGTACGGGCGGGCGTTCTTGGTGGCCGCCGTCGAGTTGGGGATGACGTTCGCGACTCCTTCGACCGCGCTGCTACAAGCATGGGCTGCCGTCCCGCCGCAGGCGCGGGCGCTGTTGGAGCTGTTCTTGGACGCACCGGCGGTCGTCGTGGAGAACCTCGGTGCGTCGGTGGCCAGCCGGGCTGGTGTGCGTGCCCACCCGGCGCACCAGGCCGGGCGCGTGGATGTGGCCGCCGCCCACGCAGTGGATGTGGCCATCACCCGCGGGTTGGCGATTCTGACCGCAGAACCTGACCCACTGCGGGCGATCGACCCGAATGTGGAAATCGAGGAGCTGCCCGCACCATAACGGCTCCGGGCGCAGCGAGCGCTCCAGACGCACTCTTATCGTCTGCAACAGCATTATCCGCCGACGGCTGTCGGGTTCGGCTGCGGGGGCCGGCCGTGGCAATGCGGTCCCGGGTGGCGGGTTAGTCAAGCAGCCCGTCTATTGTTTTGTTGATCTTTTCGCGTTGGCCGTCGATGCATTTGGCGTAGACCCGCAGGAGCACATCCACCGAGTGGCCTGCTCGCTCCGCGATCTCCGTGGCTGGCACACCGCCGTTGAGCCAGAGCGACACCGCGGCGTGCCGGAGGTCGTAGGGTCGACCTGCCAGGGGTGAGGCCACTTGGGCAGGGGTGAGGGCGTAGGTTCGTGCTTGGGCCCATACCCGGTAGTAGGTGGAGGCCCCGACGACACCGCCGTGTGGTGAGCGGAACAGTCGCCCGTCCGGCCCTGTGCCGTAGGTATCCAGGTGATCGGTGAGGATGCTCACGAGTACCGGTGGGATCGGCACGATGCGCACGTCTTTGACGCCTCGGTGTTTGAGGCCTCGCTGGTCGTGGACTTCTCCGGAGTCCGTCCAGCGTTTTCCCGCCGCCGGTCGGGATTCGCCGAGCGCCAGTTCACCCCAGCCGGTGTCGGGGAGTTTGCAGTCCGTCTCCCGCAGCGCGAGGACCTCTGCCGGGCGGGCCGCCGCATAGTACACGCTGGCGAAGAAGGCATGAAGGTGCGCACCACGGTCCCGGTTGCGCATGCCGACGTAGGTCACCGCCATCAATAGGTCACGGATCTGGGCCGGGTTGGCGACGACACGTGTGGGGTTCCTGAAGTCGGCCATCCGTGGTGAGCAGCGGTTTTAGCCCGGCTTTAGGCTGTCCGTTCGTACTCATTGATCAAGCAACCCAGAACCGGGCGACGTTTGATCCGTTCATAGCTGAGGT
>JALZHU010000205.1:0-8158 GCA_030860695.1 Actinomycetota bacterium
CCCCCCGCCCCCCTGGGATGGGCGCCCCGTCGATGGCTACCGAGGCGCCGCCACAACGTCATGTTCTCCACTGGTTCGACAGGCCACGGCGGGCCAGGCCTGCGCTGCCGATCTCATCGCCTACGGTCGCTCCAGATACGCCGGTGCCGCAACCCCTTGTCAAGATTTCCTGATGGGCAGGATCCACGGTCACGATGAAGAAGCTCATCAACGATCCCGCCGACATCGTCTCCGAGGCGCTGCGCGGCATGGCCGCTGCCCACCCCGAGCTGCGCGTCGACTACCAGGAAAAGATCATCTATCGGGCTGACGCCCCGTTAACGGGGAAAGTTGGGTTGGTCTCAGGGGGCGGCTCGGGTCACGAGCCGCTGCATGGCGGATTCGTGGGCGTTGGGATGCTGGACGCGGCCTGCGCGGGTGAGGTGTTCACCTCCCCGGTACCCGATCAGATGCTCCAGGCGACAATGGGCGTCGACGGTGGCGCCGGGGTGCTGCACATCGTCAAGAACTACACCGGCGACGTCATGAACTTCGAGATAGCCGCCGAGTTCGCAGCCGAATCGGGTGTCGAAGTCATATCAGTCATCGTCGATGACGACGTAGCAGTGCAGGACAGCGTTCATACCGCCGGGCGACGGGGGGTCGGTGCCACGGTGCTGGTGGAGAAGATCGCCGGTGCCGCGGCCGAGCAGGGTCGTCGCCTCCCCGACGTCGCCGAGGTCGCCAGGAAGGTCAACGCTGGCAGTCGCAGCATGGGCGTTGCGTTGACTTCGTGCACGGTGCCGGCCGCCGGCCAGCCGACCTTCGAACTGCCGGAAACCGACATTGAGCTCGGTATCGGCATTCATGGCGAGCCGGGCCGTCAACGGCTACCGCTCCCGCCCGCCAAACGGGTAGCCGAGTACCTGCTCGATCCAATCCTCGCCGACCTGGACTTCACCGGTGGCGATGGTGTGATCGCCTTTGTCAACGGGATGGGCGGTAGTCCCCTGATCGAGCTCTACTTGATGTACCACGAAGTGGCGACCATCCTGGACAGGGTGGGGGTGCGGATCGCGCGCTCGCTGGTTGGGTCCTACATCACCAGCTTGGAGATGGCCGGGTGCTCGGTCACCTTGCTCCGGGTGGACGATGATCTGCTGGAATTGTGGGACGCGCCGGTACACACTCCGGCACTGCGATGGGGTATATGACCCGTGCGCGCGACGGTGGACGTGGACTCGCTGATCCGGTGGATCCGTGAATTCGCCCGTGCCATTGCGGCGAACAAGGACATGCTTACCCGGCTCGACTCGGCCATTGGCGACGCTGACCACGGCATCAACATGGATCGCGGACTTGCGGCGGTAGTCGCGGCGATGAACGAGCATCGACCCTCTCATGTCGCGGTGCTGCTCAGAGACGTTGTCGCGAAGACCCTCCTGCGCGCGGTGGGCGGCGCCAGCGGCGCGTTATACGGCACCTTTTTTCTGCGCATGGCGTCCGTGGCGGGAGAGGTGCCATGTCTCGACGGTCTGACCTTCGCCACGGCGTTACGAGCCGGTCTGGAGGGGGTAATTCAGCGCGGCAGGGCGGTAGCCGGAGACAAGACGATGGTCGACGCGCTGGCCCCCGCCCTCGACGCGTTGGACGTTGCGCTGGCCGAGGGCGCCGAGTTGGGCGCGGCCCTGCGCAGGGCGACCGTCGCCGCCGAAGCCGGCCGCGACGCAACCACGCCGATGCGCGCACACAAGGGCCGCGCGAGCTATCTGGGAGACCGCAGTGTCGGACATCAGGATCCCGGCGCGACGTCGGCTGCGCTGCTCATCGCGACGGCCGCCGCGGCATTCGTGGACGGACCGGGATGACTGCATTGGTCGGCATCGTCGTGGTATGCCACAGTCGTGCTCTCGCGCGGGCTGCGGTCGCCCTCGCCCAGGAGATGGTGCACGGCCGCCCGGTGCAGATTATCACCGCCGCTGGCCTTGACGACACAACGTTCGGTACCGACGCCGGGCAGATCGTTCACGCTATCGCCGCCGCCGACACCGGGTCGGGCGTCGTCGTCCTGATGGATCTCGGCAGCGCGGTACTCTCCGCTGAGCTTGCACTCGACCTGCTCGACGACGACGCCCGCCGCCGGGTGGTGCTATGCCCAGCACCGCTGGTCGAGGGCCTTATCGTCGCAGCAGCCGCCGCCGCGGGCGGCGCCACCCGACAGGAGGTGGCAGCCGAAGCGGCGCAAGCGCTGGCCGGCAAGACCGAACATCTGGCCTCGACCACCGTGGCTGATCACCCGCCGGATGAGCAGGCGCCGACCGTTGGTGAACTTTCCAGTGTCGTCACCGTGGTAAATCCGCACGGGCTGCACGCCCGCCCCGCCGCTCGGATCGTCCATGAGGTGCGGACTCGCGGCTCGCGGGTCCAATTGCGCAACCGCACCACCGGCTCGGCATGGGCGCCCGCGTCGAGCCTGTCGGCGATACTCGCGCTCGGTGCACTGCGGGGCCACGACATCGAGATTCGGGCCTCCGGAAGTGACGCGCCCGAAACCCTCGACCACGTCCTCACTCTTGCTGCTGGCGACCGCGATGGCACGCCAGCACCCGATGGTGGCGATCTGATCGCCAGCCCAGCGCACCGTCAAACCGATCACGGCGTATCCACCCGGCAATCACTGGCTGCGTCCCCCGGGATAGGCGTCGGTTCCGCGCGACGCTGGAGGGTCGCGCCGGTCGATATTCCGAACGCCCGCGCCGACAATCCGGCGCAGGAGTGGTGCCACTTCCAAAAAGCCCTCGCCGCCGTCCACGACGAGCTGCGACGGGTGCGTGCTTGCGGTGCCCGCGAGCTAGGGGAAGCCGACGTCGCCATCTTCGACACCTACTTACTGCTGCTCGATGACCCTGCCTTGCACAGCGAAGTCCGCTCCCGAGTGGACGGCGGGCAGGCCGCCGCACCCGCCTGGTCCGCGGCCGTTACCCGGATCGGCGAGGAGCTGGCCGCGATCCCTAACCCGTACCTGCAAGCCCGTGCTGCCGATGTACGAGCGGTCGGAGACCAGGTGCTTCGCGAGCTGATCGGCGCGGCAAACAGCACTCCGGCACCAGCGGGCGTACTCGTATCGGCCGACCTCACCCCGGCCGATGTGGCCAGGCTTGATCCTGCGAAGGTCACCGCCGTGCTGCTGGCCTTCGGCAGCCCCACCGCACACAGCGCGATCCTGCTGCGGGCCCGAGGCATCCCGGCCGTGGTCGCGGCGGGGCCGGCTGTGCTCGATATCGCCGACGGCACCCTGGTCGCGGTCGATGGGACCCGCGGTGAGTTCATCGTCGACCCACCTGCCGATGTCCGGGAGGCCTTTCGCGTCCGTGTCGCCGAGCAGGCCCAGCGCATAGACCACGCTCACCCGCACGCGACCTCGCCCGCCGCCACCCGCGACGGCGTGCCGGTGCTTGTTGGCGCCAATATCGCCGCCGTTGAGGACGCGCAAGCCGCAGCCGCCCTCGGTGCCGATCTGGCGGGCCTGGTCCGTACGGAATTCCTCTTCCTCGGTCGCGCGCAGCCTCCCGATGTCGACGAGCAGGAAGCGGTGTACCGCGCTATCGCAGAGCACCTCGGTGGCCGGCGGATCACCTTGCGCACACTCGACATCGGTGGGGACAAGCCCCTGAGCTACCTGCCGATGCCCCCGGAGACCAACCCGTTCCTTGGCGTCCGCGGTATCCGGCTGTCCCTGGTCCGCCCGCGCCTGCTCACCGAGCAACTGCTCGCGATGGTGCGCGTCGCGCGCGACGCACCGGTGAGCGTGATGTTCCCCATGATCAGCACACTGGAGGAATTTCGGCGCGCCCGGAGCATCCTCGACGATGCGATCAAGCAGGACGGGCGCGGCCGGCCGGCGGACCTGCAGGTTGGGATCATGGTGGAGGTTCCCGCGGCGGCGCTCAAGGCGTCCACCTTTGCCCCGCACGTGGATTTCCTCAGCATCGGCACGAATGACCTCACCCAGTACACACTCGCTGCCGAACGCGGCAATCACGCCGTGGCCGAGCTCGGTGACCCTTTCGATCCCGGCGTGCTACGCCTGATCGATGCGGTCTGCAAAGGTGCCGCCGGGCGGGCGTTCGTCGCGGTCTGCGGGGAACTGGCCGCGGATGAGCGGGCCGCTGCGTTGCTGGTCGGTCTCGGCGTCCGTGAACTCAGCGTCGCACCGCCAGCGATCCCGACGATCAAGCAGGCCGTGCGAGCCTTGAACAGCGGAGACGTTGCTGAGTTCGGCGCGTTGGCACTCAAGGCCGAAAGCGCCGCCGCGGTCCGCGAGTTACTTGCCGAATCGCCTCGAGATCGGCCCTGACCAGCCAAGGTTGCCCACGGCGCCATGCTCGGGTTTCTGGACGAGCTCTGTCCGTCCGGCGCTGAGGCGCTCAGGGCTAGATGGCTATACACGAGCGGTGCGGGTGGGTCACTGTTCGGGGAGGGCTTCACGCACCCGCCGGATCGCCTCCGCGTTGGCTGCCGGGTCCCGGCTCAACGCCTGCACTTCAGCGACGATGCGGTCGACCTGGTGCAGGGCTGCCTGTTCCTTGACCGCCAAGACCTGCTCGGCGAGCTCGTGGAGTTGATCCAGCGCGCGGATGTCCGATCCCCTGTGAGGCCGCGCCGAGGATGGCGCCGGGCTAGCACGTCGACGGCTTCGACGAGCCAGCCAAGTTGGCGACCGTAGCTAGCCACCTGGGTGATGATGCGCTGTTCCAATTCGGGGTCGCCGGAGCGCGTGGCGTTGATATTGAGCAAGCCGAGCTGACCGCCGATTGAGGGCGCGATGTCCTGGGTCACGTCACCGGACAACGGCGCCTGAATGCCGAACATCGACAGCCACGCCTGCCACGGGGTCAGCGGCTGGGAGGTGGAAGCGTTCATTGAAGCTGTTCGACAGGAACTCAAACACTCATCATTGAAGGTCAGGGTAAGGATCCCTCGTTTGCCTCCTCCGTCTGACAGCCGAGCGTAGACCGCAGGCGCAGGCCAGCTCGGCAGGCCCAGCCTGCCCAAATTCTGCCATCTGCTAATCAATGGCATTTTCCATAGAGTGTTTCGACGCGAGTACGACGCATCGGCTCCCTGGGCATTAAGTTCGCAGATGGGCCCATTTGATGTACTATGTTCGGCACGGACTGTCGCGAGACACGGCGCGGACAAGCAGGGCCGTTGCTATCAGGAGGAGAGCGCCATGGAGAACAGCATCACCGCCAACCTACAAGTGTGGGATCGCGACTATCCATGGCCCTGCGACGGCGACGAGTGGAGCGAGTTCGCTGACTACTGCGGCCAGCCATACGAGCGGTGGTATACATCGGTGCTCGACTCTCTGGTTCGGCCATTCTTGAGACCGGGAGACACTGCCCTCGAGATTGCACCGGGTCGTGGAAGGTGGCTTGGAGAGCTGTCCACACTCGCTTCACACGTCATCGCCGTGGACCTTAGCCCTTCGTGCATCGACCGATGTAAGGAGCGCTACTCGGAGCGGGACAACGTGCGATACATCGTCAATGACGGAAAGACTCTCACAGAGGTCGAAGACGCCTCAGTAAATTTCGCGTTCTCCTTTGAGGCCTTTGTCCACATGGAGCTCGACGTGATCGATAACTATATGCGAGAGCTGGCAAGAGTGCTGGTTCCTGGCGGTACGACGGTCATCCACCACGCCGGACGAGCGGCAGTAACCAAACCGCTTCGCCGGATGCGGCAGGGGTCGTGGTGGCAGAAGAAGCTGTACACGATGTTGTCCCTGCGTCGGGTACCCGAACGAGACGGTTGGCGCTCCGACGTCAGTTCACAGGACGTGGTCCGGGCGGCACAGGCCGCGGATTTGGCCGTGGTGGCTCAGACCCAGCGTTGGGGAAAGGGCCTGGCGTACGACGTCAGACGATTCAACGACTGGATATCGATCTTGACGAGGCCGGGCGTGGCCGATCGCTCCTGACCGGCGGACCTGCCCGTCGGCCGTGCGTCGGGTCACCCGATCGCGCTGGCCGCTATCCCGTAGTCGAGGCCGCCGGAGGCATCGTCTTTCACAGAGGGTTTGGGAAGTCCGTAGTCGGGCATCCAGTAGTCAGCAAGAGGACGCGGCGAGAGGGAGTAGCGGCGTGTTGAGCGGTGTCGACGCCAAGCAGCGTGAGGGGTCGTTGGCGCATCAGGCGTTGTTGTATGGGTCTAAGGAGGAGTTCCTGGCGGGCACTGTTCCGTTCATTCGGGATGGCCTAGACCAGGGTGACCCGATCCGGATCACGGCCACGGCTCGTAATGCGGGTTGGCTGCGGACGGCGCTGGGTACGGATGCCCGGCATGTGACGTTCGTAGGTAGCGGCCAGTGGTATCGGCATCCGGTGCGTGCGCTGGCGGCCGCGCGCCGCACCGTGCGGGCGGCGAGTTCGGACGGGCAGCGGCTGCGGATAATCGAAGAGCCGTTGTGGACCGCTCGAACCGCGCAGGAGAGCAAGGAGTGGGCTCGATACGAGTCGCTTGTCAACGCCGCACTCGCCCGGGCCAACGCCACGCTTTTGTGCACTTACGATATCCGCTTCGTTGATCTCGATGCGGTGGCCCAGGTGACCCGAACCCACCCCGAACTGGTGGTCAACGGAGGTGCCCGGCCCAGCCCCGGCTACGCCGACCCGGCGGTGTTCAATGCTGAATGCGATAGGTCCCCACTGCCTGAGCTGCCGCCTCCGGTCCTGTGGCTGAGGTTTGACCAAGCGGGCCAGCTGGTCACCTTGCGCGATTTCGTGACATCCCACGCTATTCAGGCGGGAGCAACTATATCGGATGTCGGGCCGTTCGTGCTGGCGGTCGACGAGATCGCGTCCAACGCAATCCAACACGGTGGTGGATCGGGAGTGCTGCAGATCTGGACTGGCCCGCAAAGGATGTTGTGCGAAGTCAGCGATACCGGCGCTGGGCTGCCTGACCCCTTAGCCGGGTATCTACCTCCTGACCGCTTCGCTACGCGCGGACGCGGGCTGTGGTTGGCCCGGCAGTTGTGTGATCTCGTCGAATTGCGCACCGGCCCCGCGGGCACGACCGTACGCCTGCATCTACCCCTGCCCTGACGACAGAAACAGCACCACCAGCGACCACCGAAATTTTCACCGGCGAGAGCCGCGCCCGTCAGAGTCCGTTGTTCAAGGCGTCCGGCACGCTGTCGGCGAAGGTCAAGCGATCCCGCAGTCCGGTGGTCTCCAGTGCCAGGTTGGCGGTTCGAGAGTTGCACACCAAGCGCAGGTCGCGGTCTTCTCGAGTAGCGAGTTCATTCACCTCGAACAGCACGGACAACCCAGCAGATCCTAGGAACCGCACACCATCAAGGTGCACAACCACGCGCTGGGTAACGGTCAGCTGTGCGGTCAGAAACGCGGCCAGTTCCGGCGCGGTCAGCGTGTCGATCTCACCCACTACGGTGACCACACGAGCGTCGGGGTCGTGCTCAGCCACCTGCAGACCCAGGGTCCCGGCGGGAAAGTCGCCGTCCACACTCACCACCCTCCGCACGATATAGCGCAGGTCGCAAAGAGGCCCCTGTCACCGCGCCCGCTCCCTACCCCATGGCTTCCTGTGCAGTCCCGCGACGCTCCTGGAAAGAGGCGGGGACGAAACTATCCCGCCAGACCCCGCGCCGGACACTCCTTGCCCGATAGGGCACTGGGCGGTCGGCGGGTTTGATCAGCGACGTAAGGGGCGTCCCATCACGCCGACGGCGCCGGTGACGAGGAACAGCACAATGCCGATGACGGCCGGCCACATCAAACGCTTGATCATTAAGTCGATAACGACGAGAGCGGTCTAGACCGAGAGCAATCCAGAGCACGAGGACGAGTAACAGGAGTCCGAGCATGTAGCCCTCCGAGGTGTGGGAGGCGCCCCCACAGCCGCCGCAGTGTCTGTAAGCAAGCCCGTTAGCCGGGTTGTGCGGCAGTACCCCAACTATGCGTGAGTCAAACTCCGCTGCTGTGGGAACGGTCGGGGAACGGCGGTGCTCCGGCCGCCGCTCTCCCTCCTGACGACCAGCACCCCGTCGCCCCTTGCTGCCGCGGAGAAGGCGATGGTGATCCTCTCGGTGAGCCGCGCAGAGTCTCAGCCTTCGCGGTGCCCCCGCCCCGCACCCCTGGCCGAGCGAGGC
>JALZHU010000205.1:8168-9573 GCA_030860695.1 Actinomycetota bacterium
GCACCGCGAAGCCGATTCCCCGACAGTCAGCTCTACTCGATGGTGACGTTGAAGGCTCGATGGTGACGTTGAAGGCGTCGCTCGTGCCATCCGTTCCTCGACGGTCACGTCGACCGTGCCTGAACGATCAGACGCTTGCGACAGTCGTCCGGAATGCCCGGCCCAGCCACCGCTCCGGCGATGACCCAGTGGCTGTCCCAGTAAGGGACGGCAGCAGCGTAATAACCAGGTGCCCCGACCACGTCGGCAACGACGTCGACACCGGCGAGGGCAAGTCATGCCACGGCGGCGGGGAGGTCGTCGGTTGCGTGGCTGACAAGGTCGTGAGCACACCAGCTCGGACGAGGTCGCCTTGTCGGCCAGCTGCTCGTCACTGAAAGACGGATTCGGTCACATCGTGGGCACGCTAGTCGTCGACGACGACTATGCCGCCTCGTCCGTCCCGCGATCAGACCGCTTGTGCTGTGGGAGATCACGGGACGACTTTGCCGCGATGCTGGGGTGTGGGACGACGGAGCCGCCGTACCGGTGCCCGGGCCCTATCTGATCGGCGCCGACCGTATCATCGAGACGGTTTGGGCCCGCTGGAGTGGCTATTTTTGGCCTGGGGTGCGCTGGTAACGCTGGGTCAGCTCGGCCCAGAGCGCGGCGACTGTTCTTGCGTCTCCCAGGCTATCGAGCTTCGCGCCCCAATCCACATAGCGGCGCCTGGTCTGATCGAGAGCTTGATAGGGCAAGTTTTGACTGTCGTTGTTGCCCTGGTGGAAGGGGTCAAAGATGATGTACACTCGCCAGCCACTGCCTGGCTGGAACTCAAGTGAGAAACCGTAGTCAGCGAGCCCGTCCCGCGTACTGTAATCCATGATGCCCATGATTCTTCCTCTCTACCAGGACCACCCTTGTATCCCTAAGGATGATCCCACCTGCGTATCATGATGCCGGAGACCCAAGGCCAGCCATCATCTCCACAGATTATTTCCATATACCCCAGGTCCGGTAATTCTGCTAAATCAGATGATGTAGATTGAGCGGTCTTCTACGTTTGTGGGATGACTGTGATCGATCCGCTAGCGTGTGGACAGAAACGGCATCCCATCTCATGCTCCCATGATGGTGCCATGACGGGCCGACCTCGTCGGAGTATCCCGATCCCTCGGGGGTGTCGCGTCGGAGAACTGTCGCACCACAGCACGTGGTCGGCTGATTGCAGTTGGTAGTCATACTTCTACCTTGTCGGTCGAGAAGGCACTGATCCATTCCGTAACGGTCCTCGGTTTCTCCTGTGGCTGGGTAGCTATTCAGCAGGGTTCGGGGGCTGGTGGTAGCCAGGGCTGGCCAGTGAACAGCTGGGTGAGGACGTTGAGGGTGTCGAGTCCCCATTTGGTGGCTGTGCTGAGGTAGGGCT
>JALZHU010000457.1 GCA_030860695.1 Actinomycetota bacterium
CACTCCGACCACTCCCCCAGCCCACATCACCACCCACCCTGTGCCTCCAACGCCGTGACCGGCTCGGCGGGCTGATCCACGAATATGCCCAGGTCGCATGACATGGATGACCTATTCGGCACCCACAAGCACTCGGGCCCGCTGCCGTTGGGTGGTCACAGCGACCATGGTTCCGCTACCTGAGTCGGGCTGTCGAGATCAGACCGACAGCGGTGCGCGCCCCGTGATTTGCGCGTGCAGGTAGGCTGCACTGAGCGATGCGGCCACGCGTGTGGCAGCTGGGGTTTCCGAGTCCCTAGGGTTCGGGAACCACCCCCGGGCCCGCCCTACAAACCGAAAGGGCGGTGGTTGCCATTGGGCGGTCGGCATCGTCGGCCCCGCAAGGGGTCAAAAAGTAAATCACCCGCCGACAGTAAGAGGCCCGACTATGGGCAAGTCAACCTCTTACTGACGGCTATACTCAAGATCGTCGATTGGATCCTAGAGACTCGTTGACGACGTGAGGGGTGGTCTGGTGCCCCGGGCCTCTGTTGACCCGACAGACGCCCGGGGCACCGGCTTATGTGTGTACATACACCTTACAGCTTCCGGGGGTCATGTTACAGCTGCAGGGTTAGCGTACATACACCGCCGCGTCTATCTCACAATAATGGCTGGTCAAGGGGGTAATCTCCGCTCTTGGCTTCGGCGCTTAGACCCAAGCTGGTCATCGTCGAGGCGCCACGATAGAGGGTCGTCCGGGGCGTGACTCGATCAAACCCTCGGCCTGAAGTTGCTTGAGCACGCGTTGCTGCGCACCTAGCGACAACACTCGATCTGCGGCAAAACCGCAGGTCACCGCCCCCGCTCGCGCAGCGCCTTGTACTCGGTCATCCCGCGCTCGGTGAGGCTGACTCGCTGCGTCCGCTCGGCGACCGTGAGCCCAAAGTGCACGCCCCTCACCAGCTCCCCGGGCCCGTACTCCCCAGCTCGCCGCGCACCCGAATCGGGCGGGTAGCTTAGCTCAAGCCGTCCCACCTCGACCAGGGCATCGAGCGCGGTGCCCGTTGCCGCGTGCCAGATCCGCTGCCCGTCGTCGAAGTAGAACCGTCAAGCCGGGTGATAGCCCCGTCGTGCACCCGTTGCAGCAGCAACAGCACAATCTCGCTGCCGACGTCCAGGCGCGTCTGGTCGCTCATCTCAGCCACTCCGTTAGCAGGTCGCGCAGCACGCCGGCCGCGTCCTCATCCAGCCTGAGCACACAGGCACCGGTGGCGTGCGGATCAAACACGATTTCGCCGCCCCGCTGGGAAACCACCAGGTTGGTGAACCCCCTGCAGCCGCCATGCAGCGAACAGGTTGCGTGGAGCACCCTACGGTTGCCGGGCGGCTGTGCGGCTGGTGCATCGTTGGTGCCGTTGGTCACGATTGACGACGGTTAACGCATCGACAGCGGTGGTGTGCCTAATCAGACACACCACCCGAACGGACTACACCGGCAGACCGGCCCGGTAAGCCATGCCTCGCAGCTCCCGGCCGGCGGCGTCCTGTCGGGACCGCATTACCAGCTCGGCGAGCGTCTCCCGCGCGAATGGGTTGCGGTGCACCTTATCCGGCGAGATGCGTTCCGCCTGCCGCAGTGCGCGCGCCGCGTCGTGCCGACGACCCCGCACCCGGGATAGTGCGCGCCCATAGTTGACCCAGTAGTTAGCGCGTCTGGTCGGCGCGATTATCCGATCTGGGGTCAGCAATTCGGCCAGCTGCACGGCATGCTCATGGTTTCCTGACTCCAATGCCGCCGACAGCCGCCACAAAGTGACGTTCGTGGGACCAAAGGACATGTAATGCGCGTTGCCTTCCCCGGTGTGCGCGGCGAGATCGACGGCGTGCTCAAGGGCGGCCTCGACGTCGGCCGCCCGCTCCTGCGCCGCGGCGAGCAGCGACTCTGACAGGGTCAGCATCCCTACGAGTTCAGGGTCGTCTCCGACGCCGATCTCATCACGGTGCAGGGCCTGCATCGCCAACTCGAACGACCCCCACGACAGAAGCCCGTTCGCCTGACCGAACGCGGCCACGCCGAGGCTCACCGGCTCGTCGAGCCGCTCGGCGGCTTGACGAGCCAGTAGCGCCGCCGACCAGCACAGGTCAGTTGGAGCACCCACACCGTGTAGGTACGCCTGCGTACCCGCGTGATGCAGCTCCACAGCCAACCGGAGGAGTTCCGCATCATCGCGGCCGGCATCAATCGAGGTATGCAGATCTCTGATGAGCGCCGGCAGGACCATGCCGACCTCCGCATGGCGACACCTCTGCTTCGCGTCAAGCACTGCATGCACCCGGGCGGACAGCTGCTCGACAGATTGCGCAGAGCCGTTCGGTATGCCCATCGTGACGGCCTGAATCGCACCGCGGAGCGCGACCACAGCAACATCAGCGCACCCGTCTGCCGGCGCCGGGACGGGCAGCGTGGTCAGCTCCGCGGGTGCGACCTGGAGTGCGTTGGCCAACGCCACGATCTCGGAGCGGCGATCCAAGGCGACTAGCCCGCGTTCGATGCGGGACAAATGCGATGGGCTTATCCCAGCCAGCCCGGCGATCACCCGCAGCGACTTACCCCGCGCATAGCGGATCTGACGAACCCGCCGGCCGATCGTGCGCGCATCGTTGTCAGCGTTCACCGCAAGCCCTCTCCTCGCCGATACCGCCTCGCCGATGCCCCGGGACCGTCGCCCCGGGGCGTAGCACCTCGGCGAGGAGGTGTCTCCAGGCTAGCGCCGGGCCGAGTTAGATCCCTGCTCCCCTGTGGGTGCCGAAAACCTCGGTTCCGTCATGCGACCTGCTCATATTCGTTGATCAAGCCTCCGAGCAGGCGGATACGTCGCACTTGGTCTGGTGGTGGTCCGTGAGTGTCTGCGGGGCCGTTGGG
>JALZHU010000206.1 GCA_030860695.1 Actinomycetota bacterium
GACCTATCCCGGTAGCTGCGGATCAATGGGCGGGCTCGGCGATCCAGCACAGTCGACCGGCCTCTTCATCCCGAACGCGCGTAGAGCCTGACGACCAGTATCGACAAGTGCCGTCACGTGCTCGCCAGTCGCCGCGTCGGGTGCTGACTTTCTACTGATCCAGTGATCTTGGCGCCCTGGCTGAGCTTCGGCGAACGGTAGTTGCTGTGTCCTGGTCAAGCTGTTCAAGGAGAGTGCCCAGATTGTTGGGACTAGTCGCAGAGGGACGGCGCGGACCAGACGCGGGATCTGGTTCGGCGCTGGATAAGCAAGTGCAATCAGGGGGCGCACCCGTCCTCTGATGAGGCGGCCGAGGGCTGGTGCTGCGAACACCGACCCCCGGCCTTGATCACAACCCTGCGGAAGAGGGTGGAGACTCGATGCCAGAGCCTAGGCAATTCGACCCGGACCGGCTCCGGGGGGCCTGGATCACGGTGAGGTGGTGGAGCTAGACGGCGGCATGCTCGTCCTGGACAGCGAGGAGTCCCCGAGCATGGTGTTACGGCTGGCGCCCTGGCGTGCCCAATCGGTGGCCCGGGTGCTGCACGAGCGGTCGTCGGTGTCACGGATTTTCCACCACTCGACCCGGCCACATCTGGACGAGCTAGACCTATCTCAGACACTTGAGTTGGCCGCTGCGGTGCTCGCTGGGGGAAATGAGTCGATCGTGCGGTCCCCTCGCGGTGCGCGTCTCATTCCTAATCGGCAACGCTTGGCTGCCATGGCAATCCTGGGCGAGCGTAAGCCGCACCTCTCCGCGGTGCAACGCCTTGCCCTGGTCGATGCTGCCGCGTGGTGGCTTCTGAACCGAACGGTGGCGAGGAATTTGCCTACGCACTGCTTAAAGCTAAGGACTGCCTAGGCCGGCGTCGCGGGCTTGCGCCACCGCCTCGGCACGACCCGCGACCTGAAGCTTTGTGAAGACGTTGGAGACGTGGTTGCGCACTGTCTTGCTCGACACTACGAGTCGGCGGGCGATCTCGCTGTTGGTCAGGCCTCTGGCGACCAGGTCGAGCACCTCGCGCTCGCGGTCAGTGAGCTCGGGGAACGGCTGCACAGCGGTTGGAGCGCGGCCGGCGGCGAAGAAAGCCAGGACCCGCGAGGCGATACCAGCGCTGAACACCACCTCACCTTGTGCAACCCCGGTCAGCGCCCGCGCAATCTCCGCCCGGTCCGCTCCTTTAAGTAGATACCCTCGTGCGCCCGCTCGCATGGCGGCGAACACCGAGTCGTCCCCTTCGAGCATGGTGAGCACGAGCACCACGGCCTCGGGTCGGGCGCCGGTGATCCGTCGGGTGGCCTCAATGCCGTTGAGACCGGGCATGTACAGGTCCATCACGACGACATCGGGCACCAGCTCGGCAGCCAACCGCACCGCCGTCTCTCCGTCGGCCGCCTCCCCGGCCACCGTGACATCGGGCATGGCGCCCATTGCTGTCACCAGGCCCTCCCGGTAGAGCGGGTGGTCGTCCACCACCAGGACCTGTAGCATCATCCCGACTTCTCCATCCGCAGTGGCAGCGTCGCCGTGACGAGCGTGCCGCCACCCTGTGCCGCACCAATCGTGCACTGACCATCCAGCTCCGCGGCCCGCTCGCGCATTGACGCCAGACCCACTCCACGCCCCGCAGCGGGGTCGATCCCGCTGCCGTCGTCGGACACCGCGAGCTCTAGCCGTGAACAAGTGCGATGCACCGACACCCGCACTGTGCCTGCCGAGGCATGGCGTACCGCGTTGGTGAGCGCCTCGGCGACGATTCGGTAGGCCGCGACGTCGACCGCCGCTGGCAGCGTGCCTAGTTCGCCGATTTCCACCTGCACCGTGGTGCCGGGGGTGGCGAACCGCGTGGCTAACTCACGTAGCGCGCCCGGCAGGCCGAGCTCGTCGAGCGTCGGCGGGCGCAGTTGGTGGACCAGGGCGCGGACTTCTCGGACCGCGTCGTTGAGCCGCGGCACCAGCCTGTCGAGCAGCGCGGTAGCCTCGGCGGGGTCTCGGTCCACTAGGTCGCGGGCCGTCTCGGCCTGCAGCGCCACCGCGGCGAGCGCCGGGCCCATTCCGTCGTGCAGGTCGCGACGCAGCTGGCGGCGCTCCTCTTCGCGGGCGGTGACCACCAGTTGCCGGGAGCGCTGAACGTCGCGGGCGAGCAGCAGCGCATGCGCTGCAATCGCGGCCTGTTGGGCGAGCAGGTCGAGCCGACGATGCTCCGTGACGGAGCCGGGGCCGTCGGTCGCGAGCAGCAGTTCCCCGACCTTGGCGCCGCCGTACTTCAGCGGCAGCCGCGCGACGTCCGAGGGCCGGTTCCCATGTGCGATGGTCTCCCCGTTGGCGAGCTCAATCGCGGCGTAACGCAGCCGGAACACCCGGGCCAGCTTGGCAAGCACTTCGGGCAGCACCCGGCTGGCCACCTCGGTGGGGTCGGCGGTCACAGCCAGCCGGTTTCCGAGGCGGGCCAGCGCGGTGTATGGGTCTTCGGCGTCACCATGCACAAGCCGGTTGACCAGCCGCTGCAGCCACCCGTGTAGCGGTAGCACCAGCAGAGCCACCACTGTGGTAGCCAGGATTGGCGCGCCGGTGCCTGCGCCGAGAATGCCGCTAAGTACGCCCACCGCGGCGACGTACCCGGCGACCACCACAGCTGAGAGCAGTCCGTAGCGCAGCGAGCGGGAGATCACGACGTCGACGTCCCACAACCGGTAGCGCAACACCGCGACCGCGCAAGCCAGCGGCAACGGCAGTACGGCGAGCCCGGAGATCACCTCTCCCGTTGGCTGGGGCGTGGTGAGGCCTACGAGGAACAGCGCGACGGTGGCCAGTCCGCCCAGCAGCAGCCACTTCAACTGCTGGCGCTGTGCCTCGCCCGAACGCCGCCACCGAAATACCGCGGACGCCAGTGCAACCACGACCGCCAGAGCGTTGAGTGCGGCCGATGCCACAGTCACGAGCGGAGCCGCCACTGCGGCGGCACCCACTGGATTGCGTAGTCCGGCGACGTCGAAGGGGTAGTCATGCAGGTCGTAGGGCAGCAGTGCCCACCAGACCGCCGTGCCGGCGACCGCCGTTACCGACAGGCCCAGTGCCGGCAGCCACCGCCGTGAGGGCACCCGGCCATCGGGCAGCAGCAGCGGCAGCAGTGCCCCGATGGCGACATGCGCTGGTGCCCACAACCAGTTCCCAGCCCATACTGCGGCTCCCGCCAGTGGTCGGCCTGCCGCAGCGGCGAGCACGCCGTACTCACGGCAGAGCACCGAGAAGCCGTGGCACAGCCCGATACCGAGCAGCACCCGCCGGATCACCGGTGACCTGTCCCGGGCAGCGAGAAACACGCCAGTACCGCCATAGGCGAGTGCCGTGCAGGTGCTCACTAGCCAGAAGGACGGTTCGAGCGAGCGCCCGACCGCCGAGTTGACTTGGTAGAGCACCGCACCAGCCAGCCCACACAGCACCGTGACTACCCCTACCACTACGTCGGGCAGGCGGGCGGGAGCGGCGATCGGGACGGCCATCCGCACATAGTGATAGTGGCGGGTGGGCGGTCCCGCCGTCACGGGACGCGATGTCCCAACCCGAGAGGGGACCCCAGCCCCATGCACCCAGGGCGCTGCGCCGTGGACTCTCGAAGGACCCGATCCCGAAAAGGACCCACCATGACCGCCACCGCACCGATCACTCGCCGCACGCCCACCACGAATGTCACACAAGGTGCGTATCTCGCGAGTTCGCACATTAGTGCTGGTGGGCCTGGCGGTTGATCACGCGCAGGCCTATCTCGAGACGACCAGAGGTGCAGGAGCATGGATGACAAAGACGTAACGGCACGCACGCTGCCGCTCCCATCCCGCAGTAACCACCGTCGTAACGCGGCAATTGCCGCGTCATTACGGCGGCCGGGCTCATCCTCGGTGGCTGCAACGGGGGCGAGTCCCCGCCGGGGCCCGGCGGAGGCAATTCCTACGACGACGGCTACCACTATTACGACGGCGGTAACAATCCTGGACGCTTTGATCCGAAGCCTCCTCAGGGCCCGTTCTCGCCGTGATCCTGGACAGCCCATGCATCTGTGGTTTCTCTCATTGCGAGCAGCCTGTGCACTTTAAAGGACAGGACCGCTGGGTCATGACCCAGCCCGTGCAGGCTCGTAGTGGGCAAAGGTGACGCGGACGTGCCTTGACGGTACTGCCGTGGATTTCAATAACCGAAGAAAGGACGACGACCATGACCTACCAACCCCCTCCCCCTCCAGCGACCAACGTGGCCAACCAGGTCGGCTCGCACAGCTACGGCGCAAATGGCGGCAACGTCAACCCAAGCAACTACCCCGGCGTCGCGGTGGGGAAGGCGGTCGCGACTCAAGGCGCGATCATGGCCGCTAAGCGCTATGGGCCCAAGCTCGCCAAGGTCGCACTCACCGCATTGCGCAGCGCACTGCGCTGATTTGCCACCGCGGGATTGGGAAGCTGCACCGGTCCCGTGGTGGCCCTCCTGTCCAAGGGCGTGGCTTTAGTGTGACTTGTGAGTATAGGACGGAAGGACCAATGACCGTAGGTAGGTTCGGCTTGTTGCTATTTACGCTATTCTTTCTTGCCGCCTGCAGTGAAGGCAGTATGCGAGGTGCGCCGACAGCTAGCTCTGACGTGAATGCAAGCGTGATCGATCAGCCGACGGGGTTAGCATCCGACACAAAAACCCGGCCTTCGACAGCGTCGCGTGACGTCGCGGAGATGACTGCAGTGCCGTCGTTACCGGTAACGCCTCCACGGCCGCAGGGCGAGGTCCCGCAGCCGCTCGTCGGGGTATGGAGCGGTGGACAGGGCAGCAAATCGGGCTATCGGCTGACATTTTTCGCCGACAGCACGTACGAACTCATCCACGAGCGCAACACCGCCATCCCGGCGTTTCGGGAGGTCGGGTATTGCGTCGGTAACGGCTCAAGCCTCCTATTGCGGCCAGTCATGGTCAAGGGACCGGTCAAGCGTCGAGAAAGGACCGCCCGTTGGGATATTCAACCATCAAGTGTCGTCGATGTACTGACGGTCATTGATGAATTTGATGGCGAGTTCAGTTACGTGAGGATCAGTTAATGCGCACACCCCACGCGGTAACCCAGACATGTACCAAAGCCACACGGTACGCGGCAGTCGCGCTGGCGCTACTCATCAGCGGAGCGGCAGCCTGCTCGTCCACGGACAGCCCCATAGCGAGCCCGGCGCCTGCACCAACATCGACCACGGCTTCACCTACCAGGTCAGCCGGGTCCTCGACACAGCCGCGTAGGACGAACGACGGGATACTGCCAGCCAAGATAATCGGCGCCTGGGAGACTGCGAGCGGCGACGCCACGTTCGCCTACCGGTTCCTCTCCGATGGCCGATACCGGTTCGCGGCATTGCTCACCCAACCGGTGCCGGAAGGAGTATTCGAACTAACCCGTGTTGAGTCGGGAACGGCAACGGTGGAGGCTGACATGCTGATCCTTCACCCCACCATGGCCACCACAACGAGACGTCATCCCGAAAATCCGGATGGGGACTACACCGATCGGCCGGAGCCGCTCACACCAAAGCGTCACAGCTGGCGCGTCGACCGTGGGGTTCTCGTGCTCGTCGACGACACCGGCCTTGGGTTGACATTCGATCGGCAGCCCTGATGAGCCGAAAGCGCACCGGCTGGAGCCGACCCAGAAGTCGAGACGGTTATCGCTCACTGAGCATCCGGTCATGGGTCCAAATCGCCGCAATCACCATCATCGCGGTGGCAGTGCTGATCTCCACCTGGCAGTTCAGCGAGGCCGGTGGTTTATGGCAAGACTCCGTCCGCGAGGACGTTCGGCGGTCAGCAGCGTTGCAGGAAGATGTCCGCTACGTCTACGCAGACGAGGCAGCGCTCGGCTTCCGCGTTGCCGCTGCAGAAGCACGAGCGGACGGCCTCCGCGAGTTGAGAAACACCGGTCGGCTGGCCGCATCCGAATACACCATCGCCGCCCAAACCGCCTTCGCACTTGGCCAGGCCGCGATGCCGGACAGCCTCATCGGCGGCGCCGGCTACGTCCGCGGTGATCTCGGCTATGACGTGGCTCAGCGGTTAGCGGACATCCGCGCGCGTCACCCGGATCTCCGCGACCTGAATCCGGACGCCACACAGGCCCGTGCAAACCGGCATGCCACCCACGGCACCATCGCGGCCGGCATTGGAATCCTCGTCGCCGTCGTCGCCGCCCTCGCCGCGTGCATCCGCACACCGGTCCCCAAGCGGCGGCGAGCCGACTACTCACTGTCAGCGGCAAGCCTAGACGTCGACCTTATCCCGCAGCCAGCGCTGCCGGCGCGCGGCCTTCGTTATGCCACGACGCTCCAACTCGCCGTCTGGGCATTGCTTGCAATCCTTCCGCTGGCCCAGCTGCTGCTGGCCGGGCAGGAACAGCAAGCCCAAGCAGATGCGGCCCGGCGAGCAGTTCACCTCACCACCAGCATCGCCGCCAGTGGCCAGCGAACCGCTTTCCTCACCGACAGCGTCCAGGCCGCACTGACAGCAGACCTTAGCGCCGAAGCCCGCGAACTCGCCGCACTCGACGCGCCCAACCCCACCGACGCCGCTGAGGAACGAGCCATGGCCGCCGCGGAACGCGGCATCGCCGCACGTCTGCGGCGGATAGCCGAAGCGATGGGACGTGCCCCAACCGACGCAGACGACGTCGACCGCACCACCGTGGCCGCTCTCGACTCGCAGCCGGAGGACTGGCCCGCGTTGCAGCAAAACCAGCACCAGCAAGTCAAACTCGCCGAACGCGCCAGCAGCCAAGGCTTACGAGTCGCGGCCAGCACCGCCGCCGCCGCGATAGCGGCAACCCTGGCGGCAACGGCCGTAACCGAGTCCACCACACGCCGCCGCTCTCGACTGCGCTGGGCACCCGCGTTCATCATCCTCTCCCTCACCACCATCGCCACCGGAGCCCTGTTGTGAACTGAGATTGATGCGATGAAGCGGCGGGGCGGGGCCTCTTTTCCCTATGATGTCCCGAGGCCGGGGGGATTTAACTCACGGCCTCTTCGTCCCGAACGCGCGTAGCGCGTGATGACCAGTGTCAACTGGTGCCGTTACGTGCTCGTGGATCGCTGTGTCGGATGTTCTGGTGACGTCGCGTGTCAGCGGGTTGCTGACTTTTTGCTGACTCTGCTCAGCTTGGCATCCCGGCCGAGCTTCGACTAACAGGAGCTGCCGTGACCCGTCTAAAACCTACCCAAGGAGCAGGGACTAGTCGCGGCAGGGCGGCGCGGACCAGGCACTGGACCTGGTTCGGCACCGGATAAGCAAGTGAGATCAGAGGGCGCACCCGCCCTCTGTTGAGCGGCCGAGGGCTGGTGCTGCGAACACCGACCCCCGGCCTTGATCCCCGACCCTGACATGGAGGGTGGAGACCCGATGCCAGACCCTACGCAGTTCGACCCGCCCCCGATCCGGGTGGCTTTAGATCACGGTGAGGTGGTGGAACTGGATGGCGCCACGCTGGTCCTCGATGGCGAGGAATCCTCAAGCGTGGTGCTGAGGCTGACGCCCTGGCGTGCTCGGTCAGTGGCTCGGGTGCTGGCGGAATGGTCATTGGTGTCGCAGATCTTCCACCACCCGAGTCGGCCACACCTGGACGAGCTGGGCCTGTCGCGGGCGCTGGAGTTGGCCGCGTCGGCGCTCGGTGATCATGATGAGCCGATCATGCGGTCCCTTCGGGGCTCACGCGTGATCCCCCACCGGCAACGCTTGGCCGCCGTAGCAGTCCTGGGTGAGCGTGAGGCGCACCTCTCCGCAGTGCAACGCCTCGCCCTCGTTGATGCCGCCGCGTGGTGGCTCTCGGAGCCCAACGGCGGCGAAGAACTCGCGTACGCTCTGCTCGCTGCAACCTGTTCAGCGGAAGTCACCACAGAACACACCTACCTCGCCTTGATCACTCCACCCAACGAACCAGGCAATGACGGCGAGGAGCCTTCCTCATAGCTGAAAGCGCCGACCTTCCGATTTTCAGGGCTAAGGACGCAAGTCCGCCAAGCCCCAATGCCACGTAGCCTAAGTTGATCATGCGGCTGGTCTGGGTTTCAGTGTGCGGATGTTGATCGTGGGCGGTCGGGGATGGCGGGTGCTGGCGGGTTCGCCGGGCTGTTTGACCCGGTAGCTGTTGTGTCGGGCGCGTTTGACGGCGCGGGGGCAGGTGCGTTGGCGGCGGGGCGGGATGAGTAGTGCGGCGATGTCAGTTAGGTGGGTCGGGAGTCGGCCGGCCCAGTCCTGAGGGGGAATGGCCGCCGTTGCGGTGGCGGTGTGGCGGATCAGGCGTAGGGCCTTGGTGAAGGAGATCGAGTCTGGGTCGAGGTCGGCGGCGGCGGAAGCTCGGGCGGTCAGTTCGCTGATGGCGTGGTGCACGATCAGGTAGGCCAGATTTCCTGAACCACCAGGTCGGGCAGCCGCGAGCGCAGCACCCGTCCGGGGCCGCGCAGATGGGTTTTGAGCTGGTCGTTGGCGGTTTCTTCCTGTCGGGTAGCCCCGGTGCGTTGCCGCGCCGGGGCCCCCTCAGAACCGGGCGGGCGGGCTTTCCTCGCACCTCGGCTCAAGCAAGCCCTATGGACGTTGCGGGCGATGGAGACGTCGGGTTCCTGCGTTGCCGCGCCCGCAGGCTGCGGTGGCAGGAGGCGTGCGCGAGGCGTGTTCGGTTCCCGTCCGGTGTGCTGCCTCGCCCGTGGTGGGTGAGGTAGTCGGCGGTGATCGCCCTACGAACGATGTTCAGCCACCAGCGCTCCCACTCGTGCGGGGCTGGTCCGGGACGAGCAGGTGGTCCCCGCACAGCGGGCAGCGCCTGTCCTGCCTGGCGAGCAGGCGCAGGTTGTAGCTGTCCAGCGGGGGTTTCACCGTCCGCCGCCGTGTGGCCCAGTAGTCGGCCAGGTTGGGGTCATCCGGGGATGCCCCGCCGGCGACCAGCTGGTGCCGGACGATGGCCGTCCAGGAGAACTTGACCAGGTGGGCGATGTCGCCGCGGTCGTTCACGACGTGATCGAGGGCGCCGAATACCCACCGGTCGTTTCTGAACTTGTTGAACCGGCCGAAGTAGCGGCGCGCGATCCACTTCTTCGGCTTGGTGGGGTGGCTGTGCCGGGCCCACCGCCAGATGAGCCACCACATGTGATTGTCCAGCTCGGCGAACACCTTGCTGGACACCACCCCCCGGTAGAAGGCGGCCCACCCGCGGATGATCGGGTTGAGCCGGGCGATGACCGCCCCCGCGTTCGAGCCGCGTAGTCTGCGCAGCTCGTCGGCGAGCCTGTTCCGGATTCGCCTGACCGCCCCCTGGCTTGGTGTGATCAATAGCTTGGCGGGCCGGTTCTTGCGCCTGCGCCGGTACTGGCGCAGGTGAAACCCGAGGAAGTCGAAGCCCTCGTCTTCTCTGAACTAACTTTTCTGCTGGATGCCCTCTGGAACCGTCGAGGCGGCATGGCCTGCTGTGTGAGCGAACGTGGGCATGCCGAGTGCAACGTTGCTCCCGG
>JALZHU010000207.1 GCA_030860695.1 Actinomycetota bacterium
GAGACATATCGGGGCTATCGAGCCCCCGATAGCCCCGATATGTCTCCATGTCGGGACCCATCTGCCAGGTGCCGGCGCGGTAGTGGGCGCACTGCGGGTCCTTCGAGCACCGAGCCGTCGACGTCGAAGCGTGAGCCGTGGCAGGGGCAGTCCCAGCTGCGCTCAGCGCCGTTGAAGCGCAGCAGGCAGCCTAGGTGTGTGCATCGCAGCGACACGGCGTGCAAGGTGCCGTCGGGCTCGCGGTATGCCCCGACCTTCCCGAGACCGTCGCGGACGACCCGAGCTTCGCCGGGGGGCACCTCAGCGGCGCTGGATACCTCTACCGGAAGGAGTCGATCAACCACCAGATCCGCTCCGGCCTTCGCGTTCATCTTCACCAACCGTGGCGCGGACCGCAGCGAGACCCGATGCGGGCTGAACCGGTTCGCCCATGGTTCGGGCTGCCGGCCGCTGATGAGATCGGCCAGAATCGCCGCGGCCATGGTCCCGCCAGCGAGTCCCCACTTCATAAAGCCCGACGCCACGTACACCCCCGACGACACCGGCGTGTACCGACCGATGACCGGCAGCTGGTCGTAGGACGTCGGGTCCTGCGCGGACCATCGGTGGCTGATCTTAGTGACGTCCCAGTGGCCGCGCGCAAAGTCCGCTAGCCGCTGGAAACACTGCTCGTCGACGCCCCGCGCTCCGGTGGGGTGGCTTTCCCCACCGACAATGAGAAGGCCGCCGAAGGTATTCACCGAGCGGGTAGGGCTCCCCGCGTTGATCGACATGCCGGTCGGTAGCGGGCCGCGCACCGCGGCGGCGATGCAGTAGGAGCGGTTCGGTTCCAACCGCGCGAAGTAGCCACCACGATCGAAGACGGGGTAGTGCGTGGCAATGACGACGTGGCCGGCGCTCACCGTTCCGCTCGTGGTCATTACCCGGCACGGCGTGCCCTCGTGCAGTCCGGTCGCGCGAGTGTGCTCGTACACCTCAGATCCGGCGCGGCGGATCACCTCGGCGAGTCCGTGCGCGTAGCGCACCGGGTGCAGCGCGATCTGATCGTCGAGCTGGACTGCGCCTGCCACCGGGTAGGGGAGATCGACGTGGTCGGTCCAAACCACCGGCAGCCCCGCTTGCTTGGCTGCCTCGGCCTCACGTTGAACGTCGGACAGTTCGGACTCGGTGGCGGCGACCGTGAGGGCTGGCCGGCGCTGCAGATCGCAGTCGATGCCCTGCTGCTCGGCGAGAGTCGCGACGCGGCGCACCGCAGCTGCACTGCCGGCGGCGTAATCGGCGGCGGCTTGCCGGCCGTGCGCGCGCTGTAGGGAGGAGTACACCGTGGACTGCAGCGCAGTGACCTTTGCTGTGTTGTTACCCGTGACGCCACCGCCTACCCGATTCGCCTCGATCACGGCTACCTGGGCGCCCCGGTGGGCCAGCAGCAGCGCTGTGGTCAGCCCGGCGATGCCACCGCCCAGTACCGCGACATCCACCGCCCGATCACCATCGAGCCGCGGGTAACCGCTGCTGGGCATTGCCTCAAGCCACAATGACTGTGCCGCGCTCGTGGTCTGCACGCGCTCCTCCAGCGTCCGGACGGACTGAGCCGGGATTGCCCGACCGCCCGAAGGACTAAACCTGGCTTGCCGAGCTGCACTGTGGCTCTCGACAGGTGGCGACTAGCACGGGTAAAGACCTCGTGCGCCGGGTATGTCACGTTGAGAACGACACGCTATGGGCGAAGGAGGATGGCATGACGATTCGCGAGCAGGGGCAGGCCAACGGGGCTGATGCCTCCGTCGGGCAGCTCGTGGAGCGACTATCCGCCCAGGTGTCCGCGCTGGTGCGGGAAGAAATGGCGCTGGCTACTGCGGAGATGAAGCGCAAGGGCACCCAAGCCGGTGTCGGGATCGGGATCGGCGGCGCTGGTGCGCTGCTGGCAGTGTTGGGCCTCGGCGCGCTGGTCGCGGCCGCGGTGCTGGGACTGGCGACCGTCCTGGCCGCTTGGCTGGCGGCGCTGATCGTCGGTGGAGTGCTTCTGGTGCTCGCCGGTGTGATTTCGGCAGTAGGGATCAGCCAGGTGCGGGGGTCGGCGCCTCCGATGCCTGAACAGGCCGTGCAGAGCACGAAGCGCGACATCGAGACGGTGAAGGAGAGCATGCACCGATGAGCAGCAGCGAGCGGCAACGACTTGAGGAAGAGCGGCTCCAGGAAGAGATCGAGGAGCTGCGTGGAGACCTGGGCGAGACCGTGGAGGCCTTGGTGCATAAGGCCGACTTGCCCGCCCGCGCCAAGGAGCGCGGTAACGAATTAAAGGAGCAAGCCGTCGAACGCGGCATTGAGCTGCAGCAGCAGGTGGTCGAACGCGGCAGTGAGCTGAGCGAGCGGGTCATCGACTGGGGCAATAAGGTCACGGCTCAGGTCGTCGAGCGTAGTAGCGAGCTGCGCGACCAAGCTGTCGACGCCGCGGAGCGGGCTCGCGAGGCAGTCAGTAAGGCGCCGACGGATCGGTGGGCCAAGCTGGCCGGCGTTGGGCTCGCACTGATCGCGATGCTGATCATTGTGCGAAGGGTACGCGCCTCGTGAATACCCGAAGCAAAGTAACTTACGAATTGGGGAGCCTAGCCAGTGGCCTCGTCGGTGGCGCGCTGGCTGGCGCCGTGTTCACCCGGGTCTGGCGCGCTATATCGGGCGCAGACGAGCAGAATATCGGGCGCAGACGAGCAGACGATGTGCCGGAGCCGACCGCGCTCGATCGCGACATCCGCGACGTGTTGCTCGTGGGCGTGTTACAGGGCGCGGTTTTTGGGGTGGTCAAAGCTGCTTTGGGTCGGATAACCGCGAGAGGTTACCGGCAGCTTACCGGCCACGAGCTGGGGGGCGCTGAGCGCTGAAGCAGGACGTCGCCCCGCCACAAGGAGCGGCGGGGCGACGTGATTTGTGCGTTGGTTGCGCCGTCAGAAACGTCAGCCGCCCTGGTCGCCGGTGCGCATGACCGGGCTTTCTTCATCGACATTGCGCTCAGTATCCGCAATCCCGCCGTCTAACCGGTCCGTACGGCGTGCTTCTTCTGACGTCCCGCGCATGATGTCTTGGCCCGAAGTAGTGGTGCTTTCTCCGACACCCATTGGGCCTGAGGGTGACGTGTCGGTGTCGGTCATACCCTCACGCTCAGCTTGCGAGACATCCCGGGGGCCGGCTTGGGACGAACCCGGCCCGCCCCGTTCCTGCTCCAGCTGCTCCCCGGACTTGCCAGTGGTCTGCCGATCCTTGTAGGGAGGGAGGTCTCGGTCACCGCCGGGCTCTTGCGTGCCTCCGGCCTGCATTGGCTCCCGCGGGTAGGGAGGCCTGGCTGCCCCTGCTTGCTCGCTCATAACTAGGCTCCTTGTCATCGACATTGGTGACTTCGAAGTCGCCGCCCGACTCCGCCGCGATCACCAAGGTGGGGTCCTGTAATTGACTACCCGCTCGGTGCCGGCAGCAAACTTCTCCAGCATACCGCTCGTTTCGCCCCCGTAACGGCTGAAAAGTGAAGCCAGCGGTGACGCTTCACTGCTACGGGGCTGGCCGTGGACTGAGCGCAGCCGCTGGGACGAGCTGGTCGTCGAGGGTCAGCCGGACGTCTCCAGCGCCGTCCCTCACGGGGACCCAGACCACGCCGTACCACTCGCCCCGTGAGCCACGGACCCAGCGCTTCAGCATGCCGGGGACTCGGCCAGTGAGGTCGAGACCATCGGCGACGACCCGCCGGCGGTGATCGGCTGGCAGCGGGAACACCACGTCGAGGTCTATCCATACCGCCCGGGCGCGGAGCACCTGGCCGCCGGTGATGCCCTCACCGCCATGGGCGCCGATCCACCCGAGCGTCACGCCCCGCTCCCTGGTCGACTCGTCCGGGTCGAGCGCGGGGGAAGCGCGGCTCTCGCAACCAAGTATGTTCCGCCGAACGCGGGTCTACCAGCACCTCGAGGCCTGCGCTTGCGAGCCGGCCCTTCCAGGCGCCGCCTCGGCCGGCCGCGTGGCGGCGCGCCGAGTCCACTGCCATGGCGGCGTAGAGGGTCGCGACGGCTGGCAGGGCGAGCCCGCGCAGCGGTGAGAGGCCGTAAAGCCGCAGCACCGGCGCTTGAGTGAGGGCCATTGCTGCCCACGCACCGAGCCCGGCTGTGGCGGGCACCGGGGCGCGTCTGGCCAGCCCGGTGAGCCCGGCGACAGGTGGGACGACGTAGAGCAGCCCTAGGCCGGCGAGCGTGCCGGCAAGCAGCATCGGTGACCGGCGCAACTGGGTGTAGGCGCTGCGGGTGACCATGTTCCACAGGTCGGGGAGGCGTGGGTAGGGCCGGACGCTGCGGACCTCGGGTGGGTCGCCGGTGAAGCCCAGCCACGTCCGCGCGCCGGAGCGCTTGAGCAGCCGGCCCAGAGCCACGTCGTCGATGAGCTTGCCGCGGATGCGGGTGAGGCCCCCGGCCCGCTCCAACGAGCTACGGCGGAGCAGGACGCAGCCGCCCGCGGCCGCGGCGGTCCGGCTGCCGGGCCGAGCCACCCGCCGGAAGGGATAGAGCTGGGCGAAGAAGTACACGAACGGCGGCACGAGGGTACGCTCCCAGCCGGTCTGTGTGCGTAGTAACGCCATGAGGGAGAGGAGGTCGCGATCGTCTGCCAGCGCCGTGGCGACCAGCCGGCGCACCGAGGACGGGTGGTGGGCGATGTCGGCGTCGGTGAGCAGCAGCAGATGGACCCCGGCGGCGCTGGCCGCCTGCACGCCGCACTGGACGGCGTTGAGCTTGCCGGTCCATCCCGCTGGTGGGACTGGGGCGGCCAGCACGGTCAGCGATGGTCGTCGGCCAGCGCGTTCGGCGTAGGTATGCGCCAGTTCTGCCGTGCCGTCGCTGCTGCTGTCGTCGACCAGCCACACGGCAAGCTGGCCCGGGTAGTCCTGCTCGAGCAGCGTGGGCAGCGTCTCGGGAAGCACCGCCGCCTCGTCGCGCGCCGGGACGATGACTCCGACGCTTGGCCAGTAGTGGGGCTCCGGCGGGTCGGCCGGCATGCGAGTCGAGGTGAGCCAGAAGCTGCCGTGTCCGACTAAGAGATAGGCCCACGCCGCGGCGGACGCGGTCGCAAGGCCCTCAAGCAGTGGCACCCGCCGAGCATCGTGTGCCTACCGATGCTCACGCAATGGGCGAGGGTAATGGCCTTGCGGCGGCGGGGCGGATGGTCGCGAGGCTGCGGCCACAGCGGACGCGGTGACGTCCGGAATCCGCCAGCCGGGGCGGCACGAGGCAGGCGAGAATGGAACCGTGTTGGACGAGGAGCAGTGCTACCGCGCGGCGTTGAGTAAGGACCCTCGGTTCGACGGCTGGTTCGTCGGCGGTGTCACCTCCACCGGCATCTACTGCCGCCCGTCGTGCCCGGTGGTGACGCCACGTCAGGAAAACATCCGCTGGTTCCCCACTGCGGCCGCCGCGCAGGCGGCCGGGTTCCGGGCATGCAAGCGGTGCCGGCCCGACGCGGCACCGGGAAGCCCCGAGTGGAACCTGCGGGCGGACCTGGTCGGCCGGGCGATGCGGCTCATCGCTGATGGGTTGGTCGACCGCGAAGGAGTCGCCGGGCTGGCCCGGTGCCTTGGCTACAGCCAGCGACACGTGCATCGTCAGCTCGTCGACGAGGTCGGTGCGGGGCCACTCGCGCTGGCACGAGCGCAGCGGGCCCAGACAGCGCGGTTGCTCGTGGAGACCACCAGTCTGCCGATGGCCGACGTCGCTTTCGCCGCCGGTTTCCGCAGCATCCGGCAGTTCAACAGCACCATCCGCGAAGTCTTCGCGCTGACTCCCACGCAGCTGCGGCTCCGCGCCCACCGAACTTCGGTGACAGGGGTCGCTGCGGGTGTGGTGACGCTGCGTCTGGCCTACCGTCACCCGCTGGATCTCACCGGGTTGTTCACCTTCCTCGCCGCTCGGGCCGTGGCCGGGCTGGAGGAGGGCGGCAACGACTGGTACCGCCGGTCGTTGGCGCTCCCGCACGGCGCCAGTGTCGTGACGCTGCGCGCCGCAGCCGACGCCACCGCTGGATGGGTACGGTGCGACGTTCAGCTTGAAGACCTGCGCGACCTCAGCGTCGCGGTACAGCGGTGCCGTCGTCTACTCGATCTCGACGCCGATCCGCAAGCGGTGGATGCGCAGCTGAGCACCGCCGGGTACCTCGGGCCGCTCCTGGCGGACCGCCCCGGGCTGCGAGTTCCCGGCCATCCCGATCCGCAGGAGCTCACTGTGCGCGCCGTGCTCGGCCAGCAAGTCAGCATCAAAGCTGCCCGGACACACACCGCCCGGTTGGTCAGCCGCTACGGCCGCCGCCTCGACGTTCCCATCGGCACGGTCACACACCTGTTCCCGGAACCGGCGGCTCTCGCTGCTGCGGACCCGACGGACTTCGCAATGCCCAGAGCGCGGCGGACGGCGGTTCTCGCGCTGAGCACCGCGCTGGCCAGTGGGACAGTGGCGCTCGACCCCGGCGTTGACCGCTCCGACGCCGAGTCGGCCCTGCTCACCCTGCCCGGGGTCGGCCCCTGGACGGCCTCATATGTGCGCATGCGCGGCCTCGGCGATCCCGACGTATTCCTGCCCGCTGACCTCGGAGTGCGGCACGCCCTCGACCGCTTGGGCGTACCCTCCGATCCGCGTTCCGCCGCTGAACTTGCGGGTGGCTGGGCGCCCTGGCGGTCCTACGCCCTCCAGCACCTGTGGGCGTCCCTTGCCCCACCGTCCGAACTCGCGAAGGAGCATGCGGCATGACCGCACTCACGCTTCCGTTGCGCACCCCCCTCGCAGTGGCGCCGTACTACACGATCATGCCGTCGCCGATCGGTGAGCTGACCCTTGTTAGCGACGGAGTGTCACTGACCGCCCTGTACATAGGGGCCGAGCACCGCTGGGCATCCCGCGTCGGGCAAGACTGGCGCCTCGACCCCGGCCCGTTCGGCGAGGTGGAACAGCAACTCGAAGAGTATTTCGACGGCCGTCGCCGAACGTTCGAGCTGCCCGTCGCGCCTCGAGGCACTCCCTTTCAGCTAGCCGTGTGGACAATCCTCGCCACCGTGCCGTACGGCATGATCACCACCTACGGCGCGATCGCTGCGGAGCTCGGGAAGCCCACCGCCAGCCGGGCCGTCGGGATGGCGAATGGGCGTAACCCGGTCAGCATCATCCTTCCCTGCCACCGGGTCATCGGCGCGAACGGTCTGCTGATCGGCTACGGCGGAGGGATGGACCGGAAACAGCAACTGCTCAAACTCGAGCGGTCCGCATGCCTGCCCGCGTAGCCGCCCGATCCCGGCTGTGGTCACTCCCGGTTGTCACCGTGCTCGAGTGCGAGGTAGGCGGGTCGGAGTAGCTCGGTCAGTGGACGGCCACGCACGGTGACGGTGATGTCGGGAAGCTGGTCGAGCAACGCCGTGGACGAGGTCACGGGCGGGCTCGGCGCGCGAGTCTCGGCCTGCGGAGCGAAGTAGGAGTCGAGGCAGGCGGCGAGCGGTCGGCCGTGCTGTCCGCCGCGGTCGGCGGCCGGCGGACCGTTGGAGCGGGCGGCCTGCAGGTTGGCCAGCAGCTCCGCACGCTCACGTCCGCGCCAGGCGAGGATGGCGAACGGGTCATCGTCGAAGGACTCGGCGAGTAGGTAGAACGTCGCGGCAAGGTGCTTGCACGGCACCGCGCGATCGGGGCAGGAGCAGTCCAGCGACAGGTCCCGCGCGGTGGCCGGGAACAGCGACAGTCCGAGGCCGGCGAAGACGTCCTCGATGTCGTCGGGCATCTCGCCGGACAGCAGCATGGCCGTGTACCAGGCGTTGCTGGCGAGGGCGTGTTCGGCCTGCGCCCACTCGGACTTGCCGAACGCGGCGATCCCGATCCGCACCCGATAGGGTCGCGCCCTGCTGCCCTGCACCTGGGCGGTGACCGAGCCCGGACTCACGTCCATCGAGATCACCTGCCCCGTGCGTGCGTAGCTTCGCCCGCGCGCCAGGCGGTTACCCAGACCGATGCCTTCGAGGACCTCGATGAAGCGCTCGGACCACCAGGTCTGGGCGATCGCACCGCGGGTGCTGCGGGCCTTGAGCCCGCCCTCGACGGTGCGCGGACGCGACCGCAGCCCAAACCGGTTATTCACAGACCAGTTACTCACCGACGGCCCCCGCAGATAGCGCGAACACCTCGCGCAAATCGTGAGTGGACAGCTCGGTCAGCCACCCCTCGCCGTCGCTGACCACGAGATCGGCCAGCACCTTCTTCTCCTCGATCATGTCGTCGATCTTCTCCTCGAGGGTGCCCGTGCAGATGAACTTGCGCACCTGCACGGTGCGCTTTTGCCCGATCCGGAACGCGCGGTCGGTTGCCTGGTTTTCCACGGCCGGGTTCCACCACCGGTCAAGGTGAACCACATGGTTGGCGGCGGTGAGGTTCAGCCCGGTTCCACCCGCCTTCAGGGACAGCAGGAAGATCGACGGACCGTCCTCGGACTGGAAGCGGGCCACCATTTCGTCGCGCCGCTTCCTGGGGGTACCTCCGTGCAGATACAGCACGTCCTGGCCGAAGCGCGCGGCCAGGTGCGGCACCAGCATCTCGGCGAACTCGGTGAACTGGGTGAAGCACAGCACCCGGTCGCCCTCGGCGAGGATCTCCTCCAGAATCTCCTCGAGACGGATCACCTTGCCGGACCGCGTGCCGATGGGCGACCGGTCGTGCAGCAGTTGCGCCGGGTGATTGCAGACCTGCTTGAGTTTGGCCATCGCGGCGAGCACGTTGCCACGCCGCTCGATCCCCTGGGTGTTCTCGATCTTCTCCAGCATGTCGTCGACGATCGACTGGTACAGCGAGGCCTGCTCGGTGGTGAGTTGGCAGTACTGCTTGATCTCGATCTTCTCGGGCAGATCGTCGATGATCGCCGGATCGGTCTTGAGCCGGCGCAGCACGTACGGCCGGGTGATCGCGCGCAGTCGCTCGGCCGGCTCGGTCTGCCCGTACCGTTCGACCGGGATCGCGTAGCGGGTGCGAAACAGCTCGGACGACCCGAGCAAGCCGGGATTGAGGAAGTCCATGATCGCCCACAGCTCGGCGAGACGATTCTCCACCGGGGTCCCGGTGAGCGCTATGCGGTGCCTCGCCTCGAGCCGCCGCACCGCCTTGGCTCCTCGGGACAGGCTGTTCTTCACCGCCTGCGCCTCGTCCAGCACAACCCGGTTCCACCGGTATTCGGCGAGCTCGTCGATGTCACGGGTGGCCGTGGCGTAAGTGGTGACGACCAGGTCGGTGTCCTCAAGGCGCCTACGCAGCACATCCCCATGTAGCCGCGCGCTGCCGTGGTGCGGGTAAACCCGCAGGTCGGGAGCGAACCGCGCCGCCTCCCGCTGCCAGTTGCCGACCAGCGACATCGGGCAGAGCAGCAGCGTGGGCCCGGTGCCAGGGTCCTGGTGGCGCTGGAGATATTCCATGGCCAGCAGTTGCACGGTTTTGCCCACCCCCATGT
>JALZHU010000208.1 GCA_030860695.1 Actinomycetota bacterium
TGCGTTGCTCGATGAGCTTTTTGCGGTAGCGGGTCAACTCCCGGATCGCGGCGATTTGTGGTGGCGGGATGAAACTGCCCCGCAGCAGCCCACACTCGGTCAACTCCGCCAGCCACACCGCATCCAGTACTTGCGCACCTGCTGGCGGCGCTTGCCCGCTCGCTCACCCGGAGTGCGCACCGCCACCGCGACGATCTTCTTGCCAACATCGATCGCGGCCACCCGCTCATACATGATCTCCACCGTGGGCTCCCTTCCGAACGGCCACAACGGCGCGCCGCCCACGGAACCCACATGAAAATCAAGAGTCTGAGACTCGCACTCGAAAGGTGGCAACCCGGAGTACCCAACCGGGACAGGCTCCAGCGTCAATCTTAAGCACGGGCTCACCCGCACCAAGGCACAACGACGTCAGCGGGCGACGCACCCCCAGTTTCACCGGCCCGCGAGCGTCACGCCAGAGGCATCAAAATCTTAAGCGACACGGGCCCGTCGATCACCGGGACAGTCTGCGACGTGTCGGATCGGGCCGCGGTCGAGCGATTCGTGCAGGATGCGGTGGACACGCTGGGCGGGATCGACATCCTTGTGAACAACGCCGGGATTTCTGGTCCGACCGCACCGGTCGAGGAGATAGACCCCGACGCCTGGGACGCGGTGCTCGCCGTGAACTTGACTGGCACCTTCAACGTCACCGGGCTGATGATTCCTCACCTGAAAAAGTCCGAGTCCGGCGTCATCCTCGTCATGTCGTCCCTCGCCGGCCGGTTCGGCTACCCCAACCGCAGCCCCTACTCCACCACCAAGTGGGGCCTAGTCGGCTTCACCAAGACTCTCTCGATGGAACTTGGCGAATACGGCATCCGGGTTAACGCGATCCTTCCCGGGGTCGTGGAGGGACCACGGATCCAGCGCGTCTTCGAGGGTCGGGCACAGGCGAGCGGCAAGTCGATTGAGGAGGTGAAGGCGGAGGCGTTGGCGAATCAATCCATCAAGAGATTTGTTGACCCGGACGATATCGCCGCGCTCGTCATGTTCCTCGCCTCCGACAATGCACGGTCGATCTCCGGTCAGGCAATCGCCATTGACAACGACTCGAAGGGTGCTCAGTGAGCCTTCCGTGTTCCTAGGACACGGGGGGCAACAACTTAATGTTGCGCCCGGCGCAGCGGGCCAACATCGATCGGACGTAGCCCGGCGTCGGAGACGAGCTGTGAGACCTTCTGCTTTGCACCGTCGTCGTCGCCGGCGATGAACACGTCAAGCTGTTGGCCGCTGACCTCGCCCTTCACCAGGGTGGCGCGGCGAAGGTCGTGTTGAAGGCCTTCACCACGGGCGTCCCCGGCGGGACAAGGTCCTGGAGCACCAGGCTGTCCCAGGTCTCGGTATTGACCGGGTTGGTGATGTCGATGACAACCTTGCCAGCGAGCTGGTCGGCGTACCACCTGGCGGCGTCGGTGATACCGGGATAGTAGACGGCGAGGACGACGACCTCGCCGCCGAAACGCGATGGCGCATCGAGCGCGGTCGCCGAGCTGCCAAGTTCGTCGGCAAGCTTCTGTGCCTTCGCCGGGTCGCGGTCGGCGACCTCGACCTCATGCCCACCGGCGAGGATGCGGGTACCGATTCCGCGGCCCATGCTGCCGGCGCCAACAATCGTGACCTTCATCCTGCCTCCTCCAGAGCCGCAGGACTCGATAGCCGGGTGCCTCCACCTGATCTGGACTCCCGCGTCAGTACATGCAGAGACACTACAGACGGTGCCTATCCGGGAGTCGCTCCTAACAGGTCTTGGTTCCACACCGGCAGGATTCCCTGACGCGCAGGGCCAAGTGGGCTACCCGCCATACCGGTTTGCGGGGATAGGCCTACCCTCGAGGCGCCGAGCGACGCGCCATGATCTCGGCCGGGACCGTCCGCGGATCGATGCTTTCCGCTGGCGGAACCACCATCTGATGTGGGATCACCAGTACGGGGCAGGTCGCTTCCCGGATGCAGCGCGCGCTTACCGAACCGAGCAATGCTGTGGCGACGCGGCCCCGACCGCGGGAGCCGATCACGAGAAGGTCGGCGTCGGAGCTGGCGTGGAGGAGTGGGCCGGCCTCGTCGGGTCCGCGGTCCATGTGGATGTCGACGTCGGGCACGGTTTCGGCGACCAGCCGGTGGACGATCTCGGTGAAGCGGCGGCGCGCGATGTCCTCAAGCTCGGTCATCGAAGGGACCTCGATGTTGTCGCGAGCAGCTATCGCCTCGTCCCACACGTCCCGTATCTGCCACACCCACACCACTCGTAACGAACCGGAGTTCTGCAGCGCGATCTGGGCCGCCCAGCGAACGGCTGTGGCGGCTTCATCCGAGCCGTCATATCCGGCCACGACAAGCGCGATGCCATCAGGTTCGCCTTGACGTGTCGAAGTGAGTTGCCCCTCCACTTGGTCCCTTCCCGTGGTCCCAGAGGGCTCAGACGTGTCTCCGATGCCGCCGTTGAACGCCAGCACATCCAGCCCGCCAAGCGCCGCGGTCATAGCGGTGATGCTACCGCGGAGCCGGCAGCGCCGACCTCTGGCGCAGCGGAGCCAACGGGACCAGCCGCTTCAGCTCGCTGGCGTCCATCACCGCCAGACCCGTGGCCCGAAGTGTGTCTCCCCGGTCATGCCCTCTTCCTGGTCAACTGCGCTCTAGCCCAACGGCTCAACCCGCCGGATCTGGCGGCTTGATCGGATCCCCCGCCGAGTAACCTCGCGAAATGGCCTCCGTGTACCGGATTTTGCTCTTCGACATTGACGGCACGCTGGTATCGACCGGTGGCGCGGGTGCGGCGGCCTGGAAGCGCGCCTTCGCGGAGCTTCACGGAATTCCCGCCGATATCGGGCAGTTTACCGACGCGGGGATGACCGACCCGGACGTCGGCGCCACGACGTTCGAGGCCGTGCTGCACCGTAAGCCCACGCCGCACGAGTTGGCACAGTTGATGCAGCGCAGGCTTGAGTACCTGCCGGAGACGGTAGCCGACAGCAGGGGTTACAAGGTGTTGCCGGGCGTGGCGGAGCGGCTTCGGCAGCTCAGCCGCGACGGCCATCTGCTCGGGCTCATCACCGGCAACTGCGACGGCGCGGCGTACATCAAGCTCCAGCGCGGCGGCCTCGACCGCTGGTTCACCTTCGGCGCCTACGCAGGCGCCCGCATGGATCGCGCCGACATCGTTGGCGTGGCCGTCCGGCGTGGCGAGGCAATCGTCGGCCGGGACGTGCCGAACGAGGAGATCTTCGTGATCGGCGACACGCCACTTGACATCGACGCGGCGCATGCGGTCGGCTGCACGGCGATTGCGGTCGCGACAGGCCACCACGACGGCGCAGCCCTGCGGGCGGCAGGTGCGGATCACGTGCTGGAGACGCTCCAGGAGGAGCTGCCACTTAGCTGAGAGCGATGGCGAGACGGGTCAGGACCAGTCAGCGCAGGCGGAAAAGGTCCTCGCCCGCGTCGGGGACGACGAGGGCGTCCGGATCCGCGGTCCAGGCGCCGACGTCGATCTCGGCGGGGTCGAGGTAGTCGAGGTTCACGGCCTGGACCTGCTCCTCGGGGATTCCCGTGGCGAGGGTCACGGTGACGCGGTCACGTTCGCCGTGGACCTCGTCGTAGGTGCCGGCGCCGCGCAGGTGGGTGGAGTGCGCCAGGTCTCCCCAGTGATGGTCCTTGAACCGGTCCCATTGCCTGACGTAGTAATCGCGGCAGTGATAGCCGATCGCGGCGATCTGCGGGTGGGTGCTGCTGATCTCGTGAATGTGGGGGGCGTAGAGGACGACTTGGCCACCGTCGGCGACGATCGGCTCGACTTTGTAGAAGCCCTTGGCGCCGGTCCACATGTCGTCGTATTTCGTGGGGAGGATCGACAGCACGCGGCGCACCGGGGTGTCGAGGTAGCGGATGTGGGTCTCGGCCGAGACGTCCGCCGCCGCCGCCCAGGCGGCCTGGGGATCACCGAAGGTCACGGCGTGGAGGTGCGCGGCGGCCTCGTCGACCAGCGGCACGTCCGCCTGCGTCTGGAACGCCGCGGCGGGGCCGATCTCCTCCGGCTGGGCGAACGCGCTCCCGGACTGCGTGACGACGCACAGCGCCAGGCGCTCGCCGGCAACCATCGACGCCGCCTCGTTGATGAGCGCCCGGACCGGGGTGATGCCGCGGGTGCCGATGATCTCGGCGCTGGTGATCAGCGCGCCCAGCCAGTGCGAGAGATCGATCAGCTCCCGGCCCGAGACCCCGGGAAACAGGTATTTGTTGCCGCCGGAGAAGCCGACGACCTCGTGCGGGAACACGGGACCAACGATGATCGTGACGTCGTGTTCCACCACGGCCCGGTTGATCCGCACGTCGACCTTCTGGTGCAGCATGTCGCCGGACAACTCGCCGATGCGGTCGGCTGTGATCGTGCCCACGTTGACGAAGGTGGCGGGATCCCACCACTCGTGGTTGCGCACCGTGGTGCCCGGATAGTGCTCCTGCAGGCCGCCCTCGAGATAGCCCAGGTGCTTCGCGAGCGCCGGCTCGGTCATACCCGGGTGGGTGCCCAGAGCGACCAGGACGGTCAGCCGGGTCACCCGGCCGCGCACCGCCTGGTGGACCGCGGACAGCAGCAGCGGCAGTGGGCAGCTGCGGGTGCCGTCGGGCACCAGGACGCAAAGACTGCGCCCGTCCAGATCGACTGTGTCGAGCTGCTCGCCGACGAACGCGCTGATCTGTTCGTCGGAGAGGGTCTCGGTGGGTCTACCGATCCGCGCCGCGGCGACCTGTGGCATCCCGGAGGTCACGGTTTCGGTCATGGTCCGCCTCCGGGACTCGAAACGGGCCGACCCGCAGAGATTGTGAGGGCGGACCGGCGTGCTCAGGATAAAGAAGGTGGCCGATGCGGTCGCTGAGCTGGTCAAGGAGGGACACTGACGCGCGGCCGCCGACGTGGCTTCTGCCTCCCAGTGTCGCCAGCCTCGGCGGTTACCGATCAGGACTGCAGAGCTTGGATGAGGTCCTGCTCGCGGTCGCGGCTGAGGTTGGTGTGCAGCACGGTCGGGTGGTACTGCTTGAGCGCGTCGGTCACCTTGTCCTTGGTCGACCGCCGGATCAGGGCGAAGACCGCAGCCTTGCCGGGTTGCAGCTGTTCGCCGATCCGGCGGATGAGGTCGTCGTTGATGCCGATGTCGTTGAGCGCGCCCGCCGCCGCGCCCGTGGCCGCGCCCGCGAGGCCTCCCGCGGCCAGCCCCGCCAGTGGGTTCAGGACCAAGAGACCGATCAACGTGCCCCACAGCGCGCCAGCGAGCCCGCCGGTGGACACGCCCGTCGCCACGGTGGGCAGGGCCTGCTGGATGCGCACCCTGCCCTTGTCGTCGCGCCAGGCCAGCGCGGCGTCCTCCAGATCAATAAGGGCGTGCTCCTGCAGGTGCGCGCCGAGCTCGAAGACCTCCTCGGCGTCTTGCCGCCGGTCGAAGCCGAGCACCACCAAGTCGGCCACATCGGCCCCCTCAATCATCTGCGATAGGCAGCCCTTCGTAACGCTCTCACCGACAGGCTGTCAACGTCTCGCCATCACCTGCGTTGGGCGGGGTCCAGGGCGAGTTCCTCCAGCGCGGCGAGGAAACCCTCGCTGTAGGTGGGAACTGCGCCGTCACAGCGAACCTCGGTGGCGGTGGCGCCGGTGCGCACGTCGATGCCTTCAGCGCGCAGCCGCTCGCCGAGGATCTCACCAACACGGGGTTCCTCCCGGAACAGCAGCGCAGCCGACCGCTCGACAACGGTCACCCGGGCACCGAAGCGGTGCAGGAATTGCTGACCCAATTCAGTGCCAACTGCGCTGCCGCCGACCATAACCATCCGGTCGGGGATCTCGCGCAGGGTGGTGGCCTCCCGGTTGTCCACACCGGGACGGTGTCCAGTCCATCGACGGATGGAAAGGCGGCGTCGGAGCCGGTGGCGACAATGATGTCTTTGGCACTCAGCGAACGGCCGTTGACGTCAACCGCGCCGGGACCGCTGATGCGGGCGGCACCCTTGATCACCGTGGCGTCCTGCTCGGCGTAGCCGTTGATCTGCTTACTGTCATCGAGGTAGCGGATCATGTAGTTCCGGTAGTCACGAGTTGTGGACCAGTCCAGGCAGGCCCCATCGACGCCAGCGGCCCGGTCGACCCCGCTGCGGGCCTCAGGTGAACGCAGCAGGGTCTTGGACGGGATGCAAGCCCAGTAGCCACATTCACCACCGATCAGCTCCCGCTCGATAACCGCAACCCGGCGGCCAGCGGCCAACAGTCGTGACCAGCCGCCACGCGGTAAGCCTCGAGGTCAGGCTGGACTTAGCTTCGTCGTCGATTTGCTGCCATCCGGCAGCCCGTATGGGTGCATGTGCCCGCAGAGATGATCCGTCATTGCCGTCAACGTCCTTTCAGACTGCCGATACCAAGCGAGCCGCTCTCGAGGGGGGAGATCTGCGCCTGCACCGCGCTGACGTACCGTTGTGGGTCCTTGCCGCTGGTGTCGAGATCCCGGGCATCGACGTCCCGGCCAGATATCTCGGCGGCGTCGGCTTCCTCCTTGGTGGCGTGCACGACACCGTCGGCGTGCTCGGGCGGGCCGTACACGGTGTAGAGGACCAGCGGGTTGACGCCGGTGTTGCGGAAGTTGTGCCGGGTTCCGGCCGGCACCGCGACCAGATCGCCCTGGGCGATCTGGTGGGTCTGATCAGCCACGACAGCCTCGCCGATACCGCTGACGAAGGTAAGAATCTGATCGGTGTCCTCATGGGTCTCCTCGCCGATCTCCCCGCCCGGAGGGATGGTCATGATGACCAGCTGGGCGTGCTTTCCGGTCCACAGGACCCGGCGGAAATCAGCGCTTTGTTCGGCGACGGTGGCGATGGTGAAGTGCTTCATGGCTGGTGTCCCTTTCAACGTGAGGTTCAACGGTGTATGCGACCGTTTTGCCGCGTCAGTAGCTGCGGCGCAGTCTCATCCCGAGCGGGCGGCCGTCTGGGTCTAGGAATGCCCGGTAAGCCGGTCTGGTGACCCAGCGGTGCCAGGCCGGGGACCGACCCGCTGCGGGACCGAGGATGTGCCTGCGCAGCCGGCCCGGCGGGCGGCGGCCGAGTCGCCCGCCGGCATGCCAGGCGTCGAGCCGGGCGGCGCTGTCCCGCACCGTCTCTGCTGCGCGGTCGGGGTCAAGCAGGTCGGTGTCGTCGTCGAGGTCGAGGTGCTCGCGCATCAGCTCCAGGCGTAGGTCCCGGGCGAAGCGCCGGGCACCGTCGCCGAGGCCTCCAGGGTCAGCCGGCGCACGCGTGTCCCGCTCGTCGTCTAGGACCGCGGCGGACAGCTCGGAGTCGTGCGTCCAGGACCGCACGTTGAGGTTGGCGCTGCCGATGGCTGCCCAGACGTCGTCCACGATGCAGACCTTGGCGTGCACGTAGACGGGCCATCCCTGGTGGTTTTCGACGTCGAGGATCTGCACTCGGTCGCCGCCGGACTCGTACACCATGGCCAGCCCTTGGCCGTGTCCTAGCCTCGCCGTATCAAGGTAGATCTTCTTTTCCACGTCGGGGAAGCGCGGGGCGACCGCGATCAGGTGCAGCCGTGGCGAGCGCTGCAGGGCGGAGGCGAAGATGCGCGCGACGTCGACGGACCACAGGTACTGGTCTTCGACGTAGACGAGGCGCTGTGCACGGCTGAGGGCCTTGGCGTAGGCCCGTGCGACGCTGCGCTCGCCCTGTGGTGCGAAGGGGGGCCGCGGCCAGCGGGTGGGGTAGGTGCGTAGGAGCTGTACGGCGCAGCTACCGGCTCGCCGGGGGTCGGGTGGCGCGGCTGGCAGCGGCGAGGCGACCCGCCGCAGGCCACACAACCGGTCGACGAGCACCTGCCAGGGCAGCCGGGACAGCGGGCTGGGATCCTCCCAGCGCTCGCGGAAGACGTCTTCCACCTCGCGCACCGCCGGTCCGCGCAGCTGGAGCTGCACGTCGTGCTCGGCGGGGGTTTGGCCGTAGCGGGCGCTGGAGGTCACGGGCTGTGGGTCGCCGGTGTGGTCGGCGTCGTCACGGCGGCCGAACGCCAGGTCGATCCCGCCGAGGAACGCGACATCGTCGTTGGGACGCCGGGGATGGCGGATCGCGACGAGTTTTTGATGGTGACAACCTAGTGCGCGAACCCGCTGGTCGAGCAGCACCTCGCCACCGGCGGCGGCGATGTCGGCGGCCAGGTTTCGGTTTGCCTTGAGGAAGTACCCAAGGGCACTGGGGTGCGATCGCCACAGCAGCCCGCACACCACCGCCCCACGCCGCGCCGCGCCGGACAGTGCCTCGGCGACCGTGGGTGCGCCCTCTCTGAGCAACTCGTCGGAGTCCGCTCGCCAGCCCGAGAACAGCACCGAGTCGCCCGCCCCGGCATTGGCCAGTGCCTCGGGAAGGATTGAAAAGTACGCGCGTCCGTGCACGAGCGGGTACGCGGCGTTGCCCTCCGTCCACGCCCGTATTCGCGTCGCGTCGTTGCCGCGCTCGAACGGGGTGAGAAACCAGTTCCGTACCGTAGCGCTGCGTGGCTGCTCTAGCCCGATGCTGGCTCGCAACCGCGGCAGGAGCTCCTCGCCGTTCGGTGCCCGCAGGACGGGGACCCCGTTCACTTGCTCAGGCTGGGACGGTGTGCCTGTCCTGTAGCTGTCCGGGTCCAGCGCCTGCCGCAACCCGATGGCAGCCACTCGATCCGGTGCTCGACGAGCGAGGTCGGCGTAAAGATCCGGGTCGTGTCCCCCGTCGTCGCCGACGAGCGCCCACCGTATCTGCGGCATGGTCTCTGTGAGGCGGTCAAGCACGGCTCGCTTGTGCGACATGCCGCCGCCGAACAGCCACCAGGGTGCCAGTCCCCGATCCGCCATCAGCACCGTGCCCGACGGATAACCGTCCCGCTCCAGCAGGCCTCTGATGGGTCCGGCGAGGTTGTTCGGGACAGCGGTCAGGTAGAACACCGGTGCATCGGCCCGGTCGGCCACCAGGGCCCGAACGGCATGCGGCATACCCAGCACCGAGCGACGGTCCCGAACGGAAGGGCTCAGCAAACCCCGGATCCGGTACAGCTGCCGCCGAAGCGTCCCAAGCCGCAGAACGCCATCGACGTCGTAGACCACGCCCAGGGACCCTTCAGTCAGCACCATCGCGGTCTGCCCGCCCCCGATGTCGGCAAAACATGCTCACGGCGCCAGGCAGGTTATCCCGCCGCTACCACAGAGATGCATAGCACGTATACTTCTCAGCATCTGATGGCCCTGCGGGGCCGCGCGGTTCCGCGGTGAAAATGGGGTCTCCTGCTGTTCTGCGGGTGGTGATCGTGGTTTGGGTCTACCCGGGGGCAGGGCGGTGCAGCAGCATCGCTGCTGGTGGTCCGCTGACGCCGGTTAACTGTGATCGTGTGAGGTCGTGTCTGAGCAGGGTGGGGAGGGTCGCGCTGTGGGCGCTTCAGTGT
>JALZHU010000027.1 GCA_030860695.1 Actinomycetota bacterium
TGACCCGCACTCACCGTGGCAGCGCGGCACCAACGAGAACACCAACGGACTGCTCCGACAGTACTTCCCGAAAGGCACCGACCTGTCCTTGCACACCCAGGACGAACTTGATAAAGTAGCAGCAGAACTGAATGGCAGACCACGCAAGACGCTCAACTGGCGAAAGCCGGTCGAGGTCTTCGAAGAGCTGATCGCGAAGCACTGTGTCGCCATGACCGATTGAAACCGCCCACGGTAACGCGCGATTTTGAAAATTAGTGAATCCTGGGTGTTGCCGTTTAACGCATTGGAGTAGGTATGTGAAAGCCCCTTCCCTCTGATTCATGGATGCGCCCATAGCCTGCTCGTCGGGATCCTACGGGCCAGTGCCCGAGCCGCGCTATCGGGTAGGCCGGAGCCTTGCACGTGCTCAACACTGCCGCGCGCCCCGGTCGGGGGGTCTAGTCACCGAGTTAGTCACGAGATTGCCCGGAACGCTCCGTAATAGGTGGGACGCTGCGCGACATCAGCAGCCCACTTGTCCAGCCGAAATGGGATTCGTGGCACCGCGTGAGACCACGGCTGACAGCCTCATAACCCAGAGGTCGCAGGTTCGAATCCTGCCCCGCTACCAGTAAAGACGGTTCTTGGAGATCTTCTCCGGGGGCCGTCTTCCATGTGCTCGTAGTAAAAACGGTTGTAGGAGCCTCGTCACCGGCTTCGGGTGCGGTGTCATCCGAATCACTGACGGCATCCTTGATCAGCTGGTCGATGAGTTGCGCGGCGACGCGGTCCTGTCCGGTCGATCGGTGGGTGTAGACCTGGAATGTGACCGTCGGGTTAAAGTGGCCGGCCCGATCACTATGGATCTTGGGATCGATGCCGGAGCGTGAAGCCGGATCCGCCGTGCTCGGGCTGCATGGACAGCAGGCGTGAACCAAGGCGTCGGCAGAGGTCAAGGCGAGGATTTATGTCGAGCGACACCGGGGGAACCGCGTTCACGTCATCAGCCCCATGGCCAGCGCCGAGTTCCCACACGAGCACCATCCAGTCGTCGTCGCCCGTGGCTAACAAGGTACGCCCGTCAGGTTGGGATACTGGGCACACCGCGTTTCCAGAGTCGATGTGGCCGGTGAGGAGTTAGCCGATCTGCTGGCCATTGGCCGGGTCCCACAGCCGCACCGTGCGGTTCGTCGCCGACGCTGGCCAGCAGCGTACGTCCGCCCAGCAGCACCACCGGAAGGGTGGGCGCTGGCGCCGTTGCATGGCGACGCCGATAGGCGCCCTTGCGGCCGGCGCCACGACGATCTGTGGAATGCGTCGAACCCGTGGTACACCAAAACCAGTTCATCGAAACCACGGCGGAGTTCGAGGGGCGTCTTGGCCGCGGTTTCGTTAGGGAGGGTGGCGGCCACGAGGGACATAGTGATCTTCGGTCTGTGAGCTTATGCCCAGTTATGACATGCTCACATCAAGCAGTGTCTCCTGTGGTGCTGTGTCCACCTGAGCCTGCCACACGTTCCGGATGGCTTGGCGGTAGTAGCTGGGTTCAGCTCGACACCGATACCGACACGCCCGACGACTCATGTCATGCGCCGCACCGTTCTCATTGTGTTGCGCATAGTGTTTATCGGCCGCACTTCTTACAGACAAGCCCACCCCACGGGCCGTCAACGAAGATATGCCCGTCGCAGCCATAGCGGCGGTCGTGGTCGCGGACTTCCCGATACATCCATCCCGGCAGCTCATCATCTTTGTCGCCGTCTTTGTCACCGCGATCGGGCGTAATGATATATTCTGCCACGGCTCTACCTCCTTTTCTGAGTGAGCGCCCAAGAAGGGCCCTGAGGGGAATATAGTTCGGTCACTCCAATTACCAGAATGCCGGACGGCCGAGGAATGGTCATCATCTCTACAGATCAGCTTGCACGTACCGCAGATCAGGCAGTGCCGCTACATTGAATGATGTAGGCTGAGAAGTTTCCTACATCTGCAGTTGACTGTGACCGGCCCCTTAGCCTCCGCACGGTACGGCCATCGCTGATAAATGGTCACAGTCCTTTCGAGACTGACAGCCGCATCGGGAGCGTCCAGCTGGGCGAGCCCTCGTCGATGATCGATGAGATCGTGCGCGAGGGCGCCTGGCGGATGCTGGCCGAGGCACTGCAGGCCGAGGTCGAGGAGTGCATTGCCCGGTTCGCCGACGAGCGTGACGAGCGCGGCCACCGGCTGGTGGTGCGCAACGGCTACCACGAGGCCCGCGAGGTGCTGACCAGCGCCGGCGTCGTCGAGGTTCGCGCACCGCGGGTCAACGACCGCCGCATCGACCCCGACACCGGCCAGCGCCAGCGGTTCACCTCGGCGATCCTGCCGCCGTGGTGCCGGAAGACCCCGAAGATCAACGAGGTGTTGCCGCTGTTGTACCTGCACGGCCTGTCAAGCGGTGACTTCGGGCCGGCGCTGGGCCAGTTCCTCGGCTCGTCGGCGGGGCTGTCGGCCTCGATGATCACCAAGCTCACCGAAACCTGGCGCGCCGAGCAGGGCACCTTCGCCGCCCGCGACCTGTCGCAGGTGGACTACGTCTACCTGTGGGCCGACGGGGTCCACGTCAACATCCGCCTAGACGAGCACAAACTGTGCCTGCTAGTGATGATCGGCGTGCGGGCCGACGGGCGCAAGGAACTCGTCGCGCTGGCCGAAGGCTACCGTGAGTCCACCGAGTCCTGGGCCGACCTACTACGCTACTGCGCCCGACGCGGGATGCGCGCCCCGGTGCTGGCGATCGGGGACGGAGCACTGGGGTTCTGGGGCGCGCTGCGCGAGGTCTTCCCCGTCACCCGGGAGCAACGCTGCTGGTTCCACAAGATCGCCAACGTGCTGGCCGCACTGCCGAAGTCAGCGCATCCCGGCGCCAAAAAGGCCCTGGCCGAGATCTGGAACGCCGAGGACAAGCAGCACGCCCTCGACGCCGTCAGATCCTTCCAGACCGCCTACGGCGCCAAGTTCCCCAAAGCCGCCGCCAAGATCACCGACGACCTCGACGAGCTGCTCGCGTTCTACGACTACCCCGCCGAGCACTGGATCCACCTGCGCACGACAAATCCCATTGAATCTACATTCGCGACCGTCCGACACCGCACCAAGGTCACCAAGGGACCCGGTCGCGCGCCGCGGGACTGGCCATGGCGTTCAAGCTCATCGAGGCCGCCCAGGCGCGCTGGCGTGCGGTGAACGCACCCCACCTCGTCGCGCTCGTCCGCGTCGGAGCTCGATTCGAGGCCGGCAAACTCGTTGAACAACCCGACGCTAACCCCGTCGACACGACCACCGAAGCCGCAGCTTAAGATCTTGATCCACAGGTCTTGGCAATTGCTCGTGTACGGGTGCAGATGGCGCTGTGTTGGTGAGCGAACTGGCCAGCGATCTTCCACAGAACATGTACGGGAACCCGGCATGGTCGTCAACGTGTGCCCATACTTCGCCTACGTTCACACTTGGAATGTTTGGATCAGGAGAAGTAGGCATCGTGCCCCGACAACGACAGCGGCACTAATTGGTGCAGCAGGCGTGCTATTGGGCTTAGTGGTTGGTCGATTCGGAGATGTGAGGCCAGGATTAAGAAATGGCGTTGACCTTCCCTCTGCGCTAAAACGCCCACGGTAGTAGTGCCCGGCAATGTCCGGTCATGATTGGGGACAATTCCGAATTTGAACGAGAAGGTGCTCTCAAGCCACATTGATGGGCGATCAGTGGATCATCGTCAGCGAGCCGTCAGCGGAAGCGACGCGACGAGTAAGCATGGGGCGATACACACCGACACATAGCCGCAGCTCAGCAGTACCACAAGACCGCCAGGTACGCGGACGCCCGGCAAATCAGTATTCACACAGAAGTCTCCATGGACGGGGTCCGCCCGCGGCGGATGAAAATTTTCAAAGCAGCGCTCACAAGGATCTCCGTCGCCTCAGTGTCCCAGCGGGGTGAGGTCCGGAGTAGACGGTTAGAGCGAGGTGGTGGTCGGGTGCACTGTTAGCCCACCCGCGCGGCGGCGCACTGTGGCGTACGCCTGCCCGCTGGCCGGTCAGCGACCCGTACGTGCCCACATAAGAAGAGCTGCGGCCCGGCGCTCCTCAACCAAAGGGACGAAGGGACTTTTCGGTGATTGCCAGCTTCAACCATAGTTAATTGCCCACAACCTGTGCTCTGTCCGATTTCGACAGTGGTCATCCGATTACTGCTTGGAATGCTGCTGTCGACCCTACTGACGGTCATCTTCACCGGGGTAATTACCTTGTTGGCGCTTCTGATGAACAGGAGCGCCCCTCCCTCCAGGTCGCCGACCGCTTTGTAGAGTTTGCCGCCGTGTTGGTTGGCACCCGACGGTTGCACGACAGGGCCAGACACAGTGCGCCGTGCCACGCGCGTGCCCACAAGACGGGCTCAGTAACGGTCATCTGGGGTCACCCATGACCACGGCTGGCCGCAGGTCACGCCCTAGACCAGGGCAGCACTGTGGGTTCCCAAGCACCAGCATCCGTCCCACCCCCGCCCGTCTTACAGCAAACTAGGACTCGACAACCGGCAACGCCAGGACCGAAAAGCCAACGAGCGCACCAGACAACCGGTGAGTGAATCGTTCACGAAACCGTGAAGCCTCAGAAGCGGTCACTCGGATCACAGGCACACATACAGGGAGGTTCCACGTCATCTAAGCCCCAGCTCTTGATTATCTTGAGACCTTCCAAGCTTGGGCCAAGCGCAGCGTGTAGGGATGCTCGTCACTCAGCACCCGGCGCAGGCGGGTGAGGGTGTCTTCGCCAAGCTGGCGCGCCGGCTCATACTGCCCCAATTCCCGCAGGGCGCCGGCAAGGACGGAGGCCGCGCGCAGGGTATAGAAGTGGTCGTCGCCCAGCACCCGGTGCAGGCGGGTAAGGGTGTCTTCGCCGAGCTGGTGGGCCCGCTCGTAGTGCCCCAACTCCCACAGGGTGCCAGCAAGGATGTAGGCCGCGCGCAGGGTGTCGGGGTGGTCGTCGCCCAGCACCCGGCGGCAGCGGGTGAGGGTGTCTTCGCTCAGCTGGCGCGCAGGCTCATACTGCCCCAACTCCCACAGGGCGGCGGCAAGGATGTAGGCGGTGTGCAGGGTGTCGGGGTGGTCCTTACCCAGCACCTGACGGCAGCGGGTGGGGGTATCTTCGGCGAGCTGGCTCATACTGCCCCAAGTCCCACAGGTCCAAAGATAGACGACTTGCCGATTCCAGGGTGTTGGGGTGGTCCTCGCCCAGTATGCAGCGGCGCAGGTCGTGGGCGCGTTCGAACAGTGGCCGGGCGGAGCCGGGTTCCCCCCGGGTCTGTAGATACTCCGCGGCGCGTTGCAGTAGCCAGGCCACGTCCTGTTCGACTCCTGTGAGGGTGCGGTGGGCGTTAGTGGCGACTAAGACGTGCGGCAAGAGGGGACGCCAGGCTGGCGAGACCGGCGGGTTGTTCCACGGATTGTCGGCCGGGACTGCGGCACGCAACAGCCCAATCGCCAGGGTGGGCAGGTCGTAGTCGGCCCCGTAATGGTGGGCGTACTCGATCGTCAGCGCCGTCTTGCCGATCCCCCCATCCCGTACAGCGCCTGCACCACCGCTGTCGAGCGCTCGCGTCCAACGCGGCATGCAACGCGGTGAGCAGCTCCTCCCGACCAGTGAACACCGGGCTGCGGGCGGGCACATTCCACACCCGCCCCGCCAGCGCATCCGACCGGGACTGCGGCAGATCCCGCAACCCCGCAAACAGCACCTCACTAAGCTCCTCCGGCGTCCTGACCGTCGCCGTAGTCACTCCACTGTTGGCCAGCCGGGCCCGAAATACCTCCTGCCGAGCGCCATAGCACAAATCGACAAACAAATCCCTCGGGCCCTCAGCCTCCTCCCCTAGCAACACCATCAGCCGCGGTAACCCCGCCTCACCGGCCGCCTCAAACTCCCACTCCGTATACGACAGCTCCGGGCGATCAGCCACCGGCGAGCCATAACGAAACCCCACCACCGCCACATACACATCCGCCGCCAACACCGCATCCCGACACACCTGCGCCGGCTGCTGGTCCCGCGGCCCGAAATACCCATCTCCACAATGGCATCCCCGGCCCGAGCCACCGCCCGCTGCGCCGCCGCCACAAACGACCGCCCCACCGGAAACACAACGACACGGGCCACCGACAGAGCCAACCGGACGCCCCGCACAGAACAGTCCACGGACCACCGGTGCAGCAACCCTTACCGCCAGCGTGCGCGAAAAGCTGCTGACAGAGACGACCACCCGGCCCCGCACGAACTGCGCAAGGACTTTCCAACCAGCCGGACCGCCCATCTGACCGCAGTCCTGACCGCAACGCGAGGACGAAGAGACCAAGATCAGGCCGTACTCAGGCCGTTGGACGTCAAGTCGCGTCAGGACACAACAGGACGCAACGAGAACAAACCAGCAGGTCATAGCAGATTGGCCATCCGACCACTGCAGGCCCGTCCGTCAGGCTACGAAAAGTCGGGCTTCTCGTGCCGGGTCCGCTTGAGTTCGAAGAAGTGCGGGTAGCTGGCCAGCGACAGGACGCCGTCGAAGATCTTCCCAGCTTCCTCACCGCGCGGGATCCGGGACAGCACCGGTCCGAAGAAGGCCACCCCATCCACGTGGATGGTTGGGGTCCCGACATCCAGCCCAACCGGACCGATGCCGGCCTCGTGACTGGCTCGCAGTTCCTCGTCGTACTCGGTGCTGTGCGCAGCCGCGGCTAGCTCGGCAGGCAGACCGACCTCGGCCAGCGCTGCGGCAATCACCTCATCGAAGTCCTTGTTGCCCTCGTTGTGAATCCGCCTGCCCATCGCGGTATAGAGTGGATTGAGCACCTTCTCCCCGTGGTCGTGGGCTGCGGCGATGCACACACGCACCGGTTCCCAGCCCCGATCCATTGAGCGCTGGTAACCCTCGCGGCCCTCGTTGAGCACTGACAAGCTCATCACCCTGAAGTGCACGTCGATGTCTCGTACGGCGGCGACCTCAAGGATCCACCGCGAGGTGATCCAGGCCCACGGGCACCGGGGGTCGAAGTAGACATCAACCCGGACGGGAGGGGCCTCGGTTCGGCCGTCCGCGCTGTAGCCGTCAGTCACCGTCATCACACTCTCTGTTTTGTCGCGTGGTCAACCCATCCGGGTGGTCACGTCTTCCCTCGGCCTTAACTCACCTGCAGGTAGACCGCACCCGTGATTGGATGCCCAAGACTCCCGATCTGACACCAGAGGTGATCTGTGGCCGTCCCCAACCTCACCCAAGAGCAGGCCATCAAGCGTGCCGCGCTGCTCGACGTCGATTCCTACACCGTCGACCTTGATCTCACTGACGGTGCCGGCAAACCGGGCGAAGGCACGTTCCGCAGCACCACCACAGTCCGCTTCTCCTGCCGCACTCCAGGCGCGTCCAGCTGGATCGACCTGGTAGCAGTCCAGGTCAGCTCCGCGACGCTCAATGGCGCCGTGCTCGACATCGCCAGCTACGACGAGGCGAAAGGGATCGCACTGCCTGCCTTGGCCGCCGACAATGAGGTCGTCATCGAGGCGGACGGCCGCTACATGAACACCGGCGAGGGCCTGCACCGCTTCGTCGATCCCGTCGACGGCGGGGTGTACCTCTACAGCCAGTTTGAAACCGCCGATGCGAAGCGCATGTTCGCTTGCTTCGATCAGCCTGACCTCAAGGCGGTGCACCGATTCCGGGTCGTGGCGCCCGCCAACTGGATGGTGATTTCCAATACAACGTGCCAGAGCACGGCTCCCGCGCTGGGCGGAGCGGTCCGTCATATCTTCACCGATACCGCACGGATCAGCCCCTACATCGCGGCGCTGATCGCCGGTCCCTACGCGCAGTGGACCGACGAGTACGTCGACGATGATGGGACGATCCCGCTGGGCATCTACTGCCGCGCCTCACTGGCCGAACATATGGACGCCGATCGGCTGTTCACCGAAACGAAGCAGGGTTTCGGTTTTTACCACCGCGCCTTTGGGGTGCGTTACCCGTTCGACAAGTATGACCAGTGCTTCGTGCCCGAGTTCAACGCCGGAGCGATGGAGAATGCTGGTTGCGTGACCTTTCGGGACGACTACGTCTTCCGCAGCCGGGTCACTCGATTCCTCTACGAGCGGCGTTGCGAGACGGTGCTGCACGAGATGGCGCACATGTGGTTCGGCGACCTGGTGACCATGCGGTGGTGGGACGACCTGTGGCTCAATGAATCCTTTGCCACCTGGGCCTCGGTCCTCTGCCAGGCGCAGGCCACCGAGTACACCAGCGCCTGGACCACATTCGCCACCGTGGAGAAGGCGTGGGCCTACCGGCAAGACCAACTGCCCTCCACCCATCCGATCGCCTGTGACATCCCCGACGTGCAGGCCGTCGAGGTCAACTTCGACGGCATCACCTACGCCAAAGGCGCCAGCGTGCTGCGCCAGCTAGTCGCCTACGTCGGCCTGGAGGAGTTCCTTGCCGGCCTGCGGACCTACTTCATCCGGCACGCCTGGGGAAACGCCACGCTTGCCGATCTCTTGGCCGCGCTGGAGCAAGCGTCCGGTCGTGACCTGTCCGGCTGGAGTGCACAGTGGTTGGAGACCACTGGGCTCAATACCTTGCGACCAGAGTTCACCGTGGATGGTGACGCTGCGTTTGAATCCTTCGCGGTGCTCCAGAGCGGTGCCCGTCCGGGGGCCGGGGAGCGGCGCACGCACCGGCTGGCGATTGGCGTGTACGACTCATCCCCCGGTGTGCCTACTTTGGTGCGCACCCACCGGGTGGAGCTCGACGTCAGCGAGGAGCGCACCGAGGTCCCCGAACTCGTCGGGGTGCCGGCGGGTCAGCTCGTGCTGGTCAACGATGACGACCTCACATATTGCGCTATGCGACTCGACGAGAAGTCGCTGGCAACGTTGGTCGACCGGATTGGCGATATCACCGAATCGCTGCCCCGCTCACTGTGCTGGTCGGCGGCCTGGGAGATGACTCGCGAAGCTGAGTTCAAGGCTAGGGATTTCGTCGCGGTGGTGCTGAGCGGGTTGCCCGCCGAGACCGAAGTAGGCGTCGTGCAACGACTGTTGGCTCAGGCACAGATCGCGCTGTCCGCCTACGCCGATCCGGCCTGGGCCACCGAGGAAGGCTGGCCGAGGTTCACCAGCACCCTGATGAACCTCGTCAGCACCGCCGAGCCCGGCTCCGACCAGCAGCTCGCTCTGGTCAACGCGCTGACCGCGGCGTTGCTGGGTAAGCCGGAACTGGATGCGCTGACCGGCTGGCTGGCCGGGGATGGTGTGCCCGAGGGGCTTGCGGTGGACGCCGACCTGCGCTGGCGGTTGCTCCAGGCGCTCACCGCTCACGGTGTGATGGGCGAGGACGAGATCGCCGCTGAGCAGGACCGCGATGCCACCGCGACCGGGCGCCGGCAAGCCGAGCGGGCACTGGCCCTGCTGCCCACCCCGGCTGCCAAGGAACGCGCCTGGCAGCGGGCGATGCGCGACGACGAGCTACCCAATGCTATTACCGAGGCGATCATTGGGGGCTTCAACCACCCTGCACAGAAGCAGCTACTGGCCCCCTACCTGGAGCGGTACTTCACCGAGATCGCCGACGTGTGGCGCCGCCGGACCTCCGAACGTGCCCAGTCCTGCGTGGTCGGGCTGTTCCCATCGTGGGTCGTCGAGCAGCGCTGCGTGGACGCTGCGGACAGCTGGCTTGAGGCCAGCGAGCATCCGCCCGCACTACGTCGGCTGGTTTCCGAGGGCAAGGCCGGCGTGGTCCGGGCACTGGCCGCCCGCGCGTTCGACACCGGGGCTCGTGAGCAGCGATCCCGGCGATAGCGTGGCTTCGTCCTCACAAGTCTGTTTGGTCCGCGAGTATCCGCAGCCCAGAGGTCAAGCCTCCGGTGAGATCGCCCTCCTTGAACGAGGAGACCATGCTCTCCACCGCGAGCTTGCATCCACGGTCGGGCAGCCGGTGGTGAGCCTTGCAGCCGGTAACCACCTCGACCACCCGCTGGCCAGGTGAGACGGCTACCAGCACCGCATCGTCGGCGCAGTCGCCCATCGAGTCGTGCAGTTCCTCGGCCCGAGCCCGGGTGTCGGCGCCTAGGTCGCCGAGGTACACGCTGAAATGCAAGCGTGCGTTGCGGCTAGCTCGGGCCAGTGCGTCGTCGAGCGTCGCCAGCTGTGACCTAGTGAAAGGCAGGGTGCGCAGCACCGGTCTGACCTGTCGAGCAGCGGAGATCCGCCCGGTGCCGACGAACGCCTCACCGGGCGAGAGTTGATACCCGTCGCGCTGCAAGTGGTCGCGCCGCGCGGGATCCCCGTGCTGCTCGTTACCAGTTGCCACGAGCACCTCCGCGGGTTCCACCGGATCCCGCCCGGCTCCGACGGCCGGCCACCTCGTCGCGCAGGGCCTCCGGGTTCACCGTCCACAACACCGGTGGGTAATTCCATTCCTCCCCGGGATGGTACCGACGAGGCCGAGCGAAGCTCGGCCACAGCGTCAGCAGCCCCAGCAGGACCATGATGGCCAGTGGAACGCCCGCCAGGACGAGGATGGTCTCCAGCGAGGTCACGGCATCACGGTAGCTGATCAGAGCCGACCGCCGCCTCACAAGTAGACGGTCTGCGGTAGCACCAGCTGGGTTTCGACGTTTGGTAAACGGTTGCGAGCAGCTTCAAGGGGAGTTGATGGCTGTTGAAGAGCCCCCAACGTCAGGCGACCTCGCCGAGGTAGGGCAACCACTGCGGATCGGTGTCAGGCACTGTGGCCAGCAGCCGCCAGTGCTGCCCGCGCGGGGCGCGCGGCGCCACCCGCAGCTTCCAACCCAATTCGCTGAGCAGCCGGTCAGCCTTGCGGTGATTGCAGCGTGAGCAGGAGGCCACACAGTTCTCCCAGCAATGCTCACCGCCGCGGCTGCGCGGCACCACATGGTCGATGGTCTCCGCGCGGGCTCCGCAGTAGGAACACCGGTAGCGGTCCCGATGCATCAACGCCGCCCTGGTCATCGGGACTCGCGCCCGGTATGGCACCCGCACGAAAGTGCACAGTTTGATCACTGAGGGGGCCACAACGCTGGTCGTGGCTGAGTGCAGCACCAAGCCCGCGGAGTCACCGTGCACCACATCAGCCTTGCCACACACCACCAGGACGATTGCCCGCCGCAACGGCAGCGCGGTCAGCGGCTCAAAGCTTGCGTTGAGCAGCAATACCCGTCGGCGTCCCCAGGTCGGTGCACCCGTGGCGCTGGGTGCGTCCGCGAGAACGACAGTGGTTTCGAGAAGCCCGGTTGAGGTTCCTGAGCGCGGGGCGGTCCGCTGGGCCGCCCCCGCTGGGTGACCCTCCGGGCTGGGTTGTCGGTCGTGCACGTGACCACCTCCGCCGATGCGCGGAACTAGTGCACCATAGAAGGCGGCGATCGCGCACGTGTCTGATGTTTGACGCGTGTCGGTGGCCACGGCCGAACGGGTCACCGACGATGGTAAGATCGCGGACCGCGGATACAGTCCCATCCGTGACCGGAACTGGCACCGCACCATCCCGACAACTGGTGCTGATGATCGCTCAGCCCAACTGCTCCCAGGACGAGGGATCGTGGTGCGCGCGTGTCTACCGTCTCACTCAGAACGACACGCTTGCCCGCTACGCCGATACCGTGGTGGGGACGGGGCTGCGGATCCTGCTGATCCTCGGGCTCGCGGTACTCATCCGGCTGATGGCGCACCGGGCGATCAACCGGTTGACCCAGGTGACGGCAGAAGGCCCGCCACCCGGCTTACTGCAACCGCTGCGGGAGCGGGCCCCGGAGTCCTGGCGTGGCACGGGGATGTTGTCGAAACGGCGATCCCAGCGGACCCGCACGATCGGCTCGGTGCTGCGGTCGGGTACGACGTTCGTGGTCTACGGAGTGGCGTTCACCCTGGTGCTAGGCGAACTCGGGATCAATCTCGGGCCGATCATCGCCTCGGCCGGCATCCTCGGCATCGCCCTGGGCTTCGGTGCGCAGAACCTAGTCAAGGACTTCCTGTCCGGAATGTTCATGCTGGTCGAGGACCAGTACGGCGTCGGTGACGTGGTCGACCTCGGCGAGGCCAGCGGCACTGTAGAAGCGGTAGGCCTGCGGGTGACTACGGTGCGGGACACCAATGGCACTGTGTGGTACGTCCGCAACGGCGAGGTGCTGCGGGTTGGCAACTCCAGTCAGGGCTACTCTGTGGCCGTTGTCGACCTGCCGATCGGGCATGATGCGGACATCCCGGCATCGACCGAACTCGCTGGCCGCACCGCCGTCGAGCTCACTGCCGAGGGCGGCTCAGTGGCCCCCGACGTTCTTGAACCGCCGGAGGTGCTCGGGGTCGAGTCGATCAGCCCGGGCGGTGTGACACTGCGGATCACAACCAAGGTACGGGCTGGACGGCAGTGGGCGGTGCAGCGGGCGCTGCTGGCCGGCATCAAAGAAGCCTTCGCTGACGCCGGGATACCGCCACCCTCGCCAGTGGGACTTACCGCCCCGCCAGCGGCAAGCGCTTCTCCCCCGCGTGGGCGACCCGGCTCCGGATCCGGCAAGGCAGGATGAAGAGGTGGCTGCACCGGAGAACTTTTACGAGGCCGTCGGCGGCGAGCAGACGTTTCGCCGGATCGTTGGTCGCTTCTACGAGCTGGTAGCAAAAGACGAGGTGTTGCGTCCGCTCTACCCGGAGGAAGACCTCAGTTCCGCCGAAGAGCGGCTGCGCCTGTTCCTTATGCAGTACTGGGGTGGGCCACATACTTACTCCGCGCTACGTGGCCACCCACGGCTGCGGATGCGGCACGCCCCGTTCCGGATCGGGCCGACCGAGCGCGACGCCTGGCTGCGCTGTATGCGCATCGCGGTGGATGAGGCCGATCTCGACGAGGTCCACCGGACCATGCTCTGGGACTACCTGCATATGGCCGCACACAGCATGCTGAACTCGCTGACCTGACCGTGCGACGCGCCGACGACCGCCACCACCTGGCCCCCGACGAGGAGGCCTGGTGGCGCAATGCCACGTTCTATCAGGTCTACGTCCGTTCCTTCGCTGACGCGAATGGTGACGGCGTGGGCGATCTGGATGGCGTGCGCAGCCGGCTGGGCTATCTGGAATTGCTTGGCGTGGACGCGCTGTGGCTTACCCCCTTCTTCCGTTCCCCGATGGTCGACCACGGCTATGACGTCAGCGATCCGCGCGACGTCGACCCGCTATTCGGTGACTTGGATACCTTCGATCGTCTGCTTGCTGACGCACACGAGCACGGGCTGCGGATGATCATTGACCTGGTGCCCAACCACACATCTAACCGGCACGAGTGGTTCCAGGCGGCCGTGGCGGCACCGCCAGGCAGCCCCGAGCGAGCCCGTTACATCTTCCGAAACGGCTCCGGCTTCGGCGGATCGCAGCCGCCTAACAACTGGACCAGCACCTTTGGCGGCCCGGCTTGGACCCAACTGCCCCCAACTATGAACGCAGCCGGCCAATGGTACCTACACCTGTTCGCGCCCGAGCAGCCCGACCTGAATTGGGAAAACCCGGAAGTGGCCGCTGATTTCGAGCGAACCCTACGGTTCTGGCTGGACCGAGGAGTGGACGGTTTCCGCATCGACGTGGCCCACGGGATGGCAAAACCTGCCGGGCTGCCTGACATGCCGCATCCCATCGAGGTCTGTTCTGGCCTGCTCGATGCCGACGTCGCTGATCCCCGCTTCGACAACGATGGAGTACACGACATCCACCGGATGATCCGCAAGGTGCTCGACGAGTACCCGGCGCGGGTGGCGGTCGGCGAGATCTGGGTCACCGACGACGCCGCCTTCGCTCGCTACCTCCGCGCCGATGAGCTGCATCTGGGGTTCAACTTCCGGCTGCTGGAGGCGGATTTTGACGCCGACAGCGTGCGTGATGCCATCGAACACTCGCTGGCAGCGGTCCAGGACAGCCCAGCACCGGCCACCTGGACAATCTCCAGCCACGACGTAGTTCGTCCAGTGACCCGCTACGGCGGTGGCGAGGTGGGCCTGGCGCGGGTGCGGGCGATGGCACTGGTGCAACTCGCCCTACCCGGCCCGGTGTACCTGTACAACGGCGACGAGCTCGGTCTACCGAACGTCGAACTGCCCGACTGGGCACTGCAGGATCCGGTGTGGCGGCGCTCCGGGCGCACCATACGAGGGCGTGACGGTTGCCGGGTCCCGTTGCCGTGGGAGGGCAACACCCCGCCGTACGGGTTCAGTGCAACTCCCGGCACCTGGTTGCCGATGCCCGGCGACTGGGCCGGCCGGACCGTGGAAGCGCAGCTGGAGGACCCGGACTCGACACTGTCGCTGTACCGCCAGGCGCTGGAACTGCGCCGGGGACACAAGGCATGCACCGGTACCGAGTTGGAGTGGTACGGCGCACCGCCCGGATGCTTCGGGTTCCGCCGCAAGGGCGGCGGGCTAGTCTGCGCCTTGAATGCCTCTGGCGCTCAGGTGTCACTGCCACGCGGCCAGGTCCTGCTGGCCAGTGGCCCGCTCCCCCCCAGCGGCGACGCCCTGCCTCCCAACACCGCCGTCTGGCTCATCTGAGTTTTTCCTCATCTCGAAACTTCCTCATCTCGAAATGCGGCCAGGAACTTCTGCTCAGCGGGCATCAGCCGGCGTGGCCGATGTGTTGCGATGTCGTATGGAGCGAGCTGGGTGCGGGCGGTGACCGCGTCGCCGTTGGTGGCCGCCACCACATAGTCCAGGGCGAATGAGGCGGCGCGCAGCTCGCTGACCCATAGCCGCACCCGCACCGGGGCGGCCGAGTACACCAGTGGCTGCCGGTAGCGCACGACCAGTTCGACAACGACCACGCCGTCGGTGAGGGACCTTGCACCACGGCGGGCACCCTCGCCGAACAGCAACTCGGTGCGTGCCTCCTCTAGGAGCGTGACCACACGCGCATTGTTGACGTGCCCGTAGACGTCCATGTCCGACCAGCGCACCGCCACGTCCGTGCTGAAGACCGCCACTACCCTGCCTCCTTCCGGTCGGTCCGCAAGTCAGCGCCCGGACGGAGCCAAGCTGAAACGGCTAGTCTCCGGCGGCGGACCGGTGACCCGCCTCGGGCGGCGCCCATCGCGGTTCAGCGGTGAGATCCGGCAGCCGCAGCAGAGGGTTGGTGAGCGCCTCGGAGGGATCGTGATCGTCTTTGTGCGGGTCGGTCGGATTTAGGGCCAGCGCCAGGCTGGCCGTCCGGCGCGTTCCTAAGCCACGGTAGCGAGGCACATCGCGGCTAGTCTCGGCGTCAGCTGCGGCGGAATCATCATCGTCGTGACCCCCGGTAGGGCGGGCATCATCGTGAGCATTACGGCTTTCCTGGTAGGCGGCGAGTGCCTCGGCCAGCAGGTCGCCGAGGCCCATCTCGCGTGCCTCCCCTTGGCCTGGCGATCCCCCACTGGCAGGCTCCCATTCCAACTTCCGCGGCGTCGGGGCCGGCGGCGGACCGGACGCCGGGAACACCCGCCGCGTCGGCGGAGAAGTCTCGATGTCCTCCGACGAGGTGCTGCCGCCGGACTCGCCGTCCAGGGTGACCGACGAGTGCGACGGGGGCGGGACCAGCAACGGGTAGGTTACGGCTAGACCTGGCAGCGCGTCCGGGCGGTCGGCGGGCGGTCGGCGGCCAGCGGTGCCTGCTTCGGGTCCATCGTCTTCGACCTGATGCATCTCAGCAGCGGGCGTGTCGTCAGCACGATCCTCAGCGGATTCCTCGGCGCGGCGCCGGCCGGAGCGTCCCACCGACAACGCCGACGCAGGCAGCAGGTCACTCACAGACACCAGGGCGCCCGCACCGTGTCGATGCCGTGCCCCGGACCGCCAAGAATCGAGCTCGCTCGACGACTCGGCCGGCTGCAGCTCGGCGGGTTCCTGCGACACCGGCGCTTGGTCCTCAACCACCGGTTTCACTACTGCAGCGGGAGGGGTTTCCGCCTCAGCGACTTCCACCTCAGCCACCTTGGCGTCAGCGACCTCCGTCTTAGGAGTTTCCGGCTCCGCCGTCTCGTGCGCCGCAACCCCGATGGCGGCCTCGATATGCAGCGGACCGGTGTCCGGATCGAGTCCGGTACATCCCGCCCCGACGTTGCCGAGCAGCGTACTAACCTGGCTAACCAGACGTGCTTCCTCGCGGCGCGCGGACCAGCAGTTCTCGAGCAGTGTTGACCGAGCAGCTTCCATGTTGCGGCGGTGACGGCCCTCAGCTGCGCGGGCGGCGCGCATGCAGTGCAAGGCGTCGGCGAACTCACCCCGAGCCTCATGCACGTGGGACAGACCCTCAAGGCATTCCGCGAGGACCGCGTCTACCCCATGGCGTTGGGCCCCCTCCACCGCATCGGCGAGCAGGGTCAGCGCCGGCTCGTGGCGGCCTTCGGCGAGGTGCACCCGAGTGGCCAGCGCTAGCCGCAGCCTGCCGACCGGACCAGCCGCGGCTGCGCGCACCGGACGCCTCAACAGTGGTCGCACTTCCTGCATTGCGGCGTCGCCCGCACCCCGATCGAGTAGTGCAAGCACTATCTCAAGCATCAGTCGCGCGCTGACCTCGCCACTGTCGTGCTCAGGATCGGCCAGACCGGCCAGCAGCTCGCGGCCTTCCCTAGCCTTGGCCTCGGCGTCCGCGATCGCATCGCGGCGACGGTGACGTGCTGCGTCCGCGGCCCGGGCTGCGGCCCGCAAGAGCAGTGCAGTGTCGTGGTCGAGGCTTGAGTCCTCACGATAGAGCTCGTCAGCCTCGTTGAGTGCGGACGTGACGAGGTCGTCACGGCCTAGCACGACCGACGCCTCGGCCGCGGCAACGAGTGCGGCGCCCCTCAACACTGGGTAAACGTCATCGCCTGCGGCCAACACCGCACGCACCGCGCCGAGTGCGGTAGTGGGCTCACCTAGCGCGGCCGCACAGTGAGCTAGCTCGACGTGGAGCTCGTGCCGCAGCCCCGAAGGCGTGTCAGCGTCTCGCATCGCCGGGAACAGTCGGTGAGCTGCTTCCCCGTGCCGCCCAAGACGGTTAAGCGCAAAAACCGCGACGTGGTCTGCCCGCAGGACGGCCATCTTGTCGTCCTGTGCGGCAGTCACTGCTCGATCGGCGAGCAGCAGCGCCAGCTCGGGCGCTCGCCAGCGCAAGAGCATCGCCGATTCCACCAGCGATGCGGCCTCGCCACCGTTGGCCGGCATACCGGTCCGAACTCCTTCGCGCGCCGTGCTGCTCACCTCCCACCCCCATCGCCGTTCCCGATCATCGGCTGCCCCACGCCCGGTCAATCCCGGGTCAGTCTGCGGTACGTCACACGGTGTGGTCGCGCCGCCTCCGCCCCAAGTCGTTCGATCTTGTTCTGCTCGTAGGCCTCGAAATTGCCTTCGAACCAAAACCAGAAGGCCGGATTCTCCTCCGTGCCCTCCCAGCTGAGAATGTGGGTCACCACCCGGTCCAGAAACCATCGGTCATGGGATATCACCACTGCGCAGCCGGGAAACTGTTCTAGCGCGTTCTCCAGCGAGCTCAGCGTCTCGACGTCGAGGTCGTTGGTGGGCTCGTCGAGCAGGATCAGGTTGCCTCCCTGCTTGAGGGTCAGTGCCAGGTTGAGCCGGTTGCGTTCGCCGCCAGAGAGCACCCCAGCCGGTTTCTGTTGGTCAGGGCCCTTGAAACCGAACGCGCTGACGTAGGCTCGGGACGGCATCTCGGTGTGACCGACTTGGATGTAGTCCAAGCCATCGGAAGCCACCTCGAAGACTGTCTTGTTCGGGTCAATCCCCGCACGCGCCTGGTCGACGTAGGACAGCTTCACCGTCTCGCCGACCCTAACCGTGCCGGAGTCAGGCGCCTCCAAGCCGACGATGGTTTTGAACAAGGTGGTCTTGCCCACTCCGTTGGGACCGATGACCCCGACGATGCCGTTGCGAGGCAGCGTGAAGGAGAGGTCTTTGATCAAGAGACGGTCATCGTAGCCTTTGTCCAGGTGCGATACCTCCACTACCACGCTGCCCAGCCTCGGTCCCGCTGGAATCTGGATCTCTTCGAAGTCCAGCTTGCGGGTGCGCTCGGCTTCGGCTGCCATCTCTTCATAACGCTGCAGCCGAGCTCGGGATTTGGCTTGCCGGGCTTTTGCTCCCGATCGCACCCAGGCGAGCTCGTCGCGCAGGCGCTTCTGCAGCTTCTGATCCTTCCGCCCCTGGACCGCGAGGCGGTCGGCCTTCTTCTCCAGGTAGGTGGAGTAGTTGCCCTCATAGGGGTAAGCCCGGCCGCGGTCCAGCTCAAGGATCCACTGAGCGACGTTGTCAAGGAAGTACCGGTCGTGAGTGACCGCCAGCACCGCGCCCCGGTAGCTCCCCAGGAACTGCTCCAACCACAGCACGCTCTCCGCGTCCAGGTGGTTGGTGGGCTCGTCAAGCAGCAGCAGATCAGGCTTGGACAGCAGCAGCCTGCACAGCGCGACTCGACGCCGCTCTCCTCCGGACAGGTGCGTCACCGGCTCATCGGGTGGCGGGCACCGCAGGGCGTCCATGGCCTGCTCAAGCTGTGAGTCGAGATCCCATGCGTCAGCGTGGTCGAGCTCTTCCTGCAGGCGCCCCATCTCCTCCATAAGCTCGTCGGAGTAGTCGGTGGCCATCTTCTCAGCGATCTCGTTGAACCGGTCGAGCCTGGCCTTGATCTCACCCACACCTTCCTGGACGTTGCCCAGGACGGACTTGTCTTCGTTCAGCGTGGGCTCTTGCTGCAGGATGCCCACCGTGGCGCCCGGGGCGAGTAAAGCCTCCCCATTGTTCGGTTGGTCCAACCCAGCCATGATCTTGAGCACGCTGGACTTGCCGGCTCCGTTGGGTCCGACCACGCCGATCTTCGCGCCGGGATAGAACGCGAGGGTGACGCCATCAAGGACGACCTTGTCGCCGTGCGCCTTGCGTACCTGTTTCATGGTGTAGATGAACTCCGCCACGCACACGATCGTAGAGGTGGCTTCGGCGGTCGGGCCGCGCGGCCGACCGCCGCACGGCCTCCGCCGGGTGGGTCAGACCGGAGCAGGTACTAACGGGCGGGCCGCTTCAGCCAGGTCTGACAGGCTCACCCGATATGGTTGGTCCGCCCTGGCCAGTAGGTCCGACGGCTTCTCTTCTGGGGATGCCGTGGCGTCGTCATCTCCAGCGCGTGGGGGCTCCTCACGGCGCTGCTTACGCACGGTGGCGGCGCAACGAGCCAAATCCGGGCCGACCGCGTTGGCCTCCAACTCGACGACCGATCGGCGCTCGCCCTGATCGGTGGTCCACTCCCGGGTACGCAGCTTCCCACTGACGATCACTGGGTCACCTTTGACCAGTGAGGCAGCGTTCTCGGCGAGCCTGCGCCAGCAGTTGACCGACAGGTAGAGGCTGTCCCCGTCCATCCACGAGTCGGACGCCTTGTCGAATCGACGCTCGGTGCAGGCGACCCGGAAATTGAGCACGAGCGTCCCATCGGGACCAACCCGACGTGGTCGCATGTCACTGACCAGCGTTCCTACTACGGTCACCGGTGTCTCTCGCATGTCACATGCCCTCCTGCGCAGCTGTCCCCCACCCTCTGCGGCGGGGAGCCGGCCCCCTCGGCCGGCACCGCCCAGGCTGCGCGAGCGGAACTGGCTCCGGTAGTAAGCCATGATCGACGTGGGGATAGCCGGGTCCGATGTGCACAACTGCGCCGAGGCACCCGGTCGAGACGCAGGATTGTCGGGGGCTGGTGCTAGCGCCATGGCAGCACCCAACCGCCGTCCCGGCTCTTGATCCACAGCACGGTGCACCTGTTGTATCCGTTGTATCCGTAGCGGGTGCCCTGAACAGCGACCCCCGGCGATTGGCTCTGCTAGACCTCTTGATCAATCGGGTACGCCTGCTCGCGTTCGCCAGCCCCCACGGCATGGTTCCTTTTCGTTTTCCTTAATCTATATCTCGCGCCGAGAAGGGGGCCAGACAGGGTCGGACGTGGGTATGACCCATTGCCGACAAAACTGGGACACTTACCGAACATCCAACGGTGGATGCCTGGCCGTCACCGCAACGTTGGTCCGCACACCCGGAAACAGTTCCGCGCCGATCTCACCAGGATCGCAATGACCCCGACCGGTCGCCGCTCCATGAAGGAATTGCTGGTCTTGCGAACTCGCGCCGTGCCGCCCTGGCGATCCACTCACCGACCGGTACGCCATCGTGAGCGGCCGCCAGTTCGGCGATCGCCACAGTGCCGATGTCGATCTCCACGGATACCGCGCGGTGACGAGTTGCCATAAGCGCACAGTACTGCTCATCATTCTGCTGATCAGCTGTTACCTGGGCCAAAGATGCGCGATCGGAGCGTGATTGAAAATGGCCTCGCCTGCTACCAAACGCAAGCCACACCTTGCCGCCCTCGCGCACGTCCTCACCGATGACCTCGACGCACGAAAGCCCTGCTCACCGAGGCAGACGGATGCCCCGCGACATCTCACGCATCGAACCACCGAGAATGGTGATTCACCTGTTATCGCCGGCCGCGCTGCGCTCGGCCAGCCGGGCAAGCAGCGCGTTATACGCGGCCAGCTCGGCATCGCTGTCTGATTCGGCCTTCCGGTCGTACCGACGGGCCTCGCGATCATCGGATCGAGCCCACTGCATCAGCAGCGCCACCAGTACCACTACCATCGGGATCTCACCCAAGGCCCACGCCATCGCTCCACCCGTACGCTGGTCGGCCAGCAGGTCGGGCACGAACGGCAGCGCGAGTGATCGATAGAAGTCGCCGCCGATCACTGTGGCCGAGCTCATCAGCGAGATCCCGAAAAACGCGTGAAAGGGCATGGCCGCCAGCAGCAGGCCGAGCTTGCCCGGGTAGGGCACCCGGCGCGGGGCCGGGTCAATACCGATAATGAGCCAGTAGTACGCGTAACCCATCAACACGAAATGCGTGTTCATCACCAGATGCGCCCAGTGTGACGGCGCGGCAGCGTCGTACAGACCGGTGAAGTACATGACATAGAACGATGCGACGTACATGCCCAGGGCCATCAACGGATGGGTGGACATCCGCACAACCCAGGAGCGGGTGAACGCCAGCAGCCACTCCCGCGGTCCCGGCGGGTTGTCACCCCCCGCAGGGGGCAGCGCTCGCAGCGCCAACGTCACCGGCCCACCGAGCATAAGCAGGATCGGCGCCAACATCGATAGCAGCATGTGCACACCCATGTGCACGCTGAACATGGCCATGGAGTACCGGCCGATACCCGACGATGTGGCGACCAGGATGACGGCGCAGCCGCTCAGCCAGGCCGCCGTGCGGCCCACCGGCCAGGCGTCGCCACGCCGCCTCAACCGTTGCACCCCGGCAAGGTAGGCACCGGCGAGAACCAGCGCGGCGACTCCGAACACGAGATCCGGTCGCCAGTCCAGGATCAGCCGCTCCGCGGTGGGCGGGCCAGCCAGGTTGTAGCCCAGCAGTACCTCGGTACGGCTGGGCTGGGCGGCGATCCCCCCCGGCGGTGCGTTGTGGCTCAGCGCCACTGCCAGGCCGATCGTTGCGAACATGATCAGCACCTCGACGCCGCCCAGCCGCAGGATGGCCGCGCGATCGCCGCGATCGGCCACCGCCGCCACTGCGCTGCGGCGGTGCAACCAGCCAATAACGCCAAGCGCGCCCAGCGCGGCAATCTTGCCGAGCACGAGGAGCCCATAGGTGGTGAGTAACTGGTCGGGGGTAACCCTGATCAGTGCATTGATCACCCCGGAGAGACCCATCACGATCCAGCAGGCCAGCGCCAGTTTGGAGAATCGCGCGGTGGCCAACCCAGCGTGTTCGCCTCGCCGGGCCAGATGCGCTAGCAATGCGACCAGCCCGCCGACCCAGAGCGCGGCCGCGACCACGTGGTACAGCAGGCTGGCGGTGGCGACGTCATGGGCGCCGCCCGCCGAGGAGTGCCCTGTCAGCGCCACCGGCGTCAGCCCGACGATAGACAGCACGAACAGCCATACCACCGCGCCCCAGCTCAGTGCGACCCAGCAGAATCCGGCCAGCATCAGTGCGATCCCCGCGGTAAGTGCCCAGGCCCCGGTCTGGGACAGCTGCGACAGCGACGCCAGCAGCCACGGGTCCAGCAGGTCCGTCACCGGGCGGCCGACCGCGTTCGCCGCGCTCAGCGGCACCATTAACGCCGCGGTCAAAGCCCAGACCAGCGCAGCCACCCTGGCCGTGCGAACGGCAGCAAAACCTCCGGTGTCGAGATAACCCGAGCGTTGGGGTGGGACCAGAAACGCGGCCAGCAGCAGCGAGCCGACCGCGACCACCGCGGCGCATTCGGACAGCACCCGCACGGCTGGCAACGCGGCCCGAGTGACAAGTCCGGGATCGGGCAATCCCAGGCCGGCGAGCCCGTCACCACCCAAGACAATGATCAGTCCAGTGCCGACAGCCATGCCCAAACCCACTCCGACTGCGACCAGCACACCGAACCGGGTGCGTGCCGCAACGGTGCGACGGAGGGGCGCCTCGACACTCACATGTACCACCCTAAGCGACCCGCCCGGGTCCTCCGGCTGCCCGTCAGTCCATTCAGCGGGCTCAGCGGGGTTATCGGGCAGTCGTTTACCGCGCTGAGCCCGCTGAATGCGCTCCGGCGGCGGACCCTCGCTACCCTGCTCACGGGCGCTCACCCGCGCTTCGGCCCCCGTAGCTCAGCTGGATAGAGCAAGCGACTTCTAATCGCTAGGCCGCAGGTTCGAGTCCTGCCGGGGGCGCTAGCTGCACAAACAGTTGATATAACCCGAGCACATCGCTCATAGAGCTAGAGATTATAGTGTCGTCATGAGCACTGCGCCGCCCCAATCCACCACAGTGGACGTTGGTGACCTTTCCAAACTTTTACCCGACTGGCGCCGCCACCTGCGCGCTGCGAACCGCGCTGAGTCCACCGTGCGCCGCTATGAGAAGGACGCCCGCAGTCTCCTTGCCTTCCTCACCGAGCGCGGAATGCCTACCCAGGCCGACGCGATTACCCGGGAGCACTTAGAGCACTTCCTCGCTGACGAACAGTCCCGGCCCCGGCGACGCCGCCGTGGGCAAGCCGAGACGATCGCTCCGGCCACCGTCGCCGGTACCTATCGCTCACTGCAACAGCTATGGCGGTGGCTAATCGATGAAGGTGAGGCCCCCATCAACCCCTTCGACCGGATGAAACCCCCGCACGTTCCCGAACAGCCCGTCGCAGTGCTGTCCGATGAACAGCTGCGGGCACTGCTCGCTGCCTGCAAGGGCAACGAGTTCACCGAACGGCGGGACACAGCCTTGATTCGACTCCTCGTCGACACCGGCATCCGCTCCTCGGAACTCCTCGGACTTGCGGTGACCGATCTGGATTTTGACCAAGATGTGGCACTGGTGCTCGGCAAGGGCGGCCGGGGCCGTGCCGTGCCGTTTGGGAACCGCACGGGTGAGGCGCTGCGCCGCTATCTGCGACTACGCGCCCGACACCCGCACCGTGACGCAGCTGCGCTGTGGATCGGTGCGCGCGGGCCACTCGGACAAGCCGGACTTCGGCAGCTTCTCAACCGCCGCGCCGCTGCTGCAGGCATTGGGCATGTGCACCCTCATCAGTTCCGACACACAATGGCACACCGCTGGCTCGCCGACGGCCAGCAGGAACAAGACCTGATGCGACTCGCCGGATGGCGCTCACGTCAAATGGTCGGCCGCTACGCCGCGTCCGCGGCCGACGAACGGGCACGTGAGGCTCATCGCAGGGCGGGGCTCGGCGACCGGTTGTGAGCACACGAGCACCGACCCGAATGCCACCTGTGGAGTTCCAAAAGTCGGCCACCTATGGTGAGCAGTTGCTTCACGCTGCCCGTTCATACTCGTTGATCAGGCCCCCCAAAACCGGTTGACGCGTGATGCATTTGTGGCTGAGGTCCGCGACGGGATGGGTCAGTTGGGGCGGGCGAAGCTTGCGGGCACGGTGGGGCCGCCGACCGTTGTAGTGGCGAACGTATTCCGCGAGCACTACACGCAGGTGCCTGTGGGTGCCGAAAACCTCGGTTCCGTCATGCGTGTGGGTGCCGAACTGGTCATCCACGTCATGCGACCTGGGTGTATTCGTGTATCAACCCGCCGAGCAGATCGCGACGTCGGAGGCAAAGCTGGGATGGCGATGCAGGTGGTGGTAGTGACCTAAGTGGCGCTGCTTGGTTCAGTGCGCGGTGCGGGCGATGATCATTGAAATGCGCCACGTACTCGGTCAAGACTGCCGTGAGATGGCGGCGGTTGATGATCAGCATCCGGTCCAGTAGCTCGCGACGGACAGTTCCGATCCATCGTTCCGCGATCGCATTTGCCCGGGGCGCTCGCACCGGCGTGCGCAGGATGCGGATGCCCTCGCTGGCGAACACGGCATCGAAGACGTCGGTGAACTTGGCATCCCGATCCCGGATCAAGAACTTAAAAACTGCCATGCGCTCGCCGAGATCCATCAGCAGATTCCGCGCCTGCTGAGCAACCCAGGTGCCGTTCGGGTTCGCGGTGACTCCGAGAAGGTGCACGCGGCGGGTAGCGTGCTCCACGAAGAACAGGACGTACAGCCGCTGGCCCAGCAGGGTGTCGACGCAAAAGAAGTCGGTGGCGAGAATGCCCTGTGCTTGGGCGGTCAGGAATTGTCGCCAGGTGGGGCCACCGCGGCGCGGTGCGGGGTCGATGCCGGCTCGCTTTAGGATCAACCACACCGTGCTCGCTGCCATCGGGTAGCCAAGCCCAGCAAGTTCGCCTTGGATCCGCCGGTAACCCCAGGAGGAGTTCTCCGAGGCCAGCCGCAGGACCAACCGGCGCAGTTCGGGTGCCGTGCGGCGGCCTGTGGTGCGGCGGCGGGGCCGGGTCCAGCGGTGCTTGATTAGGTCCCGGTGCCATCGCAAGATCGTGGCTGGAGTGACGATCCGAGGCAGCTGGCAGGCCTGGGACAGCAGCCGGGTCAGTGCCGCGAACACCGCCCGATCCGCCCACGACAGCTGCGGCCGGCTGACCTGGCGCCGGAGCACGGCGACCTCGTGACGTAGCACCAGGATCTCTACATTCTTCGACCGGGAACTACGGGCCAGCAGTCCAAGCCACGCCACGAGCTGCCGGAAGATGAGATAGAGCAGTCGCACCGCCACGGCCGACGATCATGCCCGCCAGCCACTGTCGAGCGACGCCGCAGGTCACCGCTGTGGATGAGCTATTCGGCACCCACACCATTCTCACCGCGCTTGAACTGCCCGAACCCACCCGCTACTTCGACTTCACCACCACCAGCTGATCACGACGATCACCTACGGCGCCCCGTGTAGTAACACGACCCCATCCGGCCCCAGCCACCGTATTCCCAGCTCAACGCAGGTACGCATCATGATCGTATGCCTCACATCTGCGGAAGTCCGGCCTGCCGACACGCCGCCGGGCGATCGGTGGTTTGTCGATGAAATCTACGTCAAGGTCGCCGGACGGTGGGTGTATCTGTACCTGTTCGCATGTATCAGCGTCGCCCTGCGGCGGCTCTGGTTCTTGAGATCTAAGCCATCATCCGCTGGGACGTTCATGACCGCTATGACCTGCGATCGAAAGGATGGAAGCGATCATGGCAGATTTTGAGCCGAGGAGTCCATGTCGACAACAGGGGTGAAGAATGAGCGTTCAAAGCCTACCGGCAAGGCCGCGCAGACGCTGTACCAAGCCATGATCGGTGCGTCGGGGCCCGAGGCGGTCGGGTGGACAGGCGCATTGGACCTGCCGGCTGCCCCGCGTGAGGGTCAGTCGATACTTGTCCTCGGAGCCGGGATTTCCGGCTTGACGGCAGCTTATGAGTTGAGCAAACGCGGTTACGCGTGCACGGTCCTTGAAGCGCAGAACCGGACCGGCGGCCGGAACCGCACCGCCCGCAGGGGCGACAAACTCTATGAGATCGGCCCAACGGAAACGCCCGTACAGACGCACACGTGTTCCTTCGATGACCAGCTCTATCTCAACCTCGGTCCCGGCCGTATCCCGTATCACCACCGTCGGGTACTGAATTACTGCCGCGATTTCCAGGTGGCCCTGGAGCCGTACATCATGGAGACCACGGCAAACCTCGTCCGCCTCTCGAAGCGCTGGCACAATCGCCAGGTCGCCAACGACGTTCGTGGCCATCTCGCGGCACTCTTTGCTCAGAGACTGACAGAGGACGATGAATTCACCAAGAATCTGCGCGACCTGCTGCGGGTCTTCGGCGCGCTGGACGCGGACGGTGAGTACCATGGTTCCACCCGGTCTGGGTACGCGCAGCCCGACATCGATGAGTTCCCCAGGCCCGTACCGCCCCTCGATTTCAGGGAGCTGGTGGAGTCGAAGTTCTGGCAGGCCAGGTTCTACCAGCCGGTCGACTATCTGTGGCAGGCCACGCTGTTCCAGCCAGTCGGCGGCATGGACAAGATCGTCGAGGCGTTCACTGAGAAGGTCACGGAGGGGTTCGGCGAGATCATCAAGCTCGAAGCCGAGGTCACTGCGATCACGCTCCCCGAGGAGGGGGGTGTCACGGTCGAGTACTTGCACGAGGAAAAGACGTACACGGAGGTGGCCGACTACTGCGTGAGCAGCATCCCACTGCCGGTGCTCCGGGGCATCACCCTGTCCAATTTCTCACAGGACTTCATGGATGCGCTCGGGGCCGTGGACTTCGAGCCCACCTGCAAGGTGGGCTGGCAGGCCAACAAGCGCTTCTGGGAGGACGACCGGAACGAGATCTACGGCGGTATCAGCTGGACCGACCACAACATCACACAAATGTGGTATCCGTCCAACGATTACTTCTCGTCGAAGGGGGTCCTGATGGGCGCCTACAACTTCGGACAGAACGCCTTGAACCTGGGGGAACTGAAGCCTGAGAGGCGTCTGGAAGAAGCCCATAAGGGTGCGATCGAGCTGCATCCGGAATTCATGGATGAGGACATCGTTCCCTTCGGCCGGGGCATCTCCATCGCGTGGCACAAGGTTCCGCATCAGCTGGGCGGCTGGGCCGCCTGGAACCCGGCGAATCCTGACCACATGATTGCCTACAAGCAGCTGCTCCAGCCTGAAGGCGACGGCCGTTTCTATGTCATGGGCGATCAGGTGTCTCCCCTACCCGGGTGGCAGGAGGGAGCGATGATGTCGGCCCACTACGTGATCGGGCAGATTGGCGGGATCATGCCGCTCACCGTACGCGACGCCGTCGTCCAGGTCCCGGACTCCGTCGTCCTTACCCAGGGCTTCAGCTGACCCGCCGGCCCGCGTGCCCGACCGAGGTGACCACCGCCGGACTCAGACGCGACTACTCGGGAGTCCTGAAGGGACTAACATTCCTACAGCTTGGGAGCCATTGAATGCAATGTCAACCTCATCAAAATGAGTCAATGGGGTTCTCATTTGAACTATACTGTGATTTCGGACAGTTGTATCCAAGGGATGATGCAGGCCAATTCGATACGTGCGGCAAGACCAACGCCCTGGATGCCGAGGCTGCCGCGATCTGCACGTGGGATACCGTCTCGCGATGGCCATTGCCCGCAGCGCCGGGGCGCTGCTATTCCAATCCACTCCGTCGGGTCGGGTCGAAGTGCTGCTCGGCCACATCGGCGGGCCGTTCTACGCGCATCGCGACGACGACGCGTGGTCGATTCCTAAAGGCGAGTACGGCGCGGACAAGGACCCGCGAACGGCGGCGGCTCGGGAATTCGAAGAGGAGCTGGGCGCGCCGCTGCCGGCCGGTCGGGAGATCGAGCTGGGCACGGTCCGCCTGCCCAGCGGTAAGCGGCTCACTGTCTACGCCGTCGAGGCAGACTTCGACACCAGCAGGCAGGCCCGGAGCAATACCTACGAGCTGGAGTGGCCGCCGATGCCAGCAACGATGACTGCTAGAGCTCGTAGAGCTCGCATGCCTCATCCCAGAGCCGAGGTCAATCGACGACGAGGCCTGGCTGGCTTGGCGTTGCGCTGCGACCTCGCTGAGCTGATCGCGTTGTATTACCGGCTCGTCCCGGCTGAGGAGTTAAGTACCACCGAACCCGCCGAGCGGGCAGCAGCGGTCCGGTCGCATCTGGCGCTGGCCGTCGACAGAATGCCTAGTGGGGCAGTGGTCCGGCTGCTCAACCCCACCCTGGCTGAAGACGGCTGGCATTCCCGGGACACGGTGGTTCAGATCGTCACCGACGACATGCCGTATCTGGTGGACTCGGTGGTCGCCGAGCTGGCCCGCATGAACGTCTCGGTGCGGCGCCTCGTGCATCCAATCGTCGTAGTCCGCCGCGATCTCACCGGAACGTTGCGGGAGGTGCTTACCGGCTCCAATCCAGACGAAGTGCCCGCCGATGCGCTGGTTGAGTCTTGGATGTATGTGAACGTCGACCGCATCACCGATCTTGGCCGGGCCCACCTGGTGGAGCGGCGGCTGCTGACCGTGCTCACCGATGTACGCGAGGTTGTCGAGGACACCCAGCGGATGATTAACACTGCGTATGCTCTGGCTGACCGGCTGGAGGCCGCGCCGCCGCCGCTGCCCGCCGAGGAGGTGGCTGACAGCGCGGCCCTGTTGCGCTGGCTGGCCGACGGGCATTTCATCTTTCTTGGCTATCGGTGCTATGAGCTGGTGAGGGAGTCGATCAACGGCTCAACCGATGGCACTACGCTTGCGCTGCGGGCGATGCTCGGGTCCGGGCGCGGCGTGCTGCGCAGGGACAGTGTTGCCGCCAGAGGCTTTCGCACCGGATCGGACGTCGACCCGCTGTCCCGGGATCTGCTGGTGCTCACCCAGGCGAGCGCGCCCGCCACCGTGTACCGCCCGGTTTACCCGTACTACGTCGGGGTCAAGACCTTTGATGAATCTGGTGAGGTCACCGGAGAGCACCGCTTTCTGGGGGTGCTCGCCACCACCGCGCTGCACGAGGACGTGCTGCACATCCCGGTGATTGGCCGCCGGGTCCGTGAGGTGATCCGTCGTGCCGGTGTCCCTGTCGATTCCTACTCGGGACAGCGGATGCTGGAGGTGCTCCAGACCTACCCGCGGGCCGAGCTGTTCTCTACCGACCCGGATTCGCTGTACCAGACGGTGACTGGGGTGCTGTCTTTGGCGCAGCGGCACACGGTGCGGCTGTTCTGCCAGCGCGATCCCTATGGTCGATTTTTCTTCTGCCTGGTTTACCTGCCGCGCGATCGGTACACCACCGCCGCGCGGCTGGCCATGCAGGAAGTGCTAGTGCGTGATCTACGCGGTACCGGCTTGGAGTACAGCGCCCAGATCGGCGAGTCCGTGCACGCGCGGGTGCACTTCACCGTGCACACCGACCCTGACGATTCCAACGTGCCATCGGCACCGGATGTCGGGGCAATCACTGAACGGCTCGAGCACGCCGTTCTGACTTGGGATGATCGGCTTCTCGACGCTGCCCACGCGGCTGCTCCAATAATCGGCGCAGCTACCGCTGACCTCGCGCAGCGCTATCTGGCGGCTTTCCCGCAGGCCTACAAGGAGCACTTCGATGCCGCCACCGCCCTGACCGACATCTGCCGGCTGGAGGCGCTGGCCGCGCGGGACGGTCTGGACCTGTGTTTTGAGGTTCCGGAGGGTGCCGAGCCGGGGCAGCAGCGGCTGAAGCTATACCTGGCGGGGCAGCGGATCACCTTGTCTCAAGTGCTACCGGTGCTGCAGCAGATGGACGTCGAAGTCATCGATGAGCGGCCCTACGAGGTGATCCGCGGCGATGGTGTGCATTGCTGGATCTACGACTTCGGGCTGCGGCTGGATGTCACCCTGCTGGAACAGTTGGCCGGCCAGGACCCCGAGGACCTGCAGCGGCGGTTCTGCGCCGCGTTCGTGGCTGCCTGGCGGGGCGCCTGCGAGGTGGATCGGTTTAATGCTCTGGTGCTGCACGCCGGTCTGAATTGGCGACAGGCCGCGGTACTGCGTGGCTACGTCCGATACCTACAGCAGGCTCGCAGCCGCTACAGCCAGCAGTATGTCGAGGAAGTGCTGCTTGCGCACAGTGACATCGCGGCTGCTCTGGTCGCTCTGTTCGAGGCCCGCTTCGATCCGGCGCTGGATGCCATTACTCGGGACATCAGCCATGATGAGCTGGCCACCCACGTGTCCACCATGATCGACGAGGTGGCCGGACTGGATGCCGATCGCATCCTGCGCAGCCTGCTCATGTTGGTACGTGCGACGTTGCGCACCAACTATTACCTGCACAACGGCACTGACGCCGTCGCTGGCTCGCGGCCCTACCTGGCGTTCAAACTCGATCCGAAGGCGGTGCCTGACCTGCCTGAGCCGCGGCCAGCATTCGAGATCTTCGTCTGTTCCCCGCGGGTGGAGGGCGTGCATGTGCGCTTCGGCCCGGTCGCCCGTGGTGGGCTGCGCTGGTCGGACCGCCGGGAGGACTTCCGTACCGAGGTGCTCGGGCTGGCCGAGGCGCAGGCGGTGAAGAACGCCGTGATCGTGCCAGCCGGGGCCAAGGGCGCCTTCGTGGCCAAGCGTCCGCCTCCGCCTACCGGTGACCCCGGGCTGGACCGGGAGGCGGTCCAGGCCGAGGGCATCGTCTGCTACCGGATGTTCGTATCGGGCCTGCTCGACCTCACCGACAATCTGGTGGACGGCATAAGCCGGCATCCCGATCGGGTGGTGTGCTACGACGGTGATGACAGTTATTTGGTGGTCGCAGCCGACAAAGGCACTGCGACGTTTTCGGATATCGCCAACGAGATCGCCGCGTCCTATGGATTCTGGCTTGGCGACGCGTTCGCCTCCGGTGGCTCAGCGGGCTACGACCACAAGGCTATGGGGATCACCGCCCGAGGTGTGTGGGAAAGCGTCAAGCGGCATTTCCTCGAACTGGGCATTGATACCCAGACCGAGGATTTCACCGTGGTCGGGATCGGGGACATGTCCGGTGACGTGTTCGGCAACGGCATGCTGCGTTCTGAGCACATCAGGCTGCTTGCGGCATTCGATCACCGGCATGTGTTCGTCGACCCCAATCCGGATCCGGCCAGCTCGTACGCCGAGCGGCGGCGCCTGTTCGAGCTGCCGCGCTCATCCTGGGATGACTACGACCGTTCGCTGATCAGTACCGGCGGTGGGGTGTGGCCCCGCAGCGCCAAGCGGATACCGGTCAGCGTGCAGATGCGCCGGGCACTGGGCATCGCCGAGGGCATCACCGAGTTGTCCCCACCCGAACTCATCCGGGCGATCCTGCTTAGCCCGGCGCAGCTGTTGTTCAACGGCGGAGTCGGCACCTTCATCAAGGCATCCACCGAGACCCACGCCGACGTCGCCGACAAGGCCAACGACGCTATCCGGATAGATGGCGCGCAGCTGCGGGTGCGGGTGGTCGCTGAAGGCGGCAACCTGGGCCTGACCCAGCGTGGTCGGATCGAGTTCGCCCGAGCCGGAGGCAAGCTCAACACCGACGCCGTCGATAACTCGGCGGGGGTAGACTGCTCTGACCACGAGGTCAATATCAAGATCCTGCTGGACCGGCTGGTCGCTGACGGTGTGCTAAAAAGCGCGCAGCGCCGCGCGCTGCTGATCGAGATGACCGACGAGGTCGCCGCCCTGACGCTCGCTCGCAACGCCGATCAGAACACCCAGCTGGGTGTCAGCCGGGCGCACGCCGCGTCGATGGTGTCGGTGCACGGGCGGTTGGTGACGTACCTGGAGCAGCGCCACGGTCTGAACCGGAAACTGGCGATTCTGCCGACCCGAGCACAGTGGGAGGCACGGCAGTCCGCTGGCGAGGGGCTGACCTCCCCGGAGCTGTCCACCCTGATGGCACATGTCAAGCTCGGGCTGACCGATGAGGTGCTGGCCAGTGACCTACCCGACGCCGAGGTGTTCCGCGCGCGGCTACCAGAGTACTTCCCCGCCCCGTTGCGCGACCGCTTCACCGCAGCTATCCGCGAACATCCGCTGCGCCGCGAGATCATCACCACGTTTCTGGTTAACGAAGTCGTCGACCGAGGTGGGATGACTTACGCCTTCCGCTTGGCTGAGGAGCTGTCGGTCTCAGCCCCCGATGCGGTGCGGGCCTACTCAGTAGCGGTAGCGGTCTTCGACCTGCGGGCGACCTGGCAGGCCATCGCCGACTTGGGCACCGCAGTGCCGATCTCGGTAGCTGACACCATGACGCTGGCGCTGAGTAGGCTGTTGGACCGGGCCAGCCGGTGGCTGCTGCTCAACCGGCCGCAGCCGCTTGCAGTCGGTGCCGAGATCAATCGGTTCCGCCCGAGCGTGCAAGCGCTGGCGTCGCGGATACCGGACTGGCAGGCCCACGAGGCTGACAGCGTCGCGGCTGCCGCCCGCCGGTTCACCGAGCAGGGTGTACCGGATGAGCTGGCGCGCCGAGTAAGTGCTGGGTTAACCCACTTCGGGCTACTCGACGTCGTCGAGGTGGCCAAGCTGGCAAAACAGGATGCCGAGCAGGTCGCGCAGCTGTACTACGCGCTGTCCACGCACCTGGGCATCGACCAGATGCTGAGCTTGGTCAGTGAGCTGGACCGCGGGGACCGCTGGCACGCGCTTGCTCGCCTGGCATTACAAGATGATCTTTACGCGTCGCTGCGGAAAATCACCCTGGACGCACTCCGCACAGGTGGCATCGGCGGCGACTCCATGACCACGATCGCACGGTGGGAGCAAGAGAACTCCTCGCGGCTGTCCCGCACCAGGGCAACCCTCAATGAAGTTTCCCATGCTGGAATTCTGGACCTGGCGACCCTCTCAGTCGCAGTTCGGGCGCTGACGTGCTTGTGAATTGCCCAGACAATGATGGCCCGCATCGACGTTTCGGGTGTACGGTGCCAAAACTCATCGCCCAGCGGTGACTTGGAGTTTCCTCGGTGCCCGCAATCAAGCCATGATCACAGACCGTGTTGTTCCGACTGCTGTATTTGATCTCTATCACGGTATTCGGCTGGCTCAGACTGCTTGCCCGCACCGCCGCCGCCAAAGACGTCGAGATCCTGGTACTCACCACGAAATCACGGTGCTGCGCGTCACCAGAGCTCGTCCTTCGTGGCCGGACCGGGCGATCCTGTCCACCCTGGCCTGCCTACTCCCCCGGCAACTTGTAGCGTGCCAAAAGTCGCCACAAGCGTGGTGACCTGTGGCTTCGTTGACTCTACGTGATCATGAAATGATCACAGGCTGTGCTGCTCCGACTGCTGTATTTGATTGTGGGTGCCGAACCGGTCATCCAGCCCGGTGACCTGCGGCATCATAGACGGTAGCGATCAGGCATGATCGCTGTCCGTGGCGGTGCGACTGCTGTATCTCATCTTCCGGCAGCTGATGGCATGGCT
>JALZHU010000209.1 GCA_030860695.1 Actinomycetota bacterium
CAGCCCCGCTGCGCGCGCCTTCGCTGCCCGCGCCCTCACTGTCCGTGCTCTCGCTGCCCGTGCCGCCGTCGCCACTGTCCCCGGTAGTCGCCGTGGGGCTGGTAACAGCACCCGGCGCCGGCGGGGCCTCGGGCGCCGGTGCCGGGATTCCGGCGTCTGCTGGAGGGATGGGACCGCTGCGGGAAGTTAAGAACGGGACGGACGCCACGCCCGCGGCGGTGACCATCGCCAGCAGCCCGGCCAGGGCGACCCGCTTCACCCGCCGCGATCTAGCTCGGCGCCACTCGAGCGCAGCAGGCTCGACATCCAACGGTATGGCTGTCAGGGTTGGCCGGTTCGGGGTCTCCACTGGGGCAAACACCGACACATCAGAGCTGGCGAGCTGGACAGTGGGCGCGGCCACGACTTCGCCCTGGGGCGATGGGTCCAAAGCAGCGTCGGCGCCAGCGGTGTCGGAATCGGGGGTGTCGGCGGTGCCGGCCGGAAGCGCGGCGAGGGCGGCGCCGAGCGCGATCGCGGCCTTGGGATCAGCGTCGACGGCGACCGGGCGACCAAGCTCCGCCGAGACCATCTGCGCAACGAGCGGCACCCGCGACGAACCACCGACCAGCAGCACTGCGTCGAGGTCCTGCGGACTGACGTCGGCAGACCGTAGAGTCCGGCGTAGCGCCTCGACGGTCTCTGCGATCTGCGGGCGGATCATGTCCTCGAATTCGGCCCGAACCAGCCGCACTTGCGACTGGATCTCGGGAGCCAGCACTGGGATCGTCACCTCGGTATCGGCCGAGAGCGCTTCCTTGGCCTCAGTACACTCGCGCCGCAGCGCAGCGGTCGCAGCGAGGGTGGCGGGGTCATCAGGGTCGAGCTTGCTCAGAGCTGGGACTGCCGCGACGACGTGGCTGAAGACTGCGTCGTCGAAGTCCGCGCCGCCCAGTTGCTCGATTCCCTGCGGGATGCCGAGCACAGAGAACGTCGTCGCACCGGTCTTGCGTACTACGGCCGCGTCGAAGGTCCCGCCGCCGAGGTCATAGACGGCGATGGTGCTTCCGGTTTCGACTCGTTCCTGGAGCGCATAGCTCGCTGCCGCAGCCTCCGGCTCGGTGCGGAACATGATTTCCGGTAGATCGCTCGCGCGCAGCGCATCCGCCATGATTTGGATCTTGTACGCGCCCCAGCTGGCCGGATGAGTGATCACAATGCCTGCGGCGGATCCGCCCTCGCGCTCGGCGACCAGGTCGACGACCCAACGGACCACCATCGCAGCGATCTCGGGTGCGGAGCGCGGTACACCACCGATGACCATCGGGACCTCATCGCCGATGCGCCGCTTGAACTCGCGGACCACCCGGTCGGGGTTGGTGACGGCGCGACGCTCGGCGGCCTCGCCGACGACTACCTGGTCGTCCTCCCCCAGGTAGATCACCGAACTCACCGCATTGGAGCGGGTCCCTAGCGCTACCACCTCCGGGAGCGCACGTCGGCCAGCTTCTTCGCGACAGATGGCTGCCGCGGTGAAGGTGGTACCCACGTCGATCCCGAGCCAGTAGCTCATCCTCGCGTGCCCCTCCTCGTCTTCCGGCGGGCCCTTCCAGCGGTGCTGAGAGCAACTCTGGCGCCTGGCCTCGGTATCGCGAATACGGGGCGCTGTGTTAACGATACTGTGGGTCAGCATCCGCGATCTTACGTTCGGGCGTCCGAAGGGGGCCGGGGACCTCAGGCGGGCCCCGCAGCCCCCAACCACAGGTGGCTCTCAATCCCCTAACGCGCCAGACCGCAACCCGGTGCGATCCCCGATGACCGGACGTGACGAGGCACCTAGCTTGGGCGCACCGCCGGACCGGCCGACCCTGCCGGGTCCGCAACATCAACCTAAGGGAGCTCCACGGTCATGAGCATGGCAACGACTCTGCTGGACTTCATTCTCAACCTGCTGCGCGACAGCGACGCCAAGGCCGCTTTCATTGCCGATCCCGAGAAGGCGCTGGCCGAGGCAGGCCTCAGCGATGTATGCGGCGAAGACGTGGCCGACGCGATGTCCTACGTGGCTGACTACCACCCGGTTACCTACGTCGGCAGCCGCGAGTACCACGGCGGGCACACGAGCGGGCCCCACCACGGCCACGGCGGTCACAGCTACCACCCCGAACCGCACGCCACCGCGGTGCACCAACTGGAATACATCTCCAACAACTACTCCTACATTGACGACCAAGACACCATCATCGACAAGTCAGTGAATCAGAGCATCTGGAACGAGGGCACTCTCCTCCAGCGCTTCGACGACGACTCAGTGATTGCGACGGATCAGTCGGTGGCCGCGGGTCGTGATATCGACGGTAACGTGGCAAATGGTGACGATAATGTCGTCGGTGACGGCAACAACGTCGGCAACAGCTGGTACCGGGATGACCACTCAATCAACGACTCGTTCAATGGCAACAACATCGCCGACCGTGGCGGCGTCGCTGGAACAAACAACGACGGCAACGCCCCCAACGCCTACAACAGCAACGTCGCCACCAACGACAGTGCGGTAGACAACTCAACGCGCGACTCGTACAACACCACGGTCCGTGACTCTTTCAATGACTCACACGACTATGAGTCGAATACCACGGTTCGTGATTCCTTCAATGACTCGCACGACCACGAGGAATCGTACCGCACCACAATCGACAAATCCTACAACGACCATTCATATGACGATGAGTCCTTCAACCGCTACTCTTTCAACCGCGACTCCAACAACCGCGAGTCGTACAACGAGGACTCAGCGATCACGCGCACCGAGCAAGATGGTGTGCTCAACCTCAACGTGAGCCCGGCGCTCAACGTCCCGATACATGACAACGAGGTGGAAGTGCTCGATTAGGGTCGTCACGCCTATCCATGAGCCGGTGCGATGACACACTGTCCGACTGACCCCAGCAGCAGTCTTCGGTGTGTTGAGCACCACGCCAGCTCCGCCACCCGCGCCCCCGGGTGGCGGAGCTGTTCGTCTTGACGGAGCCGGGCCACTGACCACTGGAGTAGCCTCCCGTGAGCCGAGCACCACGCTGCCTCCACAACCCCGCCCCGGGGTGGCGGAGCTGGTTGTATGACCGCCGGCAAGAGAGGGCAACGCAGTGAGCACAGCAGGGCTGGCAGGCCTGGATGTTGTTGACCGGGCCATCGGCTTGACTGAGGCCGGCAACCGGCACGACCTGGCGGAGCGGCTGGCACACACCCGCCGGCGACTGCTAGACCCCACCGTGCGGGTGCTGGTGGTCGGCGAGTTCAAGCAGGGCAAGAGTCTGCTCGTCAACGCACTGGTCGACGCCCCGGTCTGCCCGGTGGACGACGACATTGCCACCGCGGTACCCACCGAGGTCTACTACTCCAAGACTCCCATCGCGACGCTGGTACACAGCACGGACGACGGCGCCGACGCGGAGACAACCCGGGTCCAGGTACCCCTCGGCGAGCTCGTTGCCCACGTGTCGGAGGCGGGCGATCCTGCTCACCGGCGAGGCCTGCTGCGCGCCGAGGTCGGTATCCCGCGTCAGATCCTGGCCGACGGGCTCGTCCTGGTCGACACCACTGGTGTCGGCGGCCTCAGCTCGGCGCATACCACCAGTACCCTGACGGCGCTGCCCACCGCCGACGCCGTGCTGCTGGTGTCCGACGCCTCGCAGGAGTACTCCGAACCCGAGATCAACTTCCTGCGGCAGGCGATGAAGCTGTGTCCCAATGTCGCCTGCGTGCTTACCAAGATCGACCTCTACCCGCAGTGGCGGCGCATCGCCGAGTTGAACCGCGTTCACCTAGCCGGCGCCAAGGTGGGGGCAGATCTGCTTCCGGTGTCCTCGACTTTGCGCCTGCATTCGATCCGCACCGAGGACCAGCAGCTGCAGGAGGAGTCCGGGTTCCCGGCGCTGGTGCGGTACCTGCTGGGCGCCGTGGCGCAGGCTGACCGGCTGAGCCGCCGCAGCGTGGCGCACGACATCTTCACCGTCACCGACCACCTTGCGGTGTCTCTGCGGGCCGAGTTGCAGGCGCAGCAGAATCCCGGGGGAAACGCAGCGTTGATGGCCGAGCTGGAGGCCGCCAAGACCCGCGCTGAAAATCTGCATCGCCGCACATCACGATGGCAATACACGCTCAACGACGAGATGGCCGACCTGAATGCCGACATCGAGTTCGACCTGCGCGACCGGTTGCGGCAGGTAGTCCGTAACGGCGAGGCGGCGCTGGAACAAGCCGACCCGAGCGCGATCTGGGAGCAGTTCACCGAGTGGCTCACCCAGCAGCTCGCGGCGGCCACCTCCGACAACTTCGTATGGGCGAACCAGCGGGCACAGTTGATCGCCCACCAAGTGGCCGAGCACTTCGCCGAAGATGGCGGCGAGCTGCTCCCCGAGCTGCGGCTGGGTAACGCACCCACCACGCTAAATGCGGTGCCCGATCTGATGGCACCGCAAGTCGACGACCCCAAGCTCGTCGGAAAGCTGCTCACCGGAATGCGGGGTTCCTACGGTGGCGTGCTGATGTTCGGCATGCTGACCTCGCTAGCCGGGATGGCGCTGATCAACCCGATCTCTGTGGCCGCCGGGTTAGTGCTGGGCACCAAGACGCTGCGCGAGGACAAACACAGCCGCCTGAAGCGGCAGCAAGCTGAAGCCCAGATGCTGCTGCGAAGGCAGGTCGACGACGTCATCTTTCACGTCGGCAAAGAATGCCGCGACCGATTACGCCAGGTCCAACGGCTGCTACGGGACCACTTCACCGAGGTGGCGACCGAGCTGCACCGCTCGCTGTCTGAGTCCATCCAAGCCGCGGAGAAGGCCGCGAACACCGAGGCATCCGGCCGGCAGCAGCGTATCCAGCAGATCAAGGCCGAGCTGGGGCAGATCGACGCGCTGCGCCAGGACGCCGGCACCCTGCTGCCCGGCCCAGGAAATAGATCGTGAACTCACCGACTGAGCCGGCCCCTGGCCTCAACACTGCGGTCCGGGCATTGTTGCGGTGGGCGATCGAGATCTATCAGGGCAGCCCGGCAACGGCGACCCGGCTGCGAGACCAGATCGACCGGCTCGACGAACCGCTGCGGGTCGCCGTGGCGGGCAAGGTCAAAACCGGCAAGTCGACGCTGCTCAACGCCTTAGTTGGGGAGCAGATCGCCCCCACCGACGCCGGCGAGTGCACCCGAATCGTCACCTGGTACCGGGATGCCGCAAGCCCGCGAGTTAACCTGATATCCCGGAAAGGGGCTCCGAGGCAGCTGCCGCTGACCCGGACCGACGGTCGGTTGGAGTTTGATCTTCAGGGTAGCGCACCCGAGGACGTCGAGCGGCTGCTCGTCGACTGGCCCTCCCGGAGCCTGCGGACCACCACACTGATCGACACCCCGGGTATCGCGTCACTGTCAACGCACGTCTCGGCCCAGACGGTCGCGCTGCTCACGCCCGATGACCGGCCGTCGGACGCGGACGCCGTCATCTACCTCATGCGCCACCTGCATGTTTCCGACGTGCGCTTCCTCGAGTCCTTCCACGACCGGGTCAGTGCTGCCAGCGGGGTGGTGAACACGATCGCGGTGCTTTCCCGGGCAGACGAGATCGGTGCCGGGCGGCTCGATGCGATGGTCTCAGCGCGGCATATCGCCCGCCGCTACCGCGCCGAGCCCAAGGTACGCCGGCTGTGCCAGACCGTGGTCGCGGTGGCCGGCCTGCTCGCCGAGACCGCTCGGACGCTGCGGCAGGCGGAGTTCGGCGCGGTCTGCGAGCTGGCGCAGGCGTCCCGATCCGAGCTGGACTCGCTGCTTGTTTCGGCCGATCGGTTCGTCGCACCGGAGGCACATTCGACCCTGCCGGCGCAGACTCGCGGCGCCTTGATGGAGCGATTCGGGTTATTTGGGCTGCGATTGGCGATCACACTGATCCGCCAGGGGCACCGCGAACCGGCGGGGCTCACCGCGGAGCTGGTGCGGCGAAGCGGCCTGGACGAGCTGCGCAGGGTACTGGCCACCCAGTTCACCGAGCGCCGGGACGTGCTCAAGGCACGGTCGGCACTGCTGCTTGTTGAACGCATCCTACGGGAGGAACCCCTCCCTAAGGCCAACCAGCTGGCTGGTGAGGTTGAGCGGATCCTGGCCGGTGCACATGAGTTCCGAGAGCTGCGGCTGCTCGCCGAGTTGCGTGCCCCCAACGTGGCTCTGCCGGCTGACGCCCGTTCCGATGCTGAGCGGCTGCTCGGCGGACACGGCGCCGCGACACCCAACCGGCTCGGCCTAGACCCCGACGCGGATCCCGCGCAGCTGCGCGAGGCCGTAATCGCCGCACTGGCCCGCTGGCAGCGGCGCGCCGAGAGCCCACTGTCTGACCGCGTTGCCAGCGATCGGGCGCGAGTGGTCGTGCGCAGCTGTGAGGGCATGCTCGCTCGGCTGTCCCGTGATCATGCCTAGCAAAACCTTACTAATTCAACTGGCCGCGGAGCGCTCCCTTTTCGAACGCAGTCGAGTGGACGTTGAGATAGTAGGCCGACGGATTCTCGATAACGGCGCGGATCTTATCTCGGGTAGCAGGGACGCAGCCCGAGGCCTCGTTGTGCGACCCGGGGAAGCGTTGATCGTTGAAGAAATCAATCCAATGCGGGCCCTCGCTGCCACGGTCGGCAACGTGCAGGTGAAAGGCGGTCACGTCACCGCGAAGCCCACTCCACGTGACGGTGTAGCACGCCGTCTCTTGTTGAGCATCAAGGTTAAGCCGAGCCGACCCCTGCCCGTCGGGATCGCCGCCGCCCCGGACGTCCCTGCCGGTCAACTGGACCGAGAAGTGACCATCTCGAGGCTGATACGCCGAGCTACCCACATGCGCCGCCGCTGAGGTCGGTCCGGCGAGGACGAGAATCGCCGAGACGAACGCCAGGCACACTCCGAACCGTTCCATTCGTCAGGTGCCTTCGCCGCGCTGCAGGGTGGGACCTTTCTTGTTGCTGTCGGCCATCCTCGCGTCCCCTTTCGAAGGCTCAGCGGCCTACCGAGCTCGGGAATACTCTCAGGTTCCCGAACTGTAGTGCTGGTCCATGCGAAGGTCTGTAGGACACACCCTAATGGTGGGAGACGGATGGAACTCCGCCTCCCACCCGGCAGGCTCTAACCTAGCTGGCCGCGGATTGCTCCGTGTTTGTGCGCGGTCGTGTGGACGTTGAGATAGTAGTCGAACGGATCGTCGATAACAGCGCGGATCTTCCATCGAGGAGCGCGGACGCAGTCCGCGACCGTGCTTCGCTCGCCGTCGAAGCGCTGATTGTCGAAGAAATCGATCCAATGTGGGCCGTCACTGCGACGAGGAGAGGCGTGGAGATGTAGAGCCGTCACCGCACCGTCGAGCCTGCGCCACGTGATTGCGTAGCAGACTCTCTCCCTTGCTGGGTCGAAGTCGAGGCGGGCAAAGCCCTGCCCGTCGCGGTCTCCGCCATCACGGACCTCGTCACCGCTCAAATATACTGAGAATTGATCACTGTCGTGCTCGTGTGCCGTGGCGACTCGCTCCGTAGCCGCCGAGGCGGGCCCGGCGAACAACAGTGCCGACGAGACGAACGCCACGCATACTCCGACCCGCCCCATTGTCCGGGCGCCTTTGCTGTGCTGAATCATGGACCTTCCTTGCCGCTGTCGGCCATCTCGCGTCCCCTTCTCAGAGGTTCAGCAGTACAACCAGATTTCCGGGCAGCCAAGAAACCGTTGAGATGACTGGATTAGCTATGGAGCCCCGACCGGCGTCAGCATAGCCCAACTCTGCTTCCGTGCGAATAGGCTGTCCTGGTCTTCTCTACTGGCTCTCCGTGTATACATTTCCGGTAATGCTGCAGAAAGTATTTGAATTGTTATCCGATAGGGGTGTAACTGTGGATATCCTGTTACTGTGGGCAACAGCGGCGAAGGCTGCTGCCTGGTCTGGCGGACCCGGCTTCTAGGCTCGGTGCCGTGAGCTACCCCGGAGGCGACCTGCGCAGCCAACTTGCCCATATCGGCGCAGAGGCCGTCGCCGGTGGGATCAACGTCTTGGTGCTCGGCCGTCACGGCTGCTCGGTGGGCGAGGCCCAGATATGAGCGAACCGGTGCGGTTGCGTCCGCCGCGTCACCGGGTGAGTCCACGCGCGATCACCTGGTGGACCACCCAGGCCGCTCTCAAGGTGGCCGCCTTGCTGATACCGCTGGCGGTCGCCCTGGCCGTCTGGGTCGACGCACGGCCATGGCTGATCCCTGGCACTGCCGCGGTAATCGTCATGGGCCTGGGCTACCTGCTGGTGATGCCGCGGTGGCGGTTCCGGGTGCACCGGTGGGAGACCACCGACGACGCCGTCTACACCTCCGCGGGCTGGATCAGCCAAGAATGGCGGGTCGCCCCGATGTCGCGGATCCAGACTGTGGACACCGAACGCGGGCCGCTTCAACAGCTGTTCGGGCTGGCCACCGTCACGGTCACCACGGCATCGGCGGCCGGTGCGCTGCGGTTGGCAGGGCTAGACCGCGCGGTGGCCGATGACCTTGTCGAGCAGCTCACAGCAACCACCCAGGCGACCCCTGGGGATGCCACGTGACCCCGCCACGCGAGTTCGACTGGCAGCGCCTCAACCCCCGGATGCTCGCCGTCACGCCGCTGCGCCAGCTCACTGGGTTGCTTCCGGTGATCGCAGTGGTACTGGTAGTCGGCGCCGGGCAGGATGTCGACAACCGGGTCTACGGAGTGCTGGTCGGTGTGCTGGTTGTCGTGTTCGCGGGGGTGCTGCGTTGGCTGACTACCCGTTACCGGATCACCAGCGAGCGCGTCGAGCTGCGCTCCGGGTTGCTATTCCGCAGCGCCCGCTCCATCCCACGGGACCGGATCCGCAGCGTCGACGTCACTGCCGGGCCGGTGCACCGGCTCTTCGGCCTATCCACGGTCACGATGGGAACCGGGGAGCGCAGCGAGGGTGCCGAGTCGCGGGAGCTGGCCCTGGACGCAGTATCCGCCGCCGAGGCCGACCGCCTGCGGCAGCGCCTGCTGGATCCCCTTGACGCCGGCTATCCGGACGGCCAAGGCGTCCCGGCCCCGCCGACCGTGACTGAGCTGGCCGCGCTGGACTGGTCCTGGCTGCGCTTTGCCCCGCTCACGGCCTCCAGCCTGGTGGCGGTGGGCGCCGTGGCCGGAGCGTTCGGGCAACTCATCGGTGACGTCGGTGCCGACGTTGTCGATGTTGGTGGCGTCCGTGACAAACTGAGCATGGCCCCGCTATGGCTGGGCATTGTTGTGTTCGCCGTGCTGGTACTGGTGATCGCGCTAGTGGGCTCAGTGCTGATCTTCGTCGAAGCCTGGTGGGGATTCCGGCTGGTCCGCGAACCGGGCGGCGCCCTGCGGATCCGCCGGGGGCTGCTCACCACCCGGTCGGTGTCGCTGGAGGAGCGTCGACTGCGCGGCGTTGAGG
>JALZHU010000210.1 GCA_030860695.1 Actinomycetota bacterium
CCGAAGGCAAAACCCGCCGCGAAGCCATCCGCTGCTTAAAGCGCTACCTCGCCCGGGCGATCTATCAGATCATCACCTCCCCACCCCAAGCCGAGCCGTCAGCGGCTTGACATCTATAGGGGCATCAATGCCCGGTCCTCGACTTTGCGATGGCCGGACGGGTCCGACTCGAGGTCACCGGCGGCAGCGGACGGCGATTACAGCTCGTCACTAGGCTGCGACCTCGTCCAGATCCGGTCGACCACCGCGGGTGCTGTCGTCTGCATCCACGTTGGCCCGGCGCGGTGGATCCTTACGGTAGCCGCCGTGAGGTGTCCGTTCTCAGTGCCTGGGGTGGTGAGCATTGTGACCCGGCACAACATCAGCATCTCGGGGCAGTTGGACGGGCAACCGATTTTGTTCGCGCATGGGTTTGGCTGTGACCAGAACATGTGGCGCTACGTCGCGCCCCGATTCGAAGACGAGTTCCGTGTGGTGCTGTTCGATCACGTGGGAGCTGGAAACTCCGATTTGTCGGTGTATGACCTGCAACGCTATTCGTCCCTGTCCGGTTACGCCGAGGATGTTGTCACGATCTGTACAGAGCTCGAGCTGCGGGATGTGGTCTTCGTCGGGCATTCCGTGTCGGCGATGATCGGTGTCCTCGCGGCGGCTGCCGTACCTGGACTGTTTGCCAGGTTGGTGCTGGTTGGCCCGTCGCCCCGCTACCTCAACGACGACGATTACGTTGGTGGGTTCAGCGCGGATGACATTAACGACCTGCTTGAGTCGCTGGAGAGCAACTACCTTGGATGGTCGAGCGCGATGGCTCCTGTGATCATGGGCCGTCCGGACCGGCCCGAGTTGGGGGAGGAGTTGACTGAGAGTTTCTGCCGGACCGACCCGTCTATCGCACGTCAGTTCGCCCGGGTCACGTTTCTGTCCGACAACCGTGAAGACCTGCCCGCCGTGGTGACGCCGACGCTCGTCTTGCAGTGCGCCAGGGACGCCATCGCGCCCATCTCCGTCGGCGAGTTCGTGCGCGACAGGATGCCGAATGCGTCGATGGTGCTGTTGAACGCCACCGGGCACTGCCCTAACCTCTCCGCGCCGGAAGAGACGGCCGCAGCGATCGAGCGGTTCGTGCGTAGGTCGACACCCGCGCTGCGATGACGTCGGGCGGCGGTGAGGCGCTGGAAGCTTTCTACGAGGCGCTCCTCGACGACGATGCCGAACAGCTCTACGACCGGGCGCCGTGCGGCTACCTGTCCACCACCCTGGACGGGACGATCATCAAGGTGAACCAGACGTTTCTGACGCTGAGCGGCTACGACCGCGCACAGCTGATCGGGCAGGTGCGTTTCGCGCAGCTGCTATCCGCCGGTGGACGGATCTACCACGAGACCCACTACGCCCCGATGCTCAGCATGCAAGGCCACGCGCACGAGATCGCGCTCGACATCCTCCGCGCTGACGGATCGCGGTTGCCGGTGCTAGTCAACTCCGTTCTCGAGCGTGACCCGCACGGCGCCCCAACGGTGATACGGACTGCGGTGTTCGACGCTAGGCTGCGCCGGGCATACGAACGCGAGTTGCTGCGCGCCAAGCAGCGGGCGGAAGAGTCCGAGGCGCGCGCAACGGCCCTAGCGCGGACCTTGCAGCAGACGCTGATCCCACCGACCCTCCCGACCATCCCGGACCTCGACGCCGCGGCGGCGTATCGGCCCGCCGGAGACGGTAGCGAGGTTGGGGGTGACTTCTACGATGTCTTCCAGATCGGCACCGGCGACTGGGTGGTGGCCATAGGCGACGTGTGCGGCAAGGGCGTCGATGCAGCCGTCGTGACCGCGCTGGCCCGCTACACGCTACGCGCCGCCACCGTCCAGCATGCCGAGCCCTCGCAGGCGCTTTGGACGCTCAACGACGTACTACGGCAACACGACACTGACCGGTTCTGCACCGTCGTCCTGTTGCGACTGAGGCAGGCTGACCGCGAGTGGACCGGCGCAATCAGCTGTGCCGGGCATCCGCTTCCACTCCTTCGACAATCCAACGGGACGCTACACGCCATTGGTAAACCAGGATCGCTTTTAGGCGTCGTAGATGCGCCGCGTCTGCACGATGTGCAGATCAGCCTGCTGCCGGGTGACACGCTTGTGCTTTACACCGACGGCGTCACCGAGGCGCGCAGCGGAAAAGACTTCTACGGAGAAGAAAGGCTCGCCGCCGCGGCGCGCTCCGTCGACTCCGCAGAAGGGTTGACCAGCGCCGTCCTCAGCGAAGTACTCGAGTTTCAGGCTGGCAGACCACGAGATGACATCGCCGTTGTCACCATCCGCGTCCCGGGGTGATGCTGTTGAATCTCGATGCGTTGACGGATGACGGGCCCGGGCAGGGTGAGAGGATACGTCACCGCAACAGACACGGTCGACTGCGACCTGAGTGCGGTTCAGATGGCGTGGGCGAGTTCAGCGAAAGAACCGGCGAGTGGCTACTAGATCCCGTTCCTCAGCAACGAGACCTCGATGACCTGGCCGAACTGGTCGATTACCCAGTACAGATAGACCACCGTCCGGCTACTTTGACGTAGTCTCGTCGACGAACCAGGGACGTGCCGACAGGGTCGTGCCGCGTCGATCAGCGGCGGGATAAACCGCTACACCCCCGGAGCACGGTCACGTGGTCGACCTGGTATCGCTCCACTCTGCCCGAGCCCGTCATCCGTCAACGCACCAGTGCCAGCTGGCGGATGTAGGGCCGTGAGAACCGTGACGCCGCTCACCGCTTTGCCTAGCGGCTGTAGGCGGCCTCGCGGCGCAGCGGGCCGACATCAGGGTGGCGGCCCGGCACGATCGCGGCGTGCCGTTGCCCAGGCCCGAGGCCGGAGCGGGCCGCCAGGGCATCGGCGATGGCACCGGTGACGAAGGCGTAGACGGCCTTGTGTAGCAAGTCTACGGTCAGTTCCCCAAGGGGCCAGGTGGGCGGCGGCGCACCAACGCCGGTGGCGTTCTCCAGAATCTGGTCGTTGGTCAGCCGGATCACGGTGAACTTCGCCGAGGACCACGGGCCGCGCAGCCCGGCGTAGGCCATCACCGAGCGCAGGACACCGAGCACGATGCCCTGGCCGAAGTGCATCGCCCAATTCAGCGGCAACGGCTGTCGCCCGGGGTGTTCCCTCATGCCGGTCAACCGCTGCAACACCCGCGCCGGGACGTGGGAGTCCGGCCGACCGGTCAGGCGCTGTTCCAGCTTCTCACCCAGCGTCATCACCGCGACCCCGGCCGCGCCGGAGACCAGACCCTGCCACAGCGCGCGTTTCATCATGCCGACTCGGGTACCCGATCTTCACGCGTCTACTCCCGCGTCCAGACGTTCACTGCGCAACAAGACTCATTGGGAGGATGTGGCGGACGCGCGAGCAGACATCGGCAGGAAGGCAGCGCTTCATGACCGACCTGGCCCGACGCACCACATTCCAGGTTCGTCTGCGATCACGGCGGTCATTGGCGTTCTGCGCGCTGCTAGGCGCGGCGGTGATGGCCGCGCTCGACGAGATCGTCTTCCACCAGATCCTGGCCTGGCACCATTTCTACGACCGCTCCACCCTCCCCGTGGGGCTGCTCTCGGACGGGCTACTGCGCACGGCCGAACTGCTGGGCCTGATTGCCGCTTCGTCCTGTATGCGGATCTGCGCCGCCGCCGCGCCCTAGCACTCGCCACGCCTGACCGGGCTGTTCCTCGGCCTAGGGGCCTTCCAACTTTTCGACGGCGTCGTCGATCACAAGTTGCTGTGCATCCACCAGGTCCGCTACGGCGTCGACATCCTGCCCTACGACTCCGCCTGAAACGGTGCCGGACTGGTCCTGCTGGCCATCGACGCGGCCACTCTCAAGATTTGTTGCTGGCGGTAGGACGCTGCGGTGGTTTATGTCCCAACTCGCCCGGCCGTTGGCGTTAGGACGGGGTTATGCGGGGAACACACTAGGCAACGATGTCGCACCTAGTGCTACGCCACAGTGATCTACGATAAAAGTGAGGTGACAAGGATGCTCGTCGCCATCGAGCCCTTGGGTCAGGTTGATCGCTCCGCTCAGCGGATCTCGAGCACTGCCGGAAAGCGGACCATGCCGATGGACGCTTACCGGGACGGGGAACAGCTGATCATCCAGTTCGATCTGCCGGGCATCGAGCCCGACTCGATGGAGCTGCACGTGGAGAACAACGTCTTGACCATCAAGGCGTACCGGCCTCGGCAGCAGATCGAGGACGCACAGTGGTTGGTGTCCGAGCGACTGCACGGCACCTTCTCTGGTCAACTGCAGCTGAGCAACCAGCTCGACCTCGACAACATTCGGGCTAGCTACGACCAGGGGGTGTTAACAATCAGTATTCCGGTGGCCGGGGAAGGCAAGGCTCGCCGGATCGAGATCAGCGGTTCTCAGACCAGCGGGGCTGAGTCGGCCGCATCCTGAGCCTACGGTCGGGCACGCAAGCGTGCTGGCAGCACTGTGGAGCCGGATCGGCCGGCTGTGGGCGTTCACCCAGATTGTTTTCTATACCTGTTTACTGTGACCGGCACCGCAGCCAGCACCGGACATTCGCAGGACACCTGGAGACTTATTCACAAGCCGCAAAGAAGTAAAGTCCGGTGACGGCTTTTAGCATGCTCTGGTATTTTTCTATCGGCGCTCGATAGCGGCCGCCTTCTTCGCTGAGCATTCGCCATGTCTTGAGGTGCGCGATGGCGTGTTCCACGGCGGCGCGGATTGTGCTCAGAGCTGTGTTGAACTCGGCTTGACTGGTGGTGAGGTCCTTGCCAGGGAGTCGTTTGAACGGAACGATCTCGATGCCCTCGACGCCGACATAGCCCAAGTCAGCCGCGGTGGGCATGTCGGCGAGCAGGACGGTTAGACCAAAGGCGGCAAGGCGTGGGCATTGTGGCGGGCGCCGTGGACCGTGTGGGGCTCGAATACTCGATGCAGTGTCCTAACCTGCGGTCCTCGTGTTCCGGTCGGTCATGGATGATCGTCGGATGCTGCTGCTGTCGATCTTGTATCAGCTGGTGCGCTGGCTGCTTGGTCTGACCGCTGTGCTGGTGCGCTCCGGCCACGATCCTGGCTTGGCACCGCAAGTTGGTCTCGCGGAGATGGGATGGGACTGTTGCGTTAGCGAGTGGCAAGACACGCTACGACGCCGTAAGTGTCCTGTTCTGATGACGCGAGCGAGTTCGGTGAAGATCTTCGGAAGCCGATGCCGTGGATCGGTATCCACTCCGAGTTCGTAGTGCCCGCGGCGGAGGTTCTGGACGAACGCGTGCCCGGCACTGATGACGCGGGCCGAATGGAGCCGTTTCAGGCCCCGCATCGGCCTCAGTCGGGATTTGAGCCGTCCGTGATCGGACTCAATGGGGTTGTTCGCGCACTGCTCGGTGACGTGGCACGCGGCGGGTAGAAGCTCATCGATCACCCGCGGGTAGGCCGGCGCCTGATCGGTGCTGACCTCGGTCGGTCCTGGGCCATGTTCGAGGGCGCGGATAAAGAACCGGCGAGTGGCTGCCAGGTCCCGCTTTTGGGAGACCAGGACGTCGATGACCTGCCCGTATTGGTCGATCGCCCGGTACAGATACAGCCACCGCCCAGCAACCTTGACGTAAGTCTCGTCCACGAACCACCGATCCCCGACCGCGTGCCGGCAGGGTCGTGCTGCATCGATCAGCAGCCGAGTAAACCGCTGTACCCAGCGGTAGACCGTCACGTGGTCGACGGTGCTTCCGCGCTCAGCCAGCAGCTCCTCGACGTCACGGTAGGAGAGTCCGTAGCGCAGGTACCAGCGTACCGCGATCATGATCACATCGGGAGGGAACCGGAATCCCGCGAAGCCGGACCTTGGAGCAGGCAGACAGGCAAAGCGATGACGCATCGGCACAGCCTGCCCAACCTCGCCCTCCACGGATGCAACAGACCCGGGCATCCACCAACGCAACGGTGCCACCCAGACTCGTCGTGCCGCTTCCGCTCATGGCTCACTGATGATCATCGTGATCGCCTGGTGTCAGAGCCGTTTCCTCGGCGTCTGGATTAGGAGATCGGTTGGAGTGGGCCGATCTCTCAAAGTGTGTCGGCGTGTCACCGAACTCAGGAGCCTTGGCCCGAGCCGGAGGCTCCACCACCGCAGCAGAGTCGTTGGTGACCTCCGGAGAAGGCCGGTCAGACTCGATCGGCTGGTCACCAGAAGCGGCCCTGCCTGGAGGCTCCACCACCGCAGCAGAGTCATCGGTGACCTCCGGAGAAGGCCGGTCAGACTCGACCGGCTGGTCACCAGAAGCGGCCCTGCCTGGAGGCTCCACCACCGCAGCAGAGTCGTCGGGGGCGGCGTGAGAAGGTGCGCCCGGCTTGATCAATACGTTAGCCGGATCAGTCGGGTTTGCCCGTGGCGGGGCGCCCACCGCGGGAGCGGCCTCCAGAAAGGCCTGGCCATCATCGGCGGCCTGATTCTGCTGTTGACGTACCACCAGGACAGCCAGCACAACGACAGCTATCATCGCAATCGCCAGAAAGGCTAATAAGTCCGCATTCGAACGCATCCAACGAACGTTCATCCAGGCCCCCTCTGGATCGACCTAGAAGCCGACCAGATCGTTGTGCAGCCGAGTCCCCGAACCGGTAGGACTGCCAACAGTGTCATCAGTCAGCCGGCTACATGAACCGGTCAATGCCATGATAGAGCCGCTGCTCATCCCCCGCGCCGGTTACGCCGCCACCAAACTAGCCAAGGAAGTCACCAGGTTCCTCACCGCTCCCCCTCTATCTACAGAGCGTCTCCACTTGCACACAATGTGCACACCTTCCCCCCAAGGCGTCCTACGGTGTCACCGTAGGCAGATCACTCTTACCACCCTGATGCTGGGCTGGTCCGTGGGCTCGACCTGCTTCACATCCGTTTTCTCACATCGACTGGTCGCTGCGCCGCCTTGGCAATGTCATCAAGAGCCGCGGCGTCATCAAGGGCGCCGACAAGACAGCGTAGGACGATCCCGGGGACGCACTAGGGACGGAGACCCTTGAGCACTTGTGTGTGAAGCTGATCGACCGTACGTCCGCGTACCTGGAAGTGTCGTAGTGTGCCGCTGACCTCGAGCTCCGTGCCCGTGTGCATTGATCCGTGCTAATTCGTCGTGGCGTTTTTGCTGACGGCTCGCTGACGATGATCACACATGAGCCAGGGACTGCGCTTCGATACACGGTCAGGACGCTGGAGCTGCGACCCGTCGGTCACGCGGTGGCACGCCGTTGACCGTGGTTGGCGGGAGCCATAATGGCGCGCTGATCGCAGGCAAGGTGTTGGCTGGACTCGACTTTATGCTGTCACCTGGGCAACCACTGGTGTTTGCCCATGATGAGGAGGTGGTCGCATAGACCCCGCTTTCTCTGATCCAGGACACCCGTGGTGACGGAGTCGTAAACGCTCGTGGAGTGGCCATAGGGCCGTTGTCAACTAGCGGCAGGTTCCCGAAGAAGCGGGAAGCTCGCCCTCCTCGCGGGGAGAGCACTCCTCATCGGCGACAAAGCACTGCACGCAGTGACATAGATCCCGGAGGGTTGCAATTGAGGGATCAGGAGGCTGGGGTTGCACCCGTGTACGACTCTGTTGTCTAATTTCTTGGTCGTTCTGTTAGGCGGCGAGGGAGGCGCCGGGGTCTGACCCGAAAATAATGCCGGGGACGGGCAGGGGTTGGACCCGTCGCAGCGTCAGCGGAGCCGGGTTGGGTGATGGTGACTGTGCTAGGTCAGGCGGCTGGCTCGATGGTGACCTTGTAGCCGAGGGCTTCAAGTTGGTGAATGTAGGTTCGTTTTCTGCGTTCGGGATCGAGGCGCTTGTCGTAGAAGTCGGACCGAGGTCGTTGAATCGGGCCTGAGGGTCAGACAGCAGATGCCAGATGATGATCAGGATGGAGCGGCCAACGGCGACGATGGCTTTATTCTTGCCCCGCCGACGGGCGATGCGCCGGTAGCGTTCACCGAGGAAGGTGTCGGTTTTGCCGGCAGCGACGGCGGCCTCGCCGAGGACTTTGGCTAGGTAGCGGTTGCCGTGCCCGGTCGAGCCTTGGCCTTTGCGCTTGCCGGCGGACTCGCTGACCCGGGGAGTGAACTTTGCCCAGGAGGCCAGGTGTCCGGCGGTGGGGAACCGGGTCATGTCCAGCCCGATCTCGGCCAGGATCGCGCAGGTGCCAACCGCGCCGAGGCCGGGAATCTCGTCGATGCGGTGCACTGTGGTCCCGAAAGGGGCGACCATCTCCTCGATCCTGGCGTCGAGTTTGGCGATGTCGGTGGTCAGCCCGTCGATGCGGGCGAGCATCGTGGTCAGCAGCATCGCGTGGTGGTCGGTGAAATACCCAGTGAACGCCTCTTCCAGTTGCGTGATCTTGCCGCGCATTCGACCTCGCGCCATTCGCGCCAGGACACAGGGATCGCGTTGGCCATTGATCAGCGCGGCCATCATATCCCGCCCGGAGACGCCAAAGATGTCGCTGGCGACGACCGACAGCTTGATCTGGGCGTCTTCGAGCAGTTTTTCCACTCGCTGCTTTTCGGCAGTGCGCACCTCAACGAGGTCGCAGTGGTAGCGGGTCACATCACGCAGCTGGCGGATCTGCGGGGGTGGCACGAAGCTGGGTCGGATCATCTGCCGCTCGGCGACTTTGCACAGCCACACCGCATCGAGCTTGTCGTTCTTGGGTCGTCCTGGCAGGTGCTTGACATCGCGGGCGTTGACTAACCAGGTTTCAAACCCATGCGCCTCGAACAGGTAGTAGACCGGCTTCCAGTAGTCCGAGGGGGTCTGTTGCGTTGACGATGATGGGCTCAGGCAGGGTGAGCTGATGCGTCGCCGCGCTTGTCGAGTACGTCCGCCTCGGTCCGCGTTCGCTGGCTTTCGGTTTCCACCGGATGTGATTTTGGTCGCGGTGCGTTGGTACCTGCGCTACGGGCTTTCCTACCGCGACGTGGAAGAGCTGCTGGTTGAGCGCGGCATCACCGTCGATCACGTGAGCGTGTACCGGTGGGTGCAGCGGTTCACTCCGCTGCTAATCGAGGCGGCACGACCCTGCCGGCATGCCCCCGGCGATCGGTGGTTCGTCGACGAGACTTACGTAAAAGTGGCCGGACGATGGGTCTATCTGTACCGGGCGATCGACCAGTTCGGCCAGGTCATTGATGTTCTCGCCTCGGAGAAGCGGGATCGAGCTTGTCATTTTTTCCGTGTAAGCCACGGAATGACTAATACTGTTACTCGGCGGTTTCAATCGGTCATGGCGACACAATGTTTCTCGATAAGCTCTCCGAAGACCTCGACCGGTTTTCTCCAGTTGAGCGTCTTGCGTGGTCTGCCATTCAGCTCGGCCGCTACTTTATCAAGTTCGTCCTGGGTGTGCAAGGACAGGTCGGTGCCTT
>JALZHU010000458.1 GCA_030860695.1 Actinomycetota bacterium
AGCTCGCAGGCGGCGATACCCAAACCGGCCCGGTCGCCCGCCGGTGAACAGCCAGATCCGCAAGCTGATCTGCAGACTCGCACAAGAGAATCCACGGTGGGGATATCGCCGGGTACACGGTGAACTCCTCCGCCTAGGCTACCGGCTTAGCGAGTTGACCGTCCGGTGGATTCTGCGTACCCACAGGCATCGCCCGGCGCCCCGGGAGGCGGACACCTCGTGGCGGACGTTTCTGCGCACCCCGGCCGAGGGGTTGCTGGCCTGCGACTTGTTCCACCTCGACACGATCTTCCTACGCCGCTTGTCCGTGCTGTTCGTGATCGAGGATGTGGACCCGCCGGGTCCACATCCTCGGAGTGACCGCTCATCTGACCGGGCAGTGGGTCGCCCAGGCCGCGCGGAACCTGGCCATCGATCTCGGCGACCGAATCAGCCAGTTCCGCGTCCTGTTCCGGGATCGGGATGCCAAGTTCACGCCCAGCTTCGATGCTGTGTTTCGCAGCCAGGACGTCACGATCGTGACCACACCGCCGCGGGCCCCCAGAGCAAACTGTTATGCCCAGCGGTTCATCCGCGCCGGGTGCACCGACCGAATCCTGATCTACCACCAGCGCCACGCCACCAAGGTCCTGTCGGAATACGCGCAGCATGACAACGGCCATCGCCCGCACCAGTCCCGAGACCAACGCACCCCCTACGACAACCACCAGCCAGCCGCCACGCCAGTCCCCCAGATCATTCGACGCCACCGAATCCGGCGGCGTGATCAACGAGTACCACCCAGCCGCCTGATCCGCTCGACAAAACAGCAGTTCACCGAGTTGTAACGGATTTTGGAGCGGTACACCTCTAACGACGCCGCAGGCTTCGCGTCATGCTACGGACCGCTCAGTCGCTCCCCCTTCAAGGGCTTTCGACACTGGGCTTCGACCCCGCAGGTTTCCCCACAAAGCCACCAGTCTGCTACCGGGCCTTCTGACAGCTACCCGGACCGGACTCACACCGGCAAGCGACGACGAACTTACGACCACAGACGACCTACATGGTCACCTCCAGTCTGCTGGGCGCGCGAATGATCAAGGCTAAAGACTGCAGACGGACGCCTCAAGCCATTAGCAACACCATTGCCACACCACTGCCACACCACATCCACACCACTGCAACACCCACCGGCCCACCCTGAAAAGGACAGCCACACCTCTGGCGCTCAGAGAATGTGGGATATCGGCTACACAGGCGCCATCTCCCTCAAAGGCGCCGGAAGGGCAACAACATGAACACCAACCAACAGCCAGAGCAACCTCCTATTCAAATCCGGAAAGAGCCGCACCGGATACGCATTCCTCAGTTTCTCACCGATGGAGAGGAGGTTGGCCTGGGAGATGTTGTCAAAAAAGCAACCTCGATCGTGGGAATCCAGCCATGTGGCGGCTGCTCCAAGCGTGCCAGGCAGCTTAACAATTGGATGGTTTTCTCCGCGCAACCTTCCATGAACACGAAGGAGTGAAGACAGTGGGCAGTCGGGCCACTCTCACTCGAGTACTGCTACGACCTCAGTGTCCTTGGTGTTTCAGCGACCGTTAAGCTACTCGGTGTAGCACTGCGCACATGCTCGCTCACTCTAACAACCCGCAGTGCACTCTAGTGGCAGCGTCGACGGGTTCAAGGCTGAAATCACCATATCCGTGAACTTCGATCAGAAGACAATCGCCCACGCCGTTGAACTCTGTGCTTCTCGTATCGGGTGCAAGACTACTCCGCCACACTCCACTTCTAGCAGTCGGCGTCGGCAAAGAGTTCACCGGCACGCGATATCCGCATTTAGGTACTACGGTCAGAAAGGAAACGAGGATGACCACATCAGGACCAGACCCTAGCGGGGGCGCCGACTTCCGCGTCGCATATGAGCAGCTGCTCAGCGAAAATGACCACCGGCTTGTTGAAGTCCAACGCCAGCTGCAGAGCCTTGGCGAGGTGAGCTTTGGCGAGGCTCAGCTCTTGGGAGTCGACGACTTCGACTGGGGGCAGGCGGCACTCGTCCGGTATGAGAGCATCGAGGATCAGGTCATTGTCGTTCCGGGTGCCGAGCGGCACCAAACTCCCACCGAACGCATCTACCTGGTGCCGTCCTATCGCCCCAGCGACGACCAGGTCCGGGGGCTCGTTATCCAGCTCTATGAGCGCGACAACGAACAGGTCACCGATCACTACCGAGTGCATTTTGCTGATCCGGGACGGCGGCCCATTGTCGGCATGTTGATCGATGAGACCAGCAATGAGGCTCAGCCGATCGTTCATCCCGAGATCGACTTGGCGGGTCAGCCGGAGGCCCTGGACGTCGACTGGACCTGCGTGCGTGACTGTCTTCGCAACGAATGGAGGCGACTGCCACGGCCAATCGTTGTGGTGTGTGGTGTGGCATGCGGTGCATGCGTATTCGGCCGCATTCCGCTCGCATGCCCGGGATGCGTCGCCTGCCTGAGAGCGTACGCTATCAGGTGCATCAGAACTTGTTCCTGAAGAGACCCCCGAGGGCATGCAAGGCCCTCCGTGTACTCATCACCGTAGCGCGTGTGGTGGCTGTGCTGCGCCCTCGGACACCATGGAGTTGGCGAATGGTGCCGGTGCCGCCCTGGGCGCAGGATCCCTCATCCTGCTGGCTAAAGCTCTCACCGGTCGCCGGTGAAGTCTGAGGACCGGATCTGCGCAGGCAGCTGCTGAGGTGATCATCCAAGCTAAGACAGCCGAGGGTAGCTATTCAGCAGGGTTCGGGGGCTGGTGGTAGCCAGGGCTGGCCAGTGAACAGCTGGGTGAGGACGTTGAGGGTGTCGAGTCCCCATTTGGTGGCTGTGCTGAGGTAGGGCTGGAC
>JALZHU010000211.1 GCA_030860695.1 Actinomycetota bacterium
ATCCCCCTCAGGGGGTGGCGGCCACCGCCATCGCCGTTATAGAGAGGGATGGTCGCGCCGACGGACACCTCGTGGCGCCCGAAACCGGCCAGCGGCCTGGACGCTGGTGCGCCGGTGCCCGTCACGCTCTACCGCTGAGCTGCTCGGATGGGGACAAGGCGAGGGAGCCGTAACTCTCACTCTACGCTTACAACTCAGCACGGGCCGTAGCGGTGAATAACTCATATTGCTCATGCTGGCGGTTGGTAGTACTACTAGCATGTCGGCTTCGCGACCGGCCACTTTGACTACTGCACGCGAGGCCTTCTGGGGCATGGTTCCTCCGCCGACTGTCACGAGCGGAGGCAGGGATGAAGGAGGGGAATGTAGTATGAAGGTCTCGGGGATCTTCGCAATGGGTGACAGCTGTGGAAAGGGTTGTGGAAAGGACTTCGACCACGGTTACAAGGGGTACAACTGCGACCACAACGGTTACCGCTACAACTTCAACTATTACACCAACCAGGGGTACCTCAAGTGCTTCCGCAACGACAGCGTCACGCGCGGTAGAGGGCTCCAAAGCGTCCTTGGGTAATTCGTTACCCGCAGATGTCTGCGATGGCTCCATGTGACCCGCTGTTCGTCCTCATGTTCGGCTGGTCGGCGTGCCACCGTCTGGACATTGGGTAGGCTCGTTCAACTTACATTTGACCACGGGGATAAGGGGGCCAGCTCGGATCACCTGGGATTGCTGCCGAGTGCGGGGATCGACAGCTGCCGGTGTTGGCGCCGGGATAAGTTCGCTAAGAGGCCGAACTGCGTCGATGACTGCGACATCATGTCGCGAGACATTCCTCGGCTGCACCTAACGCTGAGACAATAATCCGACAGGCAGTACACCGACTGCGCACACCTGGCGGCTGCGCAGCAAACTTCCCAGGCCGGTCTGGAACTGTTGGCTTGCATGTCTCCCCATCGACCGAAGGAGCGACATGAGGATCTCAGGTATCTTTGTATTGGGTGGCGGCGGTGGATATGGCGGGTACGGTGATGACTGGGACCGCCAGAGCAACTACCAGATCTGTGATGGCTTCCGCTGCGGTGGCGGCAGCGAGAGGCGCAAATTCCCCCCCGGCTACCGCAACGGTTACGGCGAATTTAGCAACTACAGCGGCCGCACCCGTCGTGGAGGGCTCCTAGGGATCCTCTCCTAGGTCCTAGGTAGCACGTCATGCCGCAGTTGTCGGGCGGTGGCCTCATTCCGGCCAGTGGGATCAGGGCCACCGCCTCGACGTCGGCAAAGTTGTGACTGCCTAAGAGGTCGAAACTGCGAAACTGCTAAGAAATCAAGGCCACGCCCGGAAGTCAGACCTAGAGAGCGAAGAGAGCGAAGTCAGACCTAGAGAGCGAAGTCAGACCTAGAGAGCGGAGTGCCCTGTGTGGGAGGTGCTGAGGTCCCTGGTCCGTCCTGTGGCGGGGGATGGTGGGGATGTGATGGAGGCGGCTCCCGCGGCGAGTGTGCGGGAGGTGTTCCGGCGGTTTTGGCCTGATGCTCGACCGTTTCGGCGGTGGTTGTGGCTGGCCTTGGCGTTGGTCATCGTGTCGCCGGTGGTGGACGCTGGCGCCATCTTGTTGTTCAAGGTGCTGGTTGATGAGGTGTTGACTCCGCGGGACTTCTCCGCGTTCCCGGCTGTGGCGGCGGCATTCCTGGGGATCACGCTCGTGGTGGGAGCGTTGGGTTTCGCCTCCCAGTATGTGGGGGCGTGGATCGGAGAGAATTTCCTGCACCGGATGCGCACCCGGGTCTTTGCCCATCTGCACACTCTGTCGGTGAGTTTTTTCGACCGCCGCCGGTTGGGGGACACGCTGTCGCGGTTGACCGGTGATGTGGACGCGATCGAAAACCTGGTGCTGTCCGGCGTCGTGGAGATCATCGGCAACCTGCTGCGGATCGTGGTGTTCACCGGGGTGCTGTTTTACCTGGATTGGCGCCTGGCGTTGGTCTCCCTGGTCGCCGTCCCGGTGTTCTGGACCGCCGCGCGCATCTTCGCCCGCCGCATCAAAATCGTCTCCCGGGAGGTGCGCGCCCGGGCCGGGTCGATCACCTCGGTGGCCGAAGAAAGCCTGGGCAACGCCACCCTGATCCAGGCCTACGGCCGCGAAACCGCCGAGGTCGATCGCTTTGCCACCCAAAGCATGGGCAGTGTGCGCGCTGAGCTAGCCGCCACCCGGCTGGGGGCGATGTTCTCCCCGCTGGTGGACCTCATCCAGGTCATCGGGGTCCTGACCATCCTGGGTTTTGGGATTTGGGAGCTGACCAGCGGGCGGATCACCCTGGGTGGGCTGCTGGCATTTTTGGTGTTCTTGGCCCAGCTGTATCAGCCCGTGCAGGGCCTGGGGTCGCTGTCGACGTCGTTGTTCGCCGCCGCCGCGGCCGCCGAACGCATCCTGGAGTTGCTGGATCAGCAGCCTAGCGTCACCGCCCCCGCCCACCCCGTCCCGCTGGTCCGCGCCCGCGGGCAGCTGCGCCTGCACCAGGTGAGTTTCGCCTATCCCGATACCACCACCAGTGTGTTGCACCAGATCAGCTTCACCGCCCAGCCCGGGCAGACCGTCGCCCTGGTGGGTGCCTCCGGGGCGGGCAAGACCACCCTGCTCAAACTGCTATTGCGGTTTTATGACCCCACCAGTGGCCATATCACCCTCGACGGGCACGACCTGCGCGAGCTGGATCCCGCCGCGCTGCGCGCGAACATCGCCATCGTGTTGCAGGAAACCCTGCTGCTGGATGGCACCATCGCCGACAACATCCGCGCCGGGCGCCCCGAGGCCACCCACGAGGAGCTCATCGCCGCTGCCCAGACTGCTGACGCCCATGAGTTCATCACCGCCCTACCCGACGGTTATGACACTCGGGTGGGGCAACGCGGCCGGCTGCTGTCCGGCGGGCAACGCCAACGCATTGCGATCGCCCGGGCGATGATCCGCGATGCCCCCCTGCTTCTTCTGGATGAGCCAACCACCAGCCTGGACGCTGACGCTGCAACACGTGTCCTGACCCCGATGCGTAGGTTGATCACCGGGCGCACCACTCTGATCATCTCGCATAACCTGCTTACCACCGCCGACGCCGACCACATCATCTACCTGCAGCACGGCCGCATCGCCGAAACCGGCACTCATGCCCAACTACTGGCACGCAATGGCGGCTATGCACGCCTCTACCACCTGCACCATCCGCCCACCCGCACCGGCAGCGGGTTCTCCGCCCTGAACGGAGCATCACCATGAGAATCGTGTGCATCGGCGGTGGACCAGCGGGGTTGTACTTCGCCATCTCGGCGAAGATTCGCGACGCTGGCCATGAGATCACGGTGCTGGAACGCGATCCCGCCGGCGCCACCTACGGCTGGGGCGTGGTGTACTGGGACGAACTGCTGGACATGCTGTTCCGCAACGACCCCGACAGCGCTCATGTCCTGCGCGCCGAATCGGTGCTCTGGCAAGAACAACGGATCATCCTGCGCAGCGAACAGACTGCCTACCTGCCCGGGTACGGCTTCAGCGTGGCCCGCGCGGTACTACTCGATATCCTCAGTGCGCGTGCGATCGACCTCGGAGTTGACGTCCAGCACGGCCACGAACTGCATGACCCCTCTGTGCTTCCCGACGCTGACCTCGTCGTGGCCGCCGATGGAGCCCACAGCCGGATGCGCCAGCACCACCGCGACCACTTCGGCGCCCAAGTGGAGGTTGGCGGCAACCCTTACATCTGGCTTGGCACCGACAAGGTGTTTGACAGCTTCGCCTTCGCCTTCGAACACACCTCAGCCGGCTGGATATGGTTCCATGCCTACCCCTCCAGTGCCGAGATCAGCACCTGCATCGTGGAGTGCACCCAGCCCACCTGGCAGGCACTCGGGTTCGACACGCTCAGTAGCGAGGACAGCCTCGGGCTGCTGGAGAAAATCTTCGAACACGCCCTGGATGGCCATACGTTAATCAGTCAGTCCCGTGGCGAGCCGGCGCGGTGGTTGCGCTTCACCCAGGTCACTAACAAAACCTGGTTCCACGACAATCTGGTGCTGCTCGGCGACGCCGCCCACACCACCCACTTCACCCTCGGCTCCGGCACCCGGCTGGCCATGACCGACGCGGTAGTGCTCGCACAATGCCTGTATGACCACGACGAGCTGTCCGCTGCGTTGCAGGACTACGACCACCACGGCCGCGCCGCGCTACGACCCATCCAAGCCGCCGCCCGCACCAGCATGGCCTGGTTCCAACGCGCCGACCACTACCTCAACCGGCACAACGCCGTCACCTTTGCCTACTCCATGTCCGGACGACACGGAGCCCAACTACCCTGGGCCTACCAAATGCACCTCGCTACCCAACACCCCACCGTCCGCGCAGCACGACGCCGATACCACACCGCCCGCCGCTGGTACCTCGCCCGCCGACGCGGAGAACCCACCAACATCCCCACTCCCACCAACCCACGCATGCCACACAGGTCCTGACCGACGGGTGCGCCTGCGCCGATACGGTCCATTGAGCTGCCAGCTACAGACGCCTGGCGGGCCGGACGGCGTCGTCGCGAGCGCGGGCCGGACGGGCCTCGGTCACGGTGCGGTGGGACTGTTCCCACACGCTCACCACAAGCGCGATGGTGACGGCCCACGCTGCACCCAACGCCCAGCCGGCCAACACATCACTGGGGAAATGCACGCCCAGATAGACCCGCGTTGCTCCGACCGCGACGATCATCAGCAGCGCCCCGCTCCACACCGCGACCCGGACGGCTCGCCGGCCGATCCCGCTGTGTCCGACCATCCAGTGACTTACCATCCACGCTGACAGCAACCACACCACCGTGGTGCCGACGGTGTGCCCGGAAGGAAAGGAAAAGCCGTCCTCACCCAGTACCGCGGTGGCCAGTGGCGGGCGTTTCCGACTCACCAGCCGCTTCACCGCCATATTGATCAGCCCTATGCCGGCTGCGCCGAGCACGACGACCAGCAGCGGAAGCCACGACCGCCGGATCCACGCCAACGCACCGCCCACCACAGTGGCTGTCACCGCCACCCCCGCCGGGCTACCCATATCACTGATCACCTGCGCCGTGGTGGTTGCCCAAGGTTCGCGGTGTGCGGCGAGGAATCGCACGATTGGACGGTCGGTCACCGCGACGCCGTCACCTTCAAGCACGCTGTCCACTAGCTGCCCGAAACCCACACCCAACGAGAGCACCGCGGCTATACCGAGCGTCAACGTCAACCCGGCGGCTTCACCTGGCGCGAATCGGCGACCCAAAAACCGCCACTGCCTGGGGTAGCGCGACCGTACCCAAGCCACCACCGGGCGGTCGGTGACCCAGGTGAGTCCGTTCCGGATCCGTTCCGGATGCCCCACCACCCATCGCGCGGCCAAGCCGGTCAGGGCAAGCACTCCGAACGCGAGCACCACCAGCAGCATCCCAGCCAACCCCGCGCTCACCCCAAAGTCCTTCCCGCTTTTATGGATGCTTGTGCACGTTCCAGGCCACCAGTAGACGGTCACATGGATGCATGTGCACCTTTGCCGGAAACTCCAGGCATCCTAGAACTCGTGTCGCGCATCTCCGACCTGCCACACGCGCTACGCGATGGCCAGCAGTTCGAGCAGCGCCTGGATGGTCGCCAGCCGGCAGTGTTCCTCGACTACGACGGAACGTTGACGCCGATCGTGGACCGACCTGAAGACGCTGTCATCTCGGAAAGCATGCGTGATGCGGTGCGCAGGCTCGCCGGGCGCTGCACGGTCTGCGTGGTCAGTGGTCGGGATCGGCTCGTCGTTGCCCAGTGGATGGGTATTGACGACCTGGTGGTGGCGGGTAGTCATGGCTTCGACATCGGAGATCAGCGGGCCGGCGCGGTCCGGCATGAGGCGGCGACCGGCTTCGACGACCTGCTGTCCACGGTCATCGACCGGCTGTGCCGTGAAGTCGAACCAATCCAGGGCGTCGTCGTCGAGCCCAAACGGTTCTCGGTCGCGGTGCACTACCGACTCGCCGTCGCCCAGCAGCGACCCATTGTCAAAGCGGTCGTGAACACGCTGCTGGCCGACTATCCCGACCAGCTGAAAGTCACTCCCGGAAAGATGGTCTACGAGATCCAGCCGAAGGTTGACTGGGACAAGGGCAAGGCCGTGCACTACCTGCGCCAAGTCCTGCACGTCGACGGCGAAGAGTTCGTGCCGCTGTATCTCGGTGACGACATCACCGACGAGGACGCCTTCAGGGCTCTCAAGGAGCCCTCTCACGGGCTGCCCCAGGGATCCGGGATCGGTGTCGTCGTCGCGGACGTCGGCGATGCGGAGCAGGCTGGTCGGACCACTGCCGCAGACTTTGTTTTGGAGTCGATCGGGGAGGTGGAGCGGTTCCTGAACACACTCGCGCGCTGACCGCAGCGCGCCCAGCGGGCACCACTGGAAGCCTGACGATCGGGGTGGACATCGGAGGCACGAAGGTCAAGGCCGGCGTCGTCGACGAGGCCGGGTCGATCGTTGCCACAGCGCACCGGGACACGCCCGCTACCGACGTGCCGCGTATCGAGGACGCGATAGCTGCCACGGTGGGGGAACTCACCAGCAAGTATGACGTCGAGGCGGTTGGTATCGGAGCAGCCGGCTTCATTGACGCGCAGCGTTCGACGGTGATGTTCGCTCCGAATCTCGCGTGGCGTAACGAACCGCTACAGGCAGCGCTGGAGCGCCGGCTGGGGCTGCCCGTGGTGGTCGAGAACGATGCCAACGCCGCCGCCTGGGCGGAGGTCCGGTTCGGCGCCGGCCGCGGTGCCGACCACGTGGTGATTCTCACCGTGGGAACCGGCATTGGGGGCGGGATCGTGGTGAACGGCCGGTTGCTGCGCGGTCAGTTCGGCATGGCCGCAGAAATCGGCCACGTCACCGTGGTCCCGGACGGGCGGCGCTGCGGATGCGGCTTACGGGGCTGCTGGGAGCAGTACGCCAGCGGTCGGGTGCTGGTGCGGCAGGCCCAAGAGCTAGTCCGTGTCTCGCCCGAGATATCCGGGAAACTGTTGCGGCTCGCCGGCGGCCGGCCCGAGAACATCACTGGCGAGATGGTGACCGAGGCGGCTGCGGCAGGCGACGTGGCAGCGCTGCAGTGCTTCGAGGTGGTCGGGACATGGCTGGGACGGGGGTTGGCCGCGCTGGCCGCGATCCTCGACCCCGGCCTGTTCGTCATTGGTGGTGGGGTGTCCGCGGCTGGTGAGGTGTTGCGCGCTCCCGCATTGGCCGCCTTCCGCGAGTACCTGACCGGCGGCGGCCACCGACCAGTGGCCGAGCTGAGCATCGCCAAACTGGGTCCCGACGCTGGTCTGGTCGGCGCCGCTGACCTGGCCCGCTCCCGGGAGGCTTGGTAGCTCTTCAAGCAGGCGGCGCTACCAACCTCAGGTGACGAGCACGGCGCGGAAGTCGTTGACGTTGGTCAGGGTGGGGCCGGTCACGATCTGATCGCCGAGTGCGGCAAAGAAACTGTGCCCGTCGTTGTCGGCCAGCGCGGCCGCGGCGTTCAACCCTAGCTGCTCGGCGCGGCGCAGGGTGTCGGGCTCGACCAGTGCCCCGGCTACCTCCGCTGCCCCATCGACGCCGTCGGTGTCGCAGGCGATGGCGTGCACGTGCTCCGCCCCACGTAAGGCCAGGGCCAGCGACAACAGCAGCTCGACATTGCGGCCGCCGCGGCCGGTGCCGCGCACGGTCACGGTGGTCTCGCCGCCGGAGAGCAGCACGCAGGGCGCCGGTGCTGGCTGGCTGTGGCGTCGCACCTGGCGGGCGATCCCGGCCAGCACGATCCCGACCTCCCGGGCTTCCCCCTCCAGCGAGTCGCTCAGAATCACCGGGGTCACCCCCGCCTGTTGGGCCACCGCCGCGGCCGCCTGCAGGGACTGCTGCGGGGCGGCGATCACGTGGTTGGTGACGCGGGCCATCCGCGGGTCGCTGGGCCCCGGGCAGCCCTGGGTGGTCTCCAGATGCGCCCGCACTGCCGGTGGCACCGGCACGCCGAAGGCCGACAGCAGTGCCAGGGCCTGCGCCGGAGTGGACGCCTCCGGCACGGTGGGTCCGGAGGCAATGGCGGCGGGATCGTCACCAGGCACGTCAGAGATCAGCAGGCCCACGGTGGCAGCCGGGAATGCCGCCGCCGCGAGTCGCCCGCCTTTGACTGCCGACAGGTGCTTGCGAACCAGGTTCATCGTCCCGATCGACGCCCCGGATCGCAGCAGGGCCGTGTTGATCGCCTGCTTGTCGGCCAAGGTGATCCCCGGCGCGGGCAGCGCCAGCAGGGCCGAGCCGCCTCCGGAGATCAGCGCCAGCACCAGGTCGTCCGCCCCGAGCCCGGACACCAGGTCCAGGATCCGGCGGGCAGCCTGCTCGCCCGCGGCGTCGGGCACCGGGTGCGCTGCCTGGGCCACCTCGACGCGTGAGCACGGCACCGCGTGCCCGTAGCGGGTCACTACGAGGCCGCTCAGCGGGCCGTCCCAGGCCTGCTCAACCGCCTGCGCCATCCGCGCCGACGCCTTGCCGGCGCCGACCACGACGATCCGTCCGGAGGGCCGTGCCGGCAGGAAGCGCGCCACCCGTTGCAGCGGGTCCGCGGCCGCCACCGCCGCGTCGAACATGGCGCGCAGCAGTGCACGTGGATCACACGGATCGGGTGGCACACCGGCATCCGACGGCGAACTCACGTGACCGGCGAGGGTGGCTCGCGACAGGCGCCGTCGGTCTCCGGGGGCCGGGTGGTCGCCGCCAGCGCGGCGAGGTCAAGCGTGACCGCGATCGGCTCGGTCAGCACAAGCGGGCGGCCGGGATCCGCGCATGTCACCTGCACGTAGTGATCGCGCTTGCGCCGGTAGACCGAAGCGCGTGGACCAGCCTCGCCCAGCTCGATCCGCAAGTAATGCGGTACGCCAGCCTGGGCATACAGCTGCGGCTTGACTGCCCGGTCGACGGCCGCATTGCCCGGACTGGTGATCTCCACGACGAGCACCACGTCCGCGGCCTCACACACTGTCAGGTCGAGCCCAGGGACGGTGACCACCGCAAGATCCGGGATTAGGATCTTTCCCGGACCTACCCGGACGTTGATCGACTCCAGCACCTCCAGCCCCAGCGGGACCGCAGCATCAAGGGCGGCCCAGAGCCGGGAGGACAGCCGCTGATGACGTAACCGCGCACTGGGGCTCACCAGCAGGGCCCCGTCCAGCAGCTCGACTCGCCGATCCACCGGTAGCGCGAGGAACTCCGCTTCGGTCCACGGACCGACGTGTTCGAACACCTCGGGAACGGGCGCGGCCATAACTGCATCACCTCGTAGTGCTCGTCGGAGGACATGGTCGCATCCTCCCGGCCCACCCCGACATAGCGAGCATCCCGACATGGAGAC
>JALZHU010000459.1 GCA_030860695.1 Actinomycetota bacterium
CAGCGATGCTGCTGCACCGCCCTGCCCCCGGGTAAACCCAAACCACGATCACCACCCGCAGAACAGCAGGAGACCCCATTTTCACCGCGGAACCGCGCGGCCCCGCAGGGCCATCAGATGCTGAGCGGGAAGCGGTGATAAAGCCACACGCAATGACTGACGATCTCTATCAGGTAGCGAAACCCCCGATACGACAGCACCGCCACCCCCACCAGCCCAGCCCCTCCCACCTCACTGCGAGCAACCCCGCGATCCTCCCAGCCACAAGGCAGACGACCAAGTTGACGGTGCCGCGCCGACACCGCCTGGTTACACCAAGCACCATCCTGTGCTGGCACTGTCGCCTGGTCGCCAAAAAGTGGACCTATCCGCACCGATCCTGTGGGGTTCCAGAAGTCGGCCTGCGCCGCTGACCTGGATGAACGAGGCAACCTGCGCAATAGGATGATCGTGCCTCGTGTCGTTGCGCCTGCTGTATCTGATCTTCGTCCGGGTCCTGGGCTGGCTGTGGTTAGTCGGCCGGTCCGCGGCGTCGAAGAATGTTGAACTGCTCGTCTTGCGCCACGAGGTTGCCGTGCTGCGCCGCGCCAACCCCCCAGGCCCCGACTGGGCTGATCGTGCCGTGCTCGCCGCCCTCATCCGGCTGCTGCCCAAAAACCTGTGGGTACATCGCCTAGTCACGCCAGGCACGATCCTGCGCTGGCACCGTCGCCTGGTCACCAGGAGATGGACCTACCCACATCGCCTCGGCCGACCGCCGGTCAGTGCCGAGGCCGCCGCGCTGATCGAGCGCCTCGCGACGGAGAACCCTTGCTGGGGGTACCAGAGGATCCAGGGTGAGCTGCTCAAGCTCGGCCACCGGGTCGGTGTCTCGACGATCCGCCGGGTCCTTAAGGCCCGGCGGGTCCCGCCGGCGCCGCAGCGGCAGACCGACTCCACGTGGCGGCAGTTCCTGCGTACCCAGGCATCGACGATGCTGGCCTGCAATTTCTTCCACGTCGACTGCGCGGTGACTCTCCAGCGCCTGTACTGCTTCTTCGTCCTAGAGGTCAGCTCACGATATGCGCACATCCTCGGGGTGACCACGAACCCCGACGGGCTCTGGACCGTGCAGCAGATCCGAAATCTTCTGATGGACCTTGGTGATCGCGCCGCACAGTTCCGGTTTCTGGTCCGCGACCGGGCTGGGCAGTTCACCGCCTCGTTCGATGCGCTTCTGGCCGATGCAGGTATCGCCGCAGTGAAGATCCCGCCCCGAAGCCCTCGCGCGAACGCCTTCGCGGAGCGGTTCGTGCTCACGGTCCGAACGGAAGTGACCGATCGGATGCTGATCTTCGGCGAACGGCACCTGCGCGCTGTCCTGACCGAGTACGCGCGGCAGGACAACCGACGACGCCCGCACCGCGCGCTTCACCCGCCCCGGCCCGACCACCCAGTCACCGACATCTCAACGGAACGGATCGGGCGTCGATCCGTTCTCGGTGGCTTGATCAACGAATACGAACCAGCCGCCTAAAAGACCAGGTCAACACTAGTGGCCGAGTTCTGGAACCCCACAGGCTCTGCGCAGCACGGCGACTTCGTGGCGCAGCACCAGTAGTTCGACGTCTTTAGACGCCGACGAGCGGCCGAGCAACAACAGCAGGCTCAAAAGCTGGAGAAAGATCAGGTAGAGCAGACGCAACGACACGGCACACGATCATGCCCAAACGGCCGAGCACCCCGATCACGCAGGTCAGACACGCAGGCCGACTTTTGGAACCCCGCAGGCGACGTAGCACGCTGAGCTCGTGGCGTAGCACCAGGATTTCGACGTCTTTACTCGCGTCGGTCCGAGCCCGGAGCACCAGCAGTGCGACCAGTCGGCGTGCCAGTAGATACACCAGCGAGAAGATCACGACGGGCATCCTGCCGGACCTTGCCAATCGCGTGACCGCCACCTGGACCGCAGGTTACGACGCGGAACCGAGGTTTTCGGCACCCACAAGCAAGTTCACCGACATCTTCGATGCCGTGTTCGCCAGCGAGGACATCCACATCCTGCGCACACCGGTGCGGGCACCCCAGGGCGAACGCGATCGCCGAACGATGGATCGGCACCGTCTGCCGCGAACTGCTGGACCGGATGCTGATCCTCAACCGCCGCCACCTCCAGCGCGTGCTGGCCGAGTACGTGGCGCACTTCAACGACCATCGCCCCCATCGCGCACTGCACCAAGCAGCACCACTCAGGTAACTACCACCGCCTGGTCACCGCCCCAGCCTCACCCCCGACGTCGCGATCGGCTCGGCGGGCTGATCCACGAATACACCCAGTTCGTATGACGTGGATAACCAGTTCGGCCCCACAGGGGACACCACCCAAATGATCGACGATCAAGCAAGCAAGATCAAGCAAGATCAAGTCGACACGCTATCACCGACCACCAACAACCCACAACATCAACCCAGCACTACAGCTCAGCTCAACGGAACCCGTGAATGGACCCACTACAAGCTCGGCCTGGAAGTCAACGCGAGGCATCGGCTCCCAGCGGTCTTCGCCGAACTCACCCTCGCGATCTGACCCAGGCACCCACCGCAGCAGAGTCTGCCCGCACTCGGCCAACGCAACACCGCCCCCTCCGTGGCTCATCATGAGCAGGGCGGGCGATAGGGCAGGTCTTTTGAAACGTACTGCTCCCACTTCGCTGGGGTGAGGGCGTTCGTAGTGGCGGCACAGACCCGCTGGATTGCTTGGTCGACGTTCATCTCCCACAGGCGAACCGTCTGGTCGCGGCTGCCGCTGGCTAGGGAGTTCCCGTCAGGGCTGAACACTACCGCGTACAACCCGTCGGTGTGGCCGGTCAGGGGTTGACCCAG
>JALZHU010000212.1:0-7500 GCA_030860695.1 Actinomycetota bacterium
CCGCTGTGCGGGGCGGCGAGCAGGCGGTACTCGCCGCCGGCGCTCGGATCGCCGTCGGCGCCCGGATCGCCTCCGGTTGATGGCCCGCTTTCAGGTACGGCGCGCCACTCCGGGGTACTCCAACACCAAGCCGTCAGGGTCCACGGTGAGCTCTGCTTCGAACGACTCGCTGTTGATGCTGACTACCGCGGGCTCGCCCAGGGAGACGGTGCGGTAGGTCTGCGGCACCCGGCGCACCTCAAGGCTAGGTAACGCGACGAACACCATCGGCAGGTCGTGCTTGGCTGCGTCGCGGTGTAGGCCCAGCCGGCGCATCGGCAGCGTGTTGAACAGCGGGCTGAACGCCAGATCGACGTCCAGGGCGCCACCGAAGTTGCTGCGCGCGGCACCCCGGCCGTGGTCGACTAGCCAGATGCCTTCCTCCGAGCGGGTTACTGTCACGTGCTGCTCGCCTTGGGCCCGAGTCACATGGACGGTCAGCCGCCCGGTCACACCGGTCTCATCGGTGGTCAACGAGTAGGACGCGGAGTAGGCCTCGATGTCGTCCTGCTGCGCGGCGACCAATGACCCGGTGGCCCGCAGGCCGCGCTCGCCGAGGACGACGCGCGCCGCCTCCAGCCGTAAGCAGTCCATACCAACCCAAGCCAGCATCCTCGTCGCGTGCGGCGCACGACGGGTCACCGTCTCGCCAGAAACCCCCTCACCGGTCTGCGGAGCGCTCACTGGCCAACCTGACTCGAGATCCCTGGATGAGGTCACGATCGAACTCCACCGGAGCCTCCCTTGCGCTGGTGGGAATCCTGCTCGGCGCCGGCGACCGGCTACGGTCGCGAGCCTACCTATGCCGGATGATCGCACGACTACGCGCCCGACGCGCCGTCCACTTGCGGCAATTCCGGACGGCACAAGATTTGCCGCGTACCGTCACCCAAGTGGGTGCCGTCCGATCGCAGGTATGCCCACTTGGACGGCGAGGAGTACTCTGCACCGCGGATGGGGGCCTCGGGGGCAGGAGTACGCTGGCCGCTGTCTGGAATAACCAGGACCTTCGTTGACGGCCGGGGGCGCCCGAGCATGCGGGTTCACTCCGCTGTGCACGCATTGCGCGCTCCCGTCCCGGCTGACCGTCAACTGTACGACCACAGCAAAGAAGGACGCCATGCGCACGCCCGTCTCCGACCGCCGACCGCGGGCCGGAATGACCCTCACTCCACGCCATCGGCAAAGCCGACCCCTGCCGATGAGTGCCGTGGCCGTGCGCCGCGGCCAGTTCGGGGAGTTCGAGCTGCGCCCAGTGCGGGAACACACCGTCGAAGCGCTGACCCCTGAGGAACCCGAGGAGCGATGAGCTGCTCAGCATCCGTCATGGCCTGACGCATTTCGGGGTAGCGTTACCCGAGATAACGCCTACGGTAGCGACATGATGACAGTAACCGAAGCAGCGGCGCAGGCCATCAACGCACTTGTGGCCAAGAATCAGATGCCGGAGGGGTCGGGTCTACGGATAGCGCCGCAGAGCAAAACTACCCGGTCAGAGGGGTTGGGGCTATCCATCGCAGCGGCCCCGGCTGCTGATGACACCGTGCTTGAGACCAACGGTGCCAAGGTGTTCCTGGCATCCACGGTGGTCTATGAGCTCCACGAACAACAGCTCGACGTCGAGCCCACCGACGAGGGCGGCGAGGAACAGGTGCGCTTTTTCGTCGACCGCAGGCCCCGGGACAAAGACTGAGCGCGTGTCGCACCGCACGGTGTAATCCGGGCAGCCCGTTGACTCCGGTAGTCCGGATAGCCCCCTGACTTCTCCTTGGAATAGTCCACTGTGGATCGTTATAACGCGCCGACCCGGCGAATGTGCCGTAACGTCATCAGGACAAGTCGGGCGAAAGTTCCGGAGGAGACACCATGATCATCCTTGGTATTATCTTGCTAGTGGTTGGGTGGCTGGTTGGCATCCAGATCCTGATCACACTGGGGATCATCTTGGTGGTGGTCGGGTTGATCCTGGAGCTGCTCGGGGCCCTCGGGCGCCCGATGTTCGGACGGCGGCACTATTACTGACGCTGCGCTGGCAGCAGTACCTTGCGACCGCTCCCAGACGCGGGACCCGGTGCCTCCTTCGCCCACGACGGTCGCCCGGTCGACGCTACGGGATGGCTAAGCCGGTGGCGGTGGGGGTAGCCAGAAGCTGATCTCGGTGCCGTCCTGGCCTGGTTTGAGGACAATATCGGTGGCCACCCCACAGATGAGCTGTAGGCCGCGACCGCGGTGACCGGGATCGGCGGGTGGGGGTCGCCAACGACCGTAATCACGTACCCGCACTTCGATGGCGCCATCGGGATGGCGGGCGATGTGGTAGTCGAACTCCCCAGGCGCCTCGGCGGGGTAGGCGTGCTCGACGGCGTTGGCGGCCGCCTCCCCGAATGCGACCTGCACGTCGGCGGTGAGGTCGTCCGGTAGCCCGGCGGCAGCCGCCCAGGCGCGCAGGGCTCGGCGCACGCGCGGAAGGTGGGTAGGAATTGCGGGCAGCCGCTGCGCCAGCGGTGCGGGGATAAGTCGGGCGGCGACCACAGCGATGTCGTCAGCGGGAGCCGCGTCGTCGAGGATCCCCGGCAACAGCTGGGCAAGCAATGCATCCGGTTCGTGCTGCGACAGCTGCTCGGCGCAGCTAGCCAGCCGGTCCATGCCGTCATCGAGTGGTTCGCCGCGTCGCTCAATGAGCCCGTCGGTGAACATCAGCAGGCAGCCACCAGGTGAGATGCGGGCGTTGCCCTCGGTGAACGGTCGGCGACGGCGCACTCCAAGAGGCGCACCAAGACCGTCGGGCAGGTAACGTGCCTGCCCGCGCTCCAGCAGGAGCGGTGGGGGATGACCAGCTCGGGACCAGCGCGCCTCGCCCGTCTCCCAGTCCAGGATCAGGCAGGCCACCGTGGTAGCCAAGGCGCCTGGGACCCGGACGGCGAAGCGGTCCAGGCACTCCAGCGCGGCCGCCGGACCGTGGCCCTCCAGCAAGTAGCCGGTCAGGGCGCTGCTGAGTTTGCCCATCACCGCGGCCGCGGCCGGACCCTTCCCCACGACGTCACCGACCACGATTGCAACGCTCGTGCCGTCGAGTGCAACCACGTCGTACCAGTCGCCACCGGCCTGGGTGCCAGCCGCGCCGGGCAGGTAGCGCTGCGCCAGCGCCAACCGTGCTACCGGGGGCAGCGCGTCCGGTAGCAGGCTGTGTTGCAGGGTGTAGGCGATGTCGTGCTCGGTCTGCAGCAGCCGGGCCCGCACCAGCGCCTGGGCGCAGTGCCCGACCAGCGTGCTGGCCATCGCCCGGTCGCCGGGATCCAACACGCGCTCCTCGGGAAACTCGATCACCATGACTCCGAGGCAGCTGTCGGCGGTCAACAACGGGAGAGCGGCACCGCTGACGTAGCCGTAGGCCCGGGACGTTTCCACCAGGTGCGGATAGTTGCGCTGCCAGTCCTCGACCCGCTCCACCCACACCGGCATCCGACGGCGAGCCGCGTCGCAGGCCGGCGTGGCTGCGTCCAAGGGAAAGCTGGCCCGCTCCGCTAGCACCGCGGCGTTCCACCCACCGAAGCTCATCACCTCCAGGCTGGTTTTGCGGAGCTCCCACACGCCAACCGCTGGTGTGCCCAGCAGCTGGCCTAGCCACTCGATGGCGACATCGACGACCTGCATCGGGGTGACCGCAGCCGACAGCGCGGCAGCGGCCTGCGCTAACAGCTCCAGGCGTTGCTCGGCCTCCCGCCGGACTCCTCCCAATTCCAGGTGGGCCCTCACCCTGGCCAGCAGCTCCCGCGCGGAGAACGGTTTGATTAGGTAGTCGTCCGCCCCTGCGGCCAGGCCCTCGGCGGCGGCCTCCGGCCCAGCCCGGGCTGAGAGCAGCAGCACCGGAACCCGTGCAGTGCGCTCGTCGGCGCGCAACGCGCCCATCAGGGCTACGCCGTCCAGCGTGGGCATCATCACGTCGCTGACGACGAGGTCCGGGGGTTGCGCCCGGGCTGCCTCAAGCGCGGCGCGCCCGTTGCTGACGGCCTGGACGGTGTAGCGATCGCCGAGCAAGCGTTGTAGGTACTCACGCATGTCGGCGTTGTCGTCGGCAACGAGTATCCGGCCCTGCGTTGTCCCGGGTCGCTCGACGTTGGGAAGCGCGAACGACTGGCCATCCGGAGGCGGGCCAGCTTGCGCACCGTCGGTCGGTAGCCACCGCAGCGCCTCCTCGACGTACGGCTCGGCCGCCTCGGCGACGCCGGTGATAGCCGTGGGTTCCACGAGCTGCGCGGCGGGCAGGTGCGCACTGCCCAGCGGCAGCGTGACCGTGAATGTCGTACCCACGCCCGGAGTGCTCTCCGCCGTGATCGACCCGCCGTGCAACGCCACCAGTTCCCGCACCAGCGCCAGCCCGATCCCGCTGCCCTCGGTGGACCGCGTCCTGGCCTGGCACACCCGGTGAAACCGGTCGAACAGTCGCGGCAGCTCCTCGGCTGGTACGCCGATGCCGGTATCGGCCACCGTAAACACTGCGGTGCTGCCCGACCGGCGCACCGCCACGGTGATGCGCCCGTCTAAGGTGAACTTCAGCGCATTGGACAGTAGGTTGAGGACAACCTTCTCCCACATTTCCCGGTCCAGGTAGACCGGCTCACCGAGATCTGCCCAGTCCACCTCGAAGCGCAGGCCGGCCCGTTCGATGGCGGACCGGAAGGCGCTGGCCAGCTCGGCGGTGAACGCACCGAGATCGACCGGTTCGTAGCGGGCCTGCATCCGGCCGGCTTGAAGACGGGAGAAGTCGAGCAGGGTGTTGACCAGCTTGCCCAGTCGCAACCCGTTGCGGTGTATGACGTCAAGCTCTGCGTGCAGCCGAGCCTCGTCCACCGTAGCCGCGGCACGCAGCTCCGCCACCGGACCCATCATCAAGGTGAGCGGCGTCCGGAACTCGTGACTGATGTTGGAGAAGAACTCGGTCTTGGCCCGGTCCAGTTCAGCCAGTGCCTCAGCGCGACGGCGCTCGGCCACATAGGCCCGAGCATCAGCTACCGCGGTGGCGACATGACCGGCAACCAGGTTGATAAACGTCCGGTACTCGGAATCCAGCGGCCGGTAGGGGCTGATCCCGGACACCAGCACCCCGGCCGGCCGGTCCAGCCCGGCGACGGCCAGCGGCGTTACCACCGCTGCGTCCGGCTTGGCACCGCCAATGTCGGTGCGGGCTGATCGGAAGCCGGCCGGATAGCGCTGGGACAGTCCGGTAATGACGGTGGCCTGGCCCGAGGTGATCGCCTGCCAGATCCAGTGCCCCGCCTCAGGCTGCGGCAGGGTCGGCGGGACGACCGCGGCGTCCAGCGCGATCCCGTAGTCGGCGACCAATTGGGCGCTCGCCCCGTCGTCGGCCAGCAGGTACACCAGCGCGAACGGCACATCAGCGCGGCTGCCGGATAGCGCCGCCAGGGCAGTGGCACACGCTTCCTCGCCGGACACGGCATTGACCACGGACACCTCGCCCAGGGCCCGCAACGTCCGCAGCCGCCGCTCCCCCAGCACTCGGTCGGTGGTGTCGTTGGTCGCCGTGAACACGCCCCGAACCTGGCCTCGCTCGTCCCGGATCGGGCTGTAGGAGTAGGTCCAGTAGGTCTCTTCGACCAAGCCGTGCCGGTTCGTCATCAACAGCTGGTCATCGACCCAGGTGGCAACGCCGGTGGACAGCACCCCGGTGAGCATCGGGCCGATGGTCGGCCAGATATCGGCGAACATCTCCCAACCGTGCTGCCCCAGCCCCACCGGATGCTTCACGCCCGCCAGCGGCACGAACGCGTCGTTGTAGAACATCGTGAACTCCGGCCCCCACCAGATCAGCATGGGGTGCCGCGACTCCAGCATGATGCCCACCGCGGTGCACAGGCTGGGTGGCCAGCCCGCCACCGGACCGATCGGGGTGGCCGTCCAGTCGAAGGCGCGCATCCGCTGCGCCATCTCACCGTCGCCGCTGAACGGCGACACATCCTCCCGATCATCGGGCACACCCACACCCTAGAGGCTGGGTGTGGGTTGAAGGCTGGGTGTGGGTTGGCGTCGTGCTGGGAATCCTCCGTCGGAAGCGATAGTGACGACCACTCGGAAGGCTCTGTCATGCGGTGATACCGGACGGGTCGGATTGTCTTGATGCTGCAGGCACTGCTGCTCGGCGGGCTGGCCGTGGCCGGCTTGCTCGCCGCCGCAGACTCCCCGACCAGCGTCGGTTATGTGGCCGGGTTCTCGTTTATGTGGCCGGGTTCTCGTTGAATACACCGCACAGCGTGCTACTGGTGGCCACGGCTGGCGCGAGTGTGCTGGCGATACTGTGGACCCGGGTCGGGCGGGCCTGGGCCTTGATCCAAGCAGCTGGCTATGGGCTGGCGTTCCTTATCGGCACCGCGGTCAGCGCCGGACGCCCACAAGACACCTGGCTGGCGTTGAATACGCCAGACCACTTCCTGCACCTTGGCTTGGCCTTATTGGGCGGCGTACTGGGCTTGGTGTTGCAGTTCTGGCACCCACCGGGGGAAAACGCACCGTCGAGAATCTTGCCTGGAGCTGAGCCCCCTGCCGACCAACGGCCGCCCACGCCGCGCGAGGAGGAATCCCAGGAACCCGGGAAATGATCGCTGCGGAAGTGGCCGTTACCGAGGGCCACGCCACGCCTGAGCAGGCGCGTCGAGTCCAGGAAGACGCGCAGCGCCGCTCGGACGCTGGACATCGGCGCGCCTGGCAGCAGTCCAATGAGGTCGAGGCTCAATGATGGCCGGCAAGTGCCGTTGCTGTAACCCCGACGATGGCGCTCACGGCTCCGTGCTGAGCTTGGCGCGCAGGGCACAGACGAGGTCGGCGGCGTGGCGGGCGCTGCGCGCGTCGTGGACGCGCAGGATGCGCGCTCCTCGCTCGATGCCCCACACACAGGCCGCGACCGTTGCGTCACCGCGCTCCGCAGCTTCCAGGCCAAGGAGCCGACCAAGGAAAATCTTCTGTGAGGCAGCGAGGAGCACCGGCCGGCCAAGCGCCGCGATGGCGTCGAGCCGGGCGAGCAGCCGCAGGGAGTCGCCCCAGCTCTTGCCCAGATCAAGCCCGGGGTCGAGGATGATCCGGTCGGCCGGAATACCCGCGGCTCCGGCGTGGCTAAGCATGTCGCGCAGGGCGCTCACCACGTCGGCGACCACGTCGGCGTAGGCCGCGTGCGGGTCGGGCGTTCCAGGCGGGGGGCGGCGCAGGTGTGTCGCCACGACGGCCGCGCCGGCCCGCTGCGCGAAGGGTAGGTAGTCGGGGTCGTAGAAGCCGCTCATGTCGTTACCCAGCGCCGCACCGGCGTCATACGCCGCCGCGGCCACCTCAGCGTGCCAGGTGTCGATTGAGACCGGCACGTCGAAGCGCTGCACGAGAGCTGAAACCGTCTCTGCCGCGAGATCGCGCTCCTCAGCCACGCTCAGCGAACGGGTGCCCACGCCACCAGCGCGC
>JALZHU010000212.1:7510-9249 GCA_030860695.1 Actinomycetota bacterium
ACGTCAAGCACGTCGGCGCCGTCGCTAACAAGCCGTTCGGCGCGACGGAGGAGGTCGTCCAGCAAGAAGTAGGCTCCGCCGTCGTAGAACGAGTCGGTCGTCCGGTTGAGGATCCCCATCACAAGCACCCGCTCGGCCAACTCGTACGTCACTCCCCCCATCCACAGCCGCATACCGAGCATGATGGCCCCCGAGCGGCCGTTTGGAGCCGACCGCGGTTTCCGACCCTTGCCGGACACCCATTCGGCTCCAAACGGCAGCTTGGGGTCGGCATGCTCGCGAGGTGCGGTTGGCGCTGGTGGTAGATGGTGTTGGGTTTGGTGGTGCGCAGGTGTATGTGCGTTACCTGCTGCGCTACCTCCCCTCAGAGGTGCAGTGCCTGCTCGTGACAGTCGCCGAGCATGCGGTGGCGCTGCGCGCAGCGGTCGGAGCGCGGGGGGAGATGTATGTCGTACCAGATATTTACGGGCGCGCCAACGCCTTACGAGTGCGCCGCCTACTCACCGAGCTGGCGCCCAACGCCATCCACGTCAACCTCGTCGACCCCGCCGGGGGCGTCGAGCTGATGGAGGCCGCGCTCGACGCAGCACCGGCCGTGGCGACGCTGCACCTCACCGGTGATGTGCCGGCGGCGATCGTCCCGCGGGTCCGGAAGGCCTACGCCGGGCTGCGTCACGTCGTCGCCGTGTCCGGTGAGATCGCCACCTTGCTGGCCAGCGAGCTGCACGTCGCCGCGCACCTTGTCACCGTCGTCCGCAACGGTGTCGATCCCCTTCCGGTGCGGGCACCGGTGCAGCGCGAGGCTCCCGTCGTCGGCGGGCTGGGCCGGCTCACTCAGCAGAAGGGTTTCGACGTCCTGATCGAGGCGACGTCCCGGCTCGTGGCTCAGGGGCGGCGACTTGAGGTCGTCATCGGAGGGTCCGGTCGCGAGGCGGCACGGCTGCGGGAGCAGGCCCGGGGGCTGCCGGTGCGCTTTGTGGGTTTTCACAGCGACCCGGCGGCCTTCCTGGCGAGCGTCGACATCTTCTGCCTCCCATCACGCCGGGAGGCGCTTCCGCTGGCACTGTTGGAGGCGATGTCCGCGGGCCGGCCGTGCGTAGCGAGCGACGTCGGCGATATCCGGGCCGCCGCCGGGTCGGCGGTGCTCAGCGTGCCACCGGAGGATCCGCACGCCCTCGCCGACGCCCTGGAACATCTACTCGGCGACGCCACCGCCCGCAACCTCCTCGGTGGTCGGGCCGCGCTGCGGGTCCGCAAGGAACTCACCGCCCAGCAGATGGTTGCGCAGACCTGGGAGGTCTTCGCCATGGCGCTGCAGCCGGTCATAACCAGCGTTGCGCCGCGGCGAGCACGTCGGTGACGTGTACCTGGTCGGCGCACCGGAAGTCAATCGGACATGACAGATGCGGGCAGGGGTTGCAGCCGACCTCGGCGCGGACGATGGCCTGCCGGCTTCTCTGGTACGCCCAGCGCCGCGGGTCACCGGACTGGAAGATGGTGACGGCTCGGCCACCGACCGCGATAGCGAGGTGAGCGGTGCCGGTGTCGTTGCCCACCAGCAGGGCGGCGTCGCGGAGCAGCATGGCGTACTCGCCGAGCGTGGTGCAGCCGGTGAGGTCGACCACCGGCGCGTGCGCCGCGGTGACCACCTCGCCGGTCACCGCGCGCTCGGCAGACACACCGCCGATGACCAGCCGCAGCCCGCGCGCGGCCAGCGCGTCGGCGACACGGGCGAAGCG
>JALZHU010000213.1 GCA_030860695.1 Actinomycetota bacterium
GACCTGCTGGGTGGTCCACTTGCCGTCCGGGCTCGTGGTCGCGCCCAGCAGGTACACAGATCGGCTGGTGACCTCCAACACGAAGAACACCTAGATCCGTCGGAGCGTCACCGCGCAGTCCACATGGAAGAAGTCACACGCCAGCATCGTCGATGCCTGCGCGCGCAGGAACTGCCGCCAAGTCGTGTCGGTGGCCCGGACCGGTGCCGGAGGTATCCGCAACCGCCGCAGGATGCGGCGGATGGTTGACGCTGCCACACGGTGACCGAGCTTGAACAACTCGCCTTGAATTCTCTGGTATCCCCAGCTCTGATTCTCCCCGGCCATACGCTCGATCAGCGCGACCACCGTGTCATCGACGGGTGGACGCCCGAGACGGTGGGGATAGGTCCCTTTCTTGGTGATCAGGCGACGATACCAGCGCAGGATCGTGCCCGGCGTGACCAAGCGATGCGCCCGCAGCCTCGTGGACAAGGCCCGGACCAGCGCGGCGAACACCGCTCGATCCGCCCAGTCCAGACGAGGCTTCGGGTTGGCTCTGCGCAGCACGGCGACTTCGTGGCGCAACACCAGGAGCTCGACATCCTTAGACGCCGACGAGCGACCGAGCAACCACAGCAGGTTCAGCAGCCTGAGGAAAATCAGGTAGAGCAGACGCAGCGACACGGCACACGATCATGCCCCGACGGCCAAGCACACCGACCACCCAAGTCAACGGCGCAGGCCGACTTCTGGAACCCCACAACCGTGGCGCGTGACCGCTTCGCGCGCAAGTCGCCTCCACCACGTACAGTTACGCACGTTGGTCGCCTGAATACGGACGGTATTGCGGCCGCCGCACCGTAAGATGACCGGGTCGTCGGGTGCGTCGTCCACGGTGATGTCGGTTAATTCACTGTCAGCGAGCACTCCGCCAGCACGTAGGAGACATCAGCTGTGGCGACGCCCAAAGCCGGTGCCATGCCCGCACTTCGGCCCATAGGGTGCAACACATGACTGATCGCTCGCTCGCCCAAGTCGAAAAGAACCTCAATATGCCCCTCCGGGAGGCCATGCTCACGCAGCGGGCAGTGCGCCGGCTGCTGCCCGACCCGGTGGACGACGACATCATGCTGCGCTGCATCGAGCTTGCCCTCAAAGCGCCCACCGGCTCGAACGGGCAGAACTGGGAGTTCGTGATCGTAAAGGACCGGACCACCAAGGAACGGCTCCGCGCCCAGTACAAGCGAGCCTGGGCCGTCTACGGCGGCGTTGGCAGGTTCATGCTCCGGCATAACGAGCCGATGAAAAGGATCTTGCAAGCAGTGCAGTGGCAGGTCGACCACTTCACCGAGCTGCCCGTCCTGATCGTCTGCTGCCTGCGAGGCTCGCGCATACCACTCGTGCCAGCCCCGCCGATCCTGCAATCTTCCTACTACGGGTCCATCTACCCGAGCGTGCAAAACTTGCTGCTGGCCGCGCGTTCGGTAGGGCTGGGCGCCTCGCTGATCACGCTTCCGCTTTGGAGCACCACGGCGGCCCGCAAAATCCTCGGCCTGCCCATCTCGGTACAGCCCTGCTGCATCGTGCCCCTCGGCTGGCCGCGCGGCCGCTACGGGCCGACCACGCGCAAGCCGGTAGGTCAGGTTGTCCACCTCAACCGGTATGACCACCAGCCCTGGCGAAGCTGAACTGAGATAAGGCCTATTGACAGGGGATGCCAAGCTCTCTCGAGCACCGCACCTCGATGTCGAGATTCTCAGCGGCTCGTCGCAGCCACCTCAATAATCCCTTTCCCGGCGCACGTATCAGTCACGGATCCCCGGCCGGTGTTACACCGTGGCCGGCATGTAGAAGGTGGGTGGATCTGCCCGGCCGCGATTGGGGACCGGGATCAGTGGTTGAGGTACCGGTCGGCGAGGTCTGGTGACGCCCCGGCATGTAGCTCGGTCAAGGCAACGTGCGAGTATGGCGCTCATCGAGTGTGGTGTGTCACGCTCGCAACGTGCGTCTTACGCTTTTCGAGTCCGCCGGAACAGCGCCGATCCCAACGCTGAGAACACGGCGGCAGCGGAGATGGCGGGCATGGTTCAGCTCGGCTTAGCGCTGCTCGGCGCCCGCACCGGAGACCGCGACGCGGTCACCACCCACCTGTCCGAGTAATGGGTTCGCTGAGCGAGCGTGGCCGCCGTTGTCAGCGGTGTTTGGTGCGGGGGGCGTGCTGGGAGGCACACACTCCGTCCGACGACTGGCTGGGTCCAGTATCGGTGCCCTGCGGATCCAGCATGTACAGGTAGCTATTGGCTGCATGTTCTAGGGCCCCCCAGACGTGGCAACATCGACGTGGTCGGCTCCTCGCAGGATGCCGCGCGGTATGCCCGTCGAGCACTGGCATGCTGTGTGGCATGGATTCGCAGGGCCGGGTGCAACTCCCGGCGACCGCTCTAGCCCAGCAGAAGGTTTGATGGCGCAGGCATCGAACGTCCCCGGGATGACCAGCGCCGCCCGTAGAGACGAGGCCCGCCGGAAACGGATCCGGGTGCTGCAGCTGCGCGCTGCTGGTGAGTCGTTCGACGTGATCGCCCAGCAGGTGGGATACCAGTCCCGCGGCAATGCGCACCGCGCCTATGAGCAGGCCATGGGGGAGGTCACCGTCGCAGGCGTCACCGAGATGCGCAAGCTGGAAAACGAGTGACTCGACGCGCTGTTGCTGGCGGTGTGGCCGGCCGCGAAGCGCGGTGACGTGGCCTCGGTGAACGCCGCGCTGCGGATCTTGGTCGCAATGTGGGTGATCGAGCACAGGGTCGAATTGGCATTGTCAACTTGTCGAGCTTCGGGCCGTCGATGGACACGTGGAACCTCGGCTGGGCAGCCGGGTCGATCTCGGAGCGGTGCTCAGGCGGCTGCCGTGGCCGTGCCCGTGACCTCGTTCCAGGTGGCGAATCGGGTGTCGATCTCGCGCCGGTATTCCTCTGCGGTGAGCCGGTGACGGCGGGGCCGGAAGTGCGGTGATATCCCGCTGAACGCGGACAGGAACCGCTGCGCGTGCCCTGCTGAGGTGAACCTCTTCATTGCTCGTTCCCGCGCCCGGGTCGGCTGGTGAGCGTTCTCCGCCCGATTATTCAGATATTTCGATCGGCGGTGCTCCACCGAGCGCAGCATCCGCCGACGCGCCGCTCGGTAGCTGCCCAGCTTGTCGGTGACCAGCACCCAGGGCACGTACTCCAGGCCCTCGAGCAGCTTGCGAAAAAACCTGGTCGCGGCCGTGGTGTCCCGCCGGGAGGTGACCAGGATGTCCAGCACGTTGCCCTCTTGGTCCACCGCACGCCACAGGTAGTGGGTCTTCCCACCGATCGTGATGAATACCTCATCGAGGTGCCATTTGTCCCCTGGGCGTGGCCGGCGGCGGCGCAGCCCGTTGGCGTAGGTCTGCCCGAACTTGGCACACCATTGCCGCACCGTCTCGTGGGAGACCACGACGCCACGTTCCAGCATCATCTCCTGCACCTCGCGCAAGCTCAGCGGAAACCGGTGGTAGAGCCAGACACAGTGGCTGATGATCTCCGCCGGGTAACGAAACCCACGGTAGGACGGCGCCTCGACCCCCACCAGGCCAACCCCTCCCACCTCGCTGCGAGCAACCCGGGGATCCTTCCAGTCACGAGGCAGGCGACCAAGTTGACAGTGCCTCGGGCAGGGCGAGGACGCATCAACCTAGCCTGCCCGCCTGCAATGATCGCCGATGCAACAGTGCCCGGCGTGCGCCCTCCACGATCATGAACAGGCACCCACAGGAACGTCAGTAGCGCCCAACAAGAGAGGTGACCTTTGGGATCGTTCGAATTCGGGACAATACGGGAGGGTCTCAATTGACTGCGTGGGATATTGCATTCTACGTCGTATTATTCATCGGATTTCTTGGCTTTTTATCTGAAGCGTGGGAAACAGTTAACCCGAGGGGAAGTCTTGAGGCTGCATCCGACTCTGCTATCATAGCCAGCATTGAAGGAAGTCGTGATCGAAGTAAGCAAGACTATTTAATTAATTTACGAAACGGATGGCTAGCATTTATAGCGACTGACATATATATCTGGGCCTTCCGGTTCTGGCGTCGCGGACTGGTGACACTCGGTTTACCACAATGGACATCATGGCTCCTCGGGATTACAGGGTTAGCTGTGATCATCGTCCTGACATGGGTGAGCCTGACAGGAGGATTTAAACGTTTCTGGGCATGGTTCCCAATCTTCCTTATTGCGGGAGCTGCAGCTTTCGGTTACTTATGGGCGGCCTCCGTCATTGGAGACGCATATTTTGGTCACGGTTAAGTATACGCCCATCATTGGGTATCGAGAAACGTACGTAGACAACAGTGCGTTCGTAGCGATCGGCTCAAGATCGACGCCCTACTTTATTCCCACATTGCGGTGTGATGTGGCGGCAACTAGCCAGCACTGATGAGCGTTCCCGTCCGACAACACCGCAGTTCGCGGGCCGTGCTGAGTAGCATCCAGTACAGATCAACAGGTTCGACTCCGAATCGGAAGGTCGGCGGTTCGACCCCGCCCCTGGCCACCACCCTGACCTAGGTAGACGGTCTTCATAGAGAATCTTCATTCGATCTCTGCCCAACGGCCTGTCCAATTATTCTACTTAGACGACACTGTTGCTTTGGTGGGGAGGACGCAAGTGTCACTGCCGATTGCGGCTAGATCAGACGGCGAGCGCGAGCTCGGCGAACGCAATCGCGAGCCGGTGCCGAGGGTCAACCTCGGTGGCAAGTTCGTAGTGGCCGCGGTGAACATTCTGGATCAAGGCATGGCCGACGCTGATCACTCGTACTGAGCGGAGCTGTTTGAGACCGCGCATGGACCTTAGCCGGGTCTTCAAATGCCCATGATCAGCCTCGACAGAGTTGTTGGCGCATTGCTCGGTGATGTGGCAGGCGGCCGGCAGCAGCTCATCGAGCACGCTCGGATAGGTCGGGGCCCGATCCGTGGTCACCTCACTTGGGCGCGAGCCGTATTTAATGGCCCGGTAAAGAACCTGTGGGCGGCCGTCAGATTCCGCTTTCCGACACCATCACGTCGATGATCTTGTGGGGTTCCAGAAGTCAGTCGCCTGGGCTGAGCAGTAGTTTCACGCTGCTCATTCGTACTCGTTGATCAGGCCCCCAAGAACCGGTCGACGCTTGATCCGTTCATAGCTGAGATCTGCCACGGGGTGGGTCGGTTGCGGAGGGCAAAGTTCGCGGGCACGGTGCGGTCGTCGACCGTTGTAGTGCCGCACGTACTCCGCGAGCACCACACGCAAGTGCCGCTGACTGAAGATCAGCACACGGTCGGTGAGCTCGGCTCTGATCGTGCGCACGAACCTTTCAGCGAAACAATTCGCCCGCGGGCAGCGAGGAGGAATCCTGACTACGCAGATACCCACGTCGGTGAGGACAGCATCGAACGACGCTGTGAACTGACCGGCTCGATCTCGGACGAGGACCCGCAACTCAGCGACGCGGTCGCCAAGGTCCATCACCAGATTGCGGGCCTGCTGGGTAGTCCACCGGCCATCCGGGTTCGTGGTCGCGCCCAGCAGGTGCACGGAGCGGCTGCCGACCTCCAGCACAAAAAATACGTAGATCCGCTGGAGGGTCACCGCGCAGTCCACATGGAAGAAGTCGCACGCCAGCATCGTCGAGGCCTGCGTGCGCAGGAACTGGCGCCATGTCGTGTCGGTGCACCGGACGGGCGCCGGAGGTATCCGCAGCTGCTTGAGAAGGCGGCGGATCGTCGAGGCCCCCACGTGGTGGCCGAGCTTGAGCAGCTCCCCCTGGATTCTTTGGTATCCCCAGCTCTAATTCTCCCCGGCCATTCGCTGGATCAGCACAGCCACAGCGTCATCGACGGGTGGACGTCCGACGCGGTTTGGATACGTCCACTTGTTGGTGACCAAGCGACGATGCCAGCGCAGGATCGTGCCTGGCGTGACCAATCGATGCGCCCGCAGCACCGTGGGCAGAGCTCGGACTAGCGCGGCGAACACCGCTCGATCCGCCCAGTCCATGCGCGGCTTGGGATTGGCCCTGCGCAGCACGGCGACTTCGTGACGCAGCACCAGTAGTTCGACATCCTTGGACGCCGACGAGCGGCCGAGCAACAACAGGAAGTTCAGAAGCTGGAGGAAGACCAGGTAGAGGAGACGCAACGACACGGTACACGATCATGCCGTGGTGGCCGAGTACCCCTGGTCGGAGGTGCAGGCCGACTTCTGGAACCCCACAGCATCACGTTGGTTGATGGCGGTGGCTGCGGCGGCGATGCCGGCCGCGGCGGCGGCCTTGAGCGCCAGGAGTACCGGGATCGTGCTGGCCCAGTCGCCCAGCAGGAACACCCAGCTGGTCTGGCGGCTGCCCAGTCGCCACTCAGCGAGAGGTAGCACAACGGCGAGCAGGGCAATCATTGACCAGCAGATCGACCACCGCGTGCGGGTCCGTCCCGACCCCGGCTTGCTGTATCAGGTTCGGTACACGGCCAAGGCTTCGGCCAGCCGGTCGCAGCGATACAGCGCGAGCATCAGCGTGGCGTGGGGGCGCTCCCGCAGAGGATATTCGGCGGTGAACCGTTCCAGCGGTGCGACCAGCTCCGCGTGCCGACCCAGCGCGAGCAGCGCCTCGGCGCGGTGCTCGATGGACCCCAGCCGCAGCTCAGCCAACCGAGCTACCTCCGGTGCGGCGAAGTGCTCGTCGGCGAACTGGCCGTAGGCGGGCCCTCGCCACAGCCCGAGAGCCTCGTCCAGCAGATCGACCACCGCGTGCGGGTCCGTCCCGACCCCGGCTTGCTGTATCAGGTGTCCAAACCGCACGGCGTCGAGCTGCCCAGCCCCAACGCGCAGCAGGTAACCCGTGGGGCAGGTCACCAGCTCGGGCAGCACACCAGTGCGGATGGCAGCCAGGGTCGCGCGGAGCCGGGATACGTGCGCGTGCAAGCTGGCCACCGCACCCGCAGGGGGCCCACCGGGCCAGAGCAGATCTACCAGGTGTTCGACCGATACTGCCTCACCGGCGTGTACAAGCAGCGCCGCCAGCAGCCGGCGGCGCATCATGCTGACTGGACTTACCGTCCCCTGGTCGTCAACGACCTCGACGGGTCCCAGCACCCGGAACTCCACCGCGACCACCGACCCTGGCCCGACCTGATCGATCCTTACCGGCATCGGTCGACTCTGCAAGCAGCCGACAAGGCAACGGTCAGCCAGCGGCAAGCGACCCGGGGCATCGTCAAACAAACCGATACGACACGCACTCCAGGAGGCTGGCATGGACCCGAATAGGATGGAGCAGTTCCTGGACAAGGCCGTCTCGGAGATGGCCACAGTTGAGGCGGCCGCCACGGCCTACCTTGGCGACCAACTCGGTCTGTACCGGGCATTGGCTGGCGCCGGACCACTGACCAGCCAGGAGCTAGCCGAACGCACCGCGACCCAGGAACGGCTGGTGCGGGAGTGGTGCCACGCTCAGGTCGCCGGCGGCTACCTCGACTATGACCCGGTCGGTAAGACCTTCGAGCTGCCGCCCGAGCATGCAGCGGTGCTGGCCGACCCGGACAGCCCCGTGTACCTTGCCGGAATCCTCGAAATCGCCGCCGCGATGTGGGCCAGCACCGACCGAGTCGCTGCGGCTTTTCGCAATGGCGGCGGAGTCGGCTGGCACGAGCACGACCCGCGGCTATTCCGGGGGGTGGAGCGGCTGTACGGGCCGCTCTACCGCCACCAGCTGGTCTCCCAGTGGATCCCCGCACTCGAGGGCGTCGAGGACAAGCTGCGCGCGGGCGCGCGGGTAGCTGATGTCGGATGTGGGCACGGTGTCTCGACGATCGTCCTGGCACAGGCTTTCCCCGCTTCAACGATCACCGGATTCGACTACCATGAGCCATCGATCGACACTGCCCGCACAGCCGCCGCTGACGCCGGGGTCAGTGATCGCGTGCGGTTCGAGGTGGCAGCGGCGACTGCGCTTCCCGGTAACGGTTACGACTTGATCTGCTTCTTCGACTGCCTGCACGACATGGGCGATCCGGTCGGCGCGGCCCGCTGCGCCCGGGCCGCCCTCGCCGACGACGGCACCGTCTTGTTGGTTGAGCCCAGGGCAGGCGATGACCTGACCGAGAACCTCAACCCGATCAGCCGACTCTTCTATGCCGGATCGGTACTCCTGTGTACCCCAGCGCGTTGGCCCAGGACGGGGCGCACGGGCTCGGCGCCCAGGCCGGCCAGGCTCAACTGACCGAGATATTCCGCGAAGCCGGGTTCACCCAATTCCGGCGGGCCGCCCAGACCCCGTTCAACCTCATACTTGAGGCCAAGCCGTGACTACTCACACCTTCTGTTGTCCGGCAAACGTATTAACCAGTGGCCCCAAGCCTCTTGGCTGTGTAGCTGGTAAGGCACGGTCTTGGGCCAAGGGTGTGCAGCGGTGATTGACTGTGTGATCATGGGCGGTGGCCCGGCTGGGCTGGCCGCCAGCGTCGCGTTGGCCCACCGCGGTGTGGAGCATGTGGTGCTGGAGCAGGGCCGAGTGGGCAGACCTTGCAGATCCAGCGCTGGGATTCCTTCCGGCTCAACACGCCGAGCTGGGCGAACACGATGCTTGGCGACCAGGCCAGCGACTATCCGACGGCCGCGGAGGTCCTCGGGTGCCTGGAGAAACTCGCCGCGGACGCCCCGGTCCAGGAAGGTGTCGAGGTGATTCGACTGGCCCCGGAACGCGACAGGTACGCGTTGCATGTGGGCGATGGTGCGATCCGGGCTCGCACTGTCGTGGTCACCACCGGGGACGAGAACGTGCCGCGGATACCCCCGCTGGCGCGGGCATTGCCGGAGCGGGTCGCGCAGTACGTGGTAAACATAGATGGCGACCGTGCACTCCTTGGGGGCTTACATGGAGGGTTATTCACGTGGTAGTTAATTGTGGTTGTGTCGGCGCGCCTCCGTAGTGGACGGCTCGTTTCTCGAAAGAATTGGGTTACCACACTCAATCCTCAGAAACGAGCCGTCCAGGATGTATCATACAACAGGTTTCACGAGAGACGAAATCGTCGAGTTGTGTGCCCGCGTGCACGCTGTGAACGAGGCGGCCGCGGAGTCTGAGCCTGGATCCACCGTGCGGATTGTGACCGAGGGCGTGTCATAAGAGGGGAAGTGCCCTTTGGCCTGGGAAGATCGGAGTTGCTGACGCCCCGATACCCGTCGTCGAAAGGGCACCTCGTAGA
>JALZHU010000214.1 GCA_030860695.1 Actinomycetota bacterium
CCACCATGCAACGTCCCGGGAGCAACGTTGCACTCGGCATGCCCACGTTCGCTCACACAGCAGGCCATGCCGCCTCGACGGTTCCAGAGGGCATCCAGCAGAAAAGTTAGTTCAGAGAAGACGAGGGACTGGACTTTTTGGGATTCACCGCTCGCCGGTACCACGGCAAACTGCTCATCAAACCCAGCAAGGCCGCTATTAAACGGGTCAAACAACGCCTCGCCGCCGAAATGCGCGCCCTCCGCGGCGCGAACGCGGCGATGGTCCTCACCACGATCAACCCGATCACGCGGGGATGGGCGAACTACTACCGCGGAGCGGCGGCGTCCAGAGTCTTCGCGGCCCTGGACACCTACCTGTGGCGGCTCACCTACAAGTGGGCCTGTCACCGCCACTCCGGCAAACCGAAGCCCTGGATCATCACCCGGTACTTCGGCCGGTACCACAAGACCAGGCAGGACCGCTGGGTGTTCGGCGACCGCGACAGCGGCGCCTACCTACCCAAGCTTGCCTGGACCAAGATCGTCCGACGCCAGCTGGTCCGCAGCGAGGCGTCTCCCGACGACCCCGCCCAAGCCGACTACTGGGCCAAACGGCGCCGCAAGAACGCACCCCCGCTCGATCGCAGCACCCTATTCCTGCTGCACAAGCAGAACGGCCGCTGCCCAATCTGCGGGGATCTGCTCCTGTACGCCGACCGCGAGCCACACAGCCCTTACGAATGGGAACAATGGCACCGCACCACCCGCAAAGCGATCACCAAGCAACACATCATCGCCCACGGGACACACGGCACACCGGACGACACCCGTCTTGTTCACTCCCACTGCCAGCGCCGGGTAACCGGCGCAGACAAGGAACCAGCACCTCTGCATCCCTAAATCGCCCCAAGGGACTCGCTTGAGCCGTGGTAGCTATTCAGCAGGGTTCGGGGGCTGGTGGTAGCCAGGGCTGGTGAGGTTCCCCCCGTAGCACGGACACCTCGGGTGTGGGGTCAGTGATCTTGGTCTGGCCCGGTGTGGAGGGTTTCGAAGGTGACGGGGCTGTGCATTCCGATGCTGGAATGGCGTCGTTTTAGATTGTACCAGCACTCTATCCACTCGAAGATGGCGTTGGCAAGCTCGTCGCGGGTCTCCCATTCTTTCGTGTCGAGCACTTCGAGTTGCATCGTGCCCCAGAAGGACTCCATCATGGCATTGTCGTAGCAGTCGCCGACGGTGCCCATGGAGGCGAGTAGGCCCGCAGCGCGCAGGCGTTGACCGAAGGCCCACGAAGTGTATTGTGAACCGTGGTCGGAGTGTAGTACCGTTCGCTCGTCGTCGGGTTGTTTATCGGGTTGGCGGCGGATGATGGCCATACCCAGGGCATCGGTGACAAGTTCAGTGCGCATGTGCCCGGCAATAGACCAGCCGACGATGAGTCGGGAATAGGCGTCCATCACTGCTGCGCAGTACAGGAGGCCTTCCCCTGGTGGGGTGTTCAGTGATGTCGGTGACCCACAGCCGATTGGGTTCCTCGACGGTGAAGTTTCGGTTGACGAGGTCTAAGCTGGCCTGCGCAGCCGGGTCGCGGACGGTGCAGCCACGGCGTCGGCGCCGGTACAGGCCCTGGATGCCGGCCTGGCGCATCAGCCGAGCGACTCGCTTGAGGTTGATCGACAGCCCTAATCCCAGCGTCAGCTCGGCGTGCACCCGTGGTGAACCATACGTTTGGCGGGAGTCCGCATGAATCTGCCTGATCTGCTTCAACAGCAACTCGTTTTCTTGCTGGCGTAACGACACAGGACGCCCAAGCCAGTCATAGTAGCCCGATCGCGACACAGTCAGTACCCGGCAGGCCACCGCGACATCAACATCGTCATCGGCGAGTTCACGGACCAGCGGGTAGATCAGTTTGGGAGAATGTTTTCCCGGGCGAAGTACGCGGCCGCGCGCTTGAGGATCTCCACCTCGAGTTCGAGCCTGCGCTTATCCCGGCGCAGCTGGGCCAGTTCCTTTTTCTGGGCGCTGGTCAGCTGCGTCTGGCTACCGTTCTCGTCGACGTCGGCCTGCGCCAGCCAATTCCGCAGGCACGATTCGCTAATACGTAAGTCCTTCGCTAACTCAGCGATCTGTTTGGTCCGCTCACGGGCCAACGCAACGGCGCGACGACGAAACTCCGGAGGATGAGGAGCAGGCACGGCATGATCCTTCCTGATGGCCGGGGCCATCTCAGGTCGGGTGTCCGTGCTACGGGGGGAAGTTCATCTCTCCGGAAAGCTGGTTGGACGAAGACTGTCCTCTGCGAGGTGCGCCCGGTTCGTGTGCATGGCCTTAACTTCGGCGGAGTCGGACATACTCGTGTTCGAGTAGTGTGGAAGCATGCGTTGACGCCTGCCTGGTAGCCGGGCACCACCATCACCTCCTTCGTGTCATTGCCACCGAATCCGGAGCCCACGAAGGAGATTCTCAACACGAGTACGTCAATTTCCATCGACGTCCCCGATGAGCTGGCCGCCTCGTACAGCAAGCACAGCGATGCGTCCGGCCGAGCCTGGATCGCCGCATTGCCCAGGCTAGCCGCGGACTTCCTTGGTTAGTGGGCGCTGCGGCTGGACGGTCCCGCCTGGCACGGCATGGCCTCGCTTGTGCTGCCGGTGACTAGCGCAGACGGCACGCCCGCCGCGCTCAAACTCCAGCCGGTCAGCGAGGAGAACGCCGCCGCATCGATCGGTCTGCGGGCGTGGAATAGCGACGGCGTGGTGCGCCTGCTCGACCACCACCCGGACACTGGCACCATGCTGCTGGAACGGCTGGATGCGACCCGGCCGCTGTCGTCGGTGGCCGACGACACCGCCGCCCTGCAGATTCTCGCCGAACTACTGGCGCGCCTGGTCGCGGTTCCCGCGCCGGAGGGCCTGCGGTACCTAGCCGACATCGCCGCCACCATGCTCGACCAGGTACCGCGCGCTGTGCCGGCACTGCGTGATCCGGCCCAGCAACGGCTGGTGCAGACCTGTGCGTCCGCCGTGGCGGAGCTGATCGGCGAATCCGGCGACCGCCTGCTGCACTGGGACTTGCACTACGACAACATTGTGGCTGGGCAGGGGAAACCATGGCTGGCCATCGATCCCGAACCACTCGCCGGCGACCCCGGTTTCGACCTGCTGCCGGCGCTGGATAACCGGTGGGACGAGGTGGTGGCAACCGGCGACGTGGCTCGCGCGGTGCTGCGCCGCTTCGACCTGCTGACCGAGGTACTCGGTCTGGACCGGCAACGGGCGACCGGCTGGACACTCGGCCGTGTGCTGCAGAACGCATTGTGGGACATCAAGGACGGCGAAACCGCATCGGGCCCGGCCCAGATCGCCATCGCCACAGCCCTACTGCATCGCCAAAGCGCCCACCGAGCGACCCATCTAATCGCCGGTAATGCCGACCGCGCCAGCCAGTGCACCCTAGTAACGCGGTGAGTGTGGCCTGTGAGCCAGAACTGTGGATCGTGTGCAGTGAAGTTTATCGAGAACCGCCCGCCACCAGACGACGAGTACCGACGGGACGAACCGCGATCTCGGATCCCTCGACTAGCACAGGGTGGTTCGTACGCTGAAGCGCTAGGTTCACCACCGCCCGTGACTTGCGGCTCATCGTGACAACCGTGTCATTGCGCGAACCGCAGACCATGATCAGTATTGGCTAGGGTCGCCTGCTCAGTGTGAGCCGGTGAGCCGCGATCAAGAGCCGCGGTGGTGCGCTGTTACCCGCGTCAAGCTGCACCGGATAGCGCTCTTGACCCACCGCGCCGCCTTAGTCGCGGACGGGCATTGACGTACCGGCGAGGGTGGTAGCCCATTGTTGGGCGGTGCCTTGGTGCAGGGCGGCGTAGATGCGGTCGCGCATCACGTTCGCCTCGTGATTGGACAGAGTCCTGTTTAGATGGCGTAGGACGATCTTGGTGAGGATGTTTTTTTGATCCGTGCGGGCTCCCAGACGGGCTAGGGCGTGGGCAGGCAGTGCGGCGCAGGGTGTCTGCTGAAGGATTTCCACCGATTCCACGCAGGCCGCGTCCTTGCCGAGCGCGTCGCGGACTCGGTCGCCGAGGTCCTCGGCGAGGTCGTGGGAGTCTACGGCGATGGAGACGTCACGGCGGATCGGTGGCATCGTAGAGACGGGGTGATAGGGAGTGAGGTCCATCATCTGTGTGGCGATGGCCGGGTTGGTGCTGCGCAGCAGGCGGATGTCCGGGATGGCTTTCAGGAGCATGAGCATCCGGTCGAGTCCCATGCCCAGTGCCAGCCCACTCCACGAGGCGTCGAGTCCTGCCCTGGCAAGGACGTCGGGGTGGACCAGGCCGCATTCGGCGACCTCGACCCACTCACCGTCGCGCGCCACGTTCACTTGGCGACCGTCGAGGGTGTAGGGGTGGATTCGCGGTTCTTTGCGATCGGTGGCTCCCGGGAGCAGCGCACCGAGGAGTGTGTTGATCATTTCGTCGAGGTCGGTGTCCGTCATGGGGGGCCTGCGGCGGGTGAGGCGCCACAGGTCGAGTTGATGCGGGGTTCCGGTGTGCTGGCGGTCGATGGCGTCGCGGCGGTAGACAATTCCCGGACATACCAGCAGCAGGTCCTCGGCTGGATCGTCGGCTACTGCCCGCAGGGCTGCCGGGATCATCGCGCTGGAGTGGCTACGGAGCATGCGGTGGTCATCGACATAGCGGGTATAGCGGGCGTCGCGAGTGATGTCCACGTGGTCGAAGCCGAGGTTGTCGTAATTGTCCTCGATGCTGACGATCCGTTTGCCACGCCACCAGCGGACCTGACAGCCCCACAACTCCGCCGGGGCGCGGACCGCGCGGTGGATGATCAGTTGGATCGCATGGGGTCCTTCAGCGGGATCGGTCAGATCGCGGACGTCCAGATCCCAGGAGAGCTGATCGGCAGTGAGTCGAGCGGGCATGACGGCCTCCAGATACGAGCAAGCAGGTGAGAAACGACGTGTCCCTGACCCCATGGGCTCGCTGGTGAAGTCGATCAGCTCAGCTGACGTGGCCTAACCCGACCCCTGCGGCACCCAGTGGGGGCAAGGGACCGGGTAAATCGGCAATAGGTCGCTACGACGGCCACAAGAACAGCCTAACCGATCTGTATTGGGACGGCACCCGAGTTACGGTTAGTGGGTAGCGTGATCGAGGCTGGACCGACTCCACAGCTCGTGAAAGTCGGGTTGAACTGGTCAAAGTGTTGTTTGGTGATCCAGTGTTTCGGTTTGTTCTGGTGGCTGCGGCGCTGATTACCGTGCAAAGTCCAGCACCGGTGCCTGGTGCTGGCCGTGGGTGGAGCGGCCGTAGATTCCGTGATCTTCAATGAGTGGTGCCCAGTAGGTGTAGGTAGTCCGCCTAGCAGACGATGCAGACCAGCTCCATGGCTTGCCACGGCATCAAACCGATGATCATCTTAGTGGAGTTCATTGAGAATCACCCGTCACCAGACGACGAGTACCGACCGGACGGATCATGATCTGCGGCCCCTCAACCAGCAGGGTGTGGTTCTTATGCTGACACGTTAGGTCCACCGTTTCCCCTTGGTTAGGAACTCTGCCTGGGAGCGCCTATCAAGCTCGCGGGACCCTTTTTGGACACAGTGCCATTGGGTACCCCAAGATTCCCAATGCACCGGGCCCGTCCGGGGCCACCGCCAATGTCCACACCCACAGGTGTGGCCGGTCAGGACATGACGTGCGCTGCCGGTGGCCGAGTCCCAGACCCGCACCTCCCACCGATGTCGGCGGAGGCGAACCAGGATCCATCTGAGGCCACCACCAACGCCGACACCCTGCCGGTGTGACCGGGCAGAACCCGGGTGGGCAGGACATCGACGCCCTCCTCGCCGCGTTCACGGCCGCCAAGCCAGCCGGCATCCCGGTCCTACCACTCAACCGCACCATCGCTATCCCGTGACATGTACAGCCTGAGGCTGCTGCGCGATCCACCGTGCTGGCATGCCGCGCACGGTGTGACTAGAATTCTGACTATGAAGGTTCTTCCGCTGGCTGAGGTGAAAGCGCATCTGTCGGCGCTGCTGTCCGAGGTGGAGTCGCAGCATGATCAGATCATGATCACGCGCAATGGCACACCCGCGGCGATGGTGGTGTCGGTGGCCGAATGGGAATCACTGCAGGAGACGTTGGCCGTGCTGAGCGATCCACAACTTGTTGCGGACCTGCGTGACGTAGAGGAATCACGGGCCGCCGGTGAGATCTACAGCACCGAAGAGGTCTTGGCCGAGCTAGCCGCTCGACGGTCGCAGAGCGCGTGACCGGGTCCTATACGGTGATCTGGGCTGCACCGGCGAAGCGTGCCATCGGGAAGGAATTGCCGAAGGCGGTCGCGGCCGCCGCCCTGGAGTTGATCTTAAAGTCGTTGCGGGAGCATCCGCGCCGGGTGGGGAAGCCCCTCCGGGCGCCGATGGAGGGGATCTGGTCGGCGCGCCGGGCGACCTATCGCGTGCTGTATCGCATCAACGATTCAAGCCGCACTGTGACCATAGAGACGATTCGGCACCGGCGCAGCGTCTACCGATAGCACATAGTCAGGAAGTAACGCCCTGCTTCCGCTGACATTGGTAGGCGATGGTCACGGATGGCGCGGCGTGCGGCAGGATGGCGACCACACAAAGGGAGGTAGGGCGTGATCATCAAGGTGACGTGCCGCATCGCCGGTGGCCCGGGCAGGCCGGGCGAGCTGGAAGTCGCTCAAGCAGCCGCCCCTTTGGTGAGCTGGTCCGTTAACACTCGCGATGCATCGGAAGCGTGGGAACTGCTCGGCAGCGATCTGGCTATCGAGCTTCGCTTTCCCGACAACACCGTATGGACGGGTGAGGCGTACCTAGCCGACGCCGAGCCGGACCACCAGGTGCCTGGACAACCGTGCGAGCAGGAGTTTCCCTTGAAGGTGCAACTACGCGGTACGGGTCCGCTCAGAGAAAATTCGATCCCGCTGCACGCTGACGTGGTGAACCAGCGGATCCGCGCGATGTCAGCCGGATGTCAGTACTGAACCATCAGTGAGGCCGACCTGTGTGTGCACGACCGCGGCGTCATCGGATGCGCAAGCAGGCTCGCCGGGATTCCGCACTGGACTGGGTCCGCTCCGGGGCACGGATCACTGTGCAGTCCTATGCCAAGCGCTATGGCGTCGACCGCTACACGGCTTACGACGATCTCACCGCCATCGGCTTTCCGTTGCCGGCCACCGCGGCGAGATGGGCGCAACGGCCATCTGTGATTCCGCGCCGGGCTCGCCGGCACACCGATGAGTTCGAGGACGAGCGGGGTGGTGACCCTGATTGGGTCTGGGTGAGTGACCGGCGGATGTTCATCGTGGGCTACACCTGCGGCGGTGCTCCGTTCGGCTGCTACACCGACGAGTTCGAGGACTTGCCGTAGGCGACGGCGTGGCTCCATAACCCCGTTTTCCCGTAGTCGTTAGCCTGGCGCCCGCGCCACGAAAGAGGGAAATGAATGCTAGTTTTGCACGGCTTCTGGTCCACCTCGAACGGCTTGTGCCTGTGGTCAGAGGATTCCAATCTCACGGTGAAGAGTCCCAGCCAGGCGCTGTGCTCAGCCCGGCCGCATCCGTTCGCCGCACCCACCGACGTGATCACCGGGATCCACGCGGGCAAGCCCGGTACCGCGGTCTTGCTGTTGCCGTCGTTGCGGTCGGCGCCGCTGGACTCGCCGGAATTGATCCGGATCACGCCGCGTCCCACACCACGAACGGACCCGGCTCTACTGCCGTGGACTGTTCCGGTGGTTTCCCTCGATGCCGCGTCGGCGCTGACCGTCCTCAACGACAACGAGCCCGTCGCGGATGTCCGGTACGGCGCGTCCATCGCCTACCTCGCCGACCTGGCGGCCTTCGCGCGGGAGCTGGTCGAGCGCGGGCGGGTCTTGCCCGCGCTCGCGCTCGACGGGCAGGGGGCCGTGGCGTTCTGGCGTCCGGTGGTGCAGGGTCCGGATGTCGTCGCGATGAACTCGCTCATCGCCGCGATGCCGCCGGTGTGCCGGGCCGAGCAGGGTGAGCACGATGCGCACGAGCTGGCCTCCTCGGCGCTGCACGCCATGCTGGACGCGGCCATGCGTGCGGCGTTGCCGCCAGGGATCGATTTACTGCCGCCACGGCACGGCCGTCGCCCGAAACGTCTGCCAGTCGAGGAAGCCTGGTTGACCGCACTGACCGTTCCGGACGGCCGATTCGAGGCGGATCCGGACGAGCTCGACACGCTGGTCAAGTCACTGCGGCCATGGGAGGACGTCGGGGTCGGCAAGGCGGGCCCGGCCAGGGCGACCTTCCGGCTCACCGAGATCGAGACCGAGACCGAGGAGACTCCTGCCGGCACGGGTTGGCGGTTGGAGTTCCTGCTGCAATCCATGGCCGACCCCAGCCTGCTGGTTCCCGCCGAGCAGGTGTGGAACGACGGCGGCAGCCTGCGCCGGTGGCTGGAACGCCCCGAGGAGCTACTGCTGACCGAGCTCGGCCGGGCCAGCCGGATCTACCCCGAGCTCACATCCGGCCTGCGTACGGCATGCCCGTCTAACCTTTGCCTGGACGCCGAAGGCGCCTACCACTTCCTGTCCCCTGCCGCTCCGCTACTCGATGAGGCCGGGTTCGGCGTTCTGTTGCCGTCCTGGTGGGATCGGCGTCGCAAGCTTGGACTCGCCCTGTCGGCTTACACCCCGGTCGACGGTGTGGTCGCCAAGACCAGCAAGTTCGGCCGCGACCAGCTGGTCGAGTTCCGTTGGGAGCTCGCGGTCGGCGACGACACCCTCACCGAGGACGAGATCGCCGCGCTCGCCGAGACCAAGGCGCCGTTGATCCGGCTGCGCGGCCAGTGGGTGGCGGTGGACCCGGAGCAGCTGCGCCGCGGGCTGGAGTTCCTGGCACGCAAACCCACCGGACGTAAGACCGCGGCCGAGATCCTCGCCCTGGCCGCCTCCCACCCGGACGACATAGACACCCCGCTGACCCTCATCTCGGTGCGAGCCGACGGCTGGCTGGGCGAGCTGCTCAGCGGGGCCGCGGCTCAGTCGCTGCAACCACTCGAACCTCCGCCGGGGTTCACCGCGACGCTGCGCCCCTACCAGCGCCGCGGGCTGTCGTGGCTGGCTTTCCTGTCCTCACTCGGGTTGGGTAGTTGCCTTGCCGACGACATGGGGCTGGGC
>JALZHU010000215.1 GCA_030860695.1 Actinomycetota bacterium
CTCCGCGACCTGACCAAAGTTTCCAGGACTTCTCGTTGCCCATCAGATATCGCCAACGGCGCTGCTGCTCGACTCATACTCCAGAGTATAACAACTGTAAACTTAATTGCAAGACACTACACTAGCAATCAATCCCTCATCGAAGTAGTAGACCGGTGACTCAGGAGACTTGCGGCCTGCGGGCAACGCAAGCCCAGCCAATGCTCGGTCGAACTCGTCCATGCACTCCTTGTACTGGCCGTCAATCGCGTACGCTGTACCGGCCCGTTCCGCAGCACAGACTTGTAACAACACATCATCAGTCTTGCCTGCCAAACCCTGCGCGGCTGCCGCGAAGTCAATCCCTGCGTGTGCTTTACCCTGCCAGGAAGCAAAGTAACTCATTTCACATAGTGCATAGATAGCAAGCTCGGTGTTACGGGCTTCCTGAGCGGCTGCTCTGGCCCGGTCGTAGTAGTGCATGGCACTGGCAGCATCGTCAAGGTCGAAGAAATAGGTGCCAACAGAAGTGGACATACTGCTGTAGACCGACAACAGCCGGGGACGAAGCTCAGCCGGGCATTCGCCGAGCAAGGAGTCAGCCAGCTCCCGCTGCGCAAGGACGGTATGCAGTACCGCGTGCGGCCCAAGAACATCCTCCTGCCGTTTGCAGTACAAAAGCATGACTTCAATATGGTCGATGACCCGTTCATCCACCCGGCTCGGTAGCGCAATCGCCTTGGCGAGGCGCTGCTGTCCGTCGGGATCGAGGTTACTCACCGGAGCAGCAGCGACGACAGTCGCTGCCCATCCCAGTAACCGGAGTAGGTCCCGACGGTTCATCCTATGCGCCCATTCACCAAGAACGCTCTTAAGCTGGTCGTGTAGTCGATCTTCCCACTCGGCAGGAATTGTCTGCGTGGCATCACTCAAGCATGCAAGAAACGCCAGCAGCCCCGCCAAGCCTTTGGCCGGTTCCACGCCGTTAGCCTTGACCAAGCTCGCCACGATCGCGTGCGCGGTGGATACGGCCAGGCGGTCCGCAATCCAGGGTACCTGCGGTGGCACTGCTGGAGTTTGCCGAACGTGAGCCTCAGCGTACGCCTCCGCCAGCTCCATCTCCCGGCTTAGCCGATCATGCTCCTGCTCGGTCGCTGGCATCTGGTCGTGTCCGGCCAGCGGCACACCGTCAGCCTTGACCACCGAGGCGGATACTTCGACAGCATCCCCGGTCGTCTCACCCCCGTCCAGGAGCTCATTGCACTCACGCAGCGACAGCCCGAACGCTTCGGCGATCCTCGGGCGCTGCCAGGGCTTCGGCTCGTACTCCCCAGCCTCCCAGCGGGCCACCGTCGTGCGATCAACCTCCAGGTGTTCGGCCAGGCCCTCCTGGGTGTACCCGACCCGGCAGCCTTGTGCGCCTGGGCAAAGGAACGACGCTTGACGACCATGCCCTAAAGCCCTCCCAAGGTTCGTAATACGCGCAAGCCTAGCTAGATCCTGAGATCAGCAACGCAGCGCTATACCTACGCCACAGAACCGCATCACGGACACGCTGTCTCCGTCTGAGCCAGCGGGATTGGCTTTTATCCCACGGCCCCAGGGCCGGGACGACGAGTCATCCCAGCACGCGGGTGGTGCCCCTGCCGGTAGCTCTCGCGCTCTTCTCTTCCAGCGCAGGCCCCGTACACCGGCAGAGCATCTACCTCCGACCCGCGTGCTGTTCCAGGAGTGCTCGCCCCGGTTCTGGGTGCCACCCAAGCGAAGCAATGCGACCAGGACATGAGCGAGCGAGACCGTGGCACACGAGCATGACTGCCAGGCAGGCACAGACACGAGCAACAGGGTGGCCTCCAGGTCTCAGACCCAAAGAAACGAACACCTGCTACAGACTGACCAGCGCCGACTTCACCCCTTTCCCTACCGGAGCCGCCTCCTCCAAGCCCACCACCCAACCAAAGACGACGATCACTGCCCCCGCTGCCGTACCTGGTGGGGCAAACGAATTCCCTGGCCCTGTCAGGTGTGGTGGAACGAGACCCGGCGGTGCTTGTCCATTGCCCGCCAGACAATCAATGCAGCTCCAACCGGACGAGGGGGCCGCCCACAGCCTGCACCATCCGGGTACCGCACCCCGTTTCCTGGTGGTGTGTGGTGAGTACGCCGGATGAGACGTTCAGGGCGACACTGCCGATCACTACGCCCGACGGGGAACGAGTCACCCTCATTGTCACCCGACAGGGTTTGGGGTCCAGTGCACGGGTGTGGATCACGTTCTTGGGGGCACGGGTGACTACGGCCGTACTGACTGATGACGAGGCTGAGCGATTCATGCAGCTTGTCAGTGATGCAAGGAAGGCATGCTTATGAAGGTGCCACGGTGGGCGTTCTCCCGACGTGACGGGCGCAGTCACCTTGTGGATGATGTGCCAGGTTATGGGCTCCCCTTACTTGCCCGCTGCGGGCATGAGATTGACCGTGACACGAAGCCTGACACTGAACGAGCTTTGTACATGGCGCCGTGTGCCTCGTGTGCGGCAGTACTTGTGCTGGAGTTGCTCCAGGAATTGGACGTCAGTGAGGCTGAGGTTCGGGAATGGCTTGCGGGGTGATTGCTCCCCGCCGTTGAGGATGCGGACGTAGCGCGGGGTTGGCGCCGTTGAGCGTGCAGACGGTGTTTGAGGCGCTGGGCTTGGTTTGACTTGGGTGGTCGGCGCCGCCACCGTGACGATCTTCGGGTCGGTAGGGCACAGCCCTCCCGCCTGTTTCCTGGCCAGAATCGCGCGGGAGGGCCGTGTATGCGCACACGGAGGTGCGGCGTGCTCACGGTAGAGATGGACACAGCGTGCGTCGAGCGGCGGCTGGGGTCGGGGGCTCTGGCGTGTCCGGAGTGCTCGGGCGCCCTGGCGGGGTGGGGGCATGCCCGTGCCCGCGACGTCCGCGACCGCGGCGGGTTGTTGCGGCTGGTGCCTCGTCGTGCGCGCTGCACGGGCTGTGGGTCGACGCATGTGTTGTTGCCGGTGTTGGTGTTGGTCCGCCGAGCGGACGTTGTGGCGGTGATCGGCAGGGCCCTGGTGGCCAAAGCTGCCGGTGTGGGGCATCGGCGGATCGCGGCTGAGTTGGGGCGCTCGGCGGAGACGGTGCGCGGCTGGTTGCGCCGGTTTGCCGGGCGGGTTGAGGCGTGCGGGTGGTATTCACCGGCTGGTGCCGGGCGCTGGCCCCGGACCCGGTGTTGCCTCCTCCGGCCGGGTCGGCGTGGGCAGACGCGATCGCCGCGGTCGCTGCGGCGGCGGGCGCGCTGGATGCGCGGTTTGGCGCCGGCGAGGTGCCGGTCTGGCCGTGGCGTCTGCGGTGTCGAGTGGGCGGCTGCTCGCCCCGGGCTGGCCACCCGAAACGATCAACATGAGTTGCCCCTGGTGTGAGCTGATCATCTCGGTGATCCTCCTGCGCGCCTGTTATTTGTCGACGCAGCGTGACCAGGAGGTGACTGTCCGATGACAGTGAGACAAGACGAAGTAGCCGTCCGCACCGAACGAGCCCGGGCGATTGGGCTGTTTCGGTATCAGTTGATCCGCGAGGCCGCCGACCCGACGCTGTCGCCCAAGGCCCGCGGCCGGCTGGTCCGCCAGATCGCCGCCGAGCAGCATCTCGACCCGTCCGGGCGAAGCGTACGCGTCTCCCGCGACACGCTCGATCGCTGGATCCGAGCCTGGCGGACCGGTGGGTTCGACGCGCTGGTGCCCAGCCCGCGCCAGGCCAGCCCCCGGCTGCCGGTGGAAGTCATCGAGATGGCGATCGCGCTCAAACGGGAAAACCCCGAACGCACTGCCGCCCAGGTCCGCCGCATCCTGCGCGCCCAGATGGGCTGGGCACCGGGCGAGCGTGGAGGTCACCGGGCCGGGGCCGCTCCTACCCGACGTCATCGTTTCCCTCACCCGGCGAGCCGCCCCGCATGGGGCTTTAGTTTGCCTACTGGCCGTACCCGGCACCTACGGGGCACAAACCTCCGTCGGTCCGGCGACGACCCGGCCCTGGCTGGTGCTACGCGCGCGTAGGGGTCGGTGGCCCCGCCTGGGGAGGCGTACGGCTGTCAGCGGCGGTCACGGTGTGAACCCGTGTCGCCAGGGCTGCTCGCTAGCCGGACGCGCAGAGATCTCGACGGTTTTTGATCGTCGTCGCAGTGCGGGCAGGAGTGGCCCAAGGTCCAGGCGAGTGCTCATGTCCCAGGTCGAGCGCTCGCCGGGTTACGGGTCGGGGTGCTGTCCATCCCATCCGCCGGTCGGTCGCGCGGAAGATGTGATGGCCTCGGGGAGATGTCGCTTGAGTTACGGTCGGGGTATCAGCACGGCAACGCCAACTGGGGCAGGAGCGCCGTGATGCCCTCCGGACCATCGACACCGCCGGGGCCCGACCGGTCGGCGTCGGGGGCGGGAGTGCCCGGCTCAAGTGTCGCGCGGCGGCTTGGCGTTGATCGGGTTGGGCCGCTTCCGCGTGGGTTGCTAGTGCTGTTGGGCGCGGCCGGGATAGCGGTGTTCGTCGCCGGGCTGCGCAGCGCCGCAGGGATCGTTGGGCCGGTCTTCCTAGCGCTGCTGATCGTGGTGACGATTCATCCGCTGCAGGCGTGGTTGCGCCGACGTGGTGTCTCGGGGTGGCTTGCCGCGGCGTTGACGATGCTGTGCGCGTACGCGATTTTGCTGGGGTTGGCCGCTGCGCTGGTGTTGTCGGTGGCGCGGTTGGCCGCGCTACTTCCCAGCTACCAGCCGCAGTTCACCAGCCTCCTCAACCAGGGGGTAGCGTGGTTGAGCAAGGTCGGCGTCACGCAGGAATCAGGTCAGCGCCGTGCTCAGCGGACTCGATCTCAATAGGCTGGTCGGGGCGTTGCAGCAGGGCTCATTGGCGCGGCCGGTATCGTGTCGGACCTGCTGCTCATCTTGGCGTTGCTCTTCTTTTTGATCCTCGATGGCAGCTCGTTTCCGCGGCGGCTCGCGGCCGCGGGTGCGCAGCGCCCGCAGCTAGTTGGTGCGCTGGTCTCCTTCGCGCGCGGGGCTCGTCGGTATGTGGTCGTCTCCACGGTGTTCGGGTTGATCGTCGCGGTGCTCGACGTCGGAGTGCTGTATTGGTTAGCCGTTCCGCTGCCAATGGCTCTGGGGGCTGGTGTCGTTTATCACCAACTACGTCCCGAACATCGGCTTCGTGCTCGGCGATCAAACCAGCGGCTCATTCTAGGGCGCCGCGCCGAGGGCTTGCTGATCTCCGTGCTGGAGTTCCCCGGTGGCGCGGCGCTGGGCGAGGTCGGCCACCAGGGTGCGGAACGCCTTCTCGGTTAGTGGGTAGGCGAGCATGACGGCCGTGGCGGCGAGGATGACGACAGCGGGAAGCGCTCCGGTGGCGATCCTGATGGAGGTGAGGGCCGCGTCGGTCTGGCTCGTCGCTCCGGAGACGTAGCCGCCAAGCCCGATGGCGAACGCGGCGGCCGCTCCGCCGATGCCTTGGCCCGTCTTGCGGGTGAAGGAGAGCACGGCATAGCTGCTGCCCTCGGCGCGGACGCCGGCTTTCCATTCGCCGTAGTCGACGGTGTCGGCCTGCAGCGCGAAGATCAGCGTGTTGATGAGGCCCAGCCCGAAGCCGAGGATGCCGAAGCACGCGATTCCGATTGCCGGCACCGATCCCGGAGCGACGGCAACCGCGATGCCCGCCACGGCGGCGATCACACCGGCCATCAGGTAGGCGCGCTTCTTGCCGACCGCCTCGATGGCCTTCGGGACGATTGCCGCGGCGACGATCATGCCGACGGTCTGGGCGATGGTCAGCGCAATGTATAGGTCGGCGTTGCCGAGCACGTCGCGGGCGTAGTAGACGCCGACGGTCTGCAGCGAGAACATGCCGGTGAGAAACAGCAGGCTTGAGGCGCAGAGCAGGATGAGTGGCCCGTTGTGGCGCAGCATCTCCAGCGTCTCGCGCAGCGTGACCTTCTTCTCGTCGCGCTGTACGGTCTCCCGCGATGTGACAAAGCACCACAGGTAGAACGCCAACCCGATCACCGCGAACACCATCGTGGTGATCGTCAGCGACCGCTGCAGGTCTCCCGCGCGGGAGATCTGGGGCGAGACGACGACCGCGATCAGGAGGATCGTGAGGCTGGCGGCGACCATCCTGGAGGTCGAGAGCTTGGCCCGCTCGTCGGGCTGCTGCGTCATCGCCGCCGACAGGGAACCGTAGGGGATGTTGACGAAGCTGTAGGCCAGTTGGAACAGCGCGTAAGTGACGTAGGCCCAGATAACCTTGCCGCTGTCGCTTAGTCCGCCCGGTATGGAAAACAGCGCCACCAGCAGCGCCAGTAGCGGGAGTGAGCCGAGCAGCAGGTAGGGCCGGAACTTGCCCCAGCGGGTGGAGGTGTCATCGACGCGGCTGCCGGCGAAAAGGTCGGTGACGCCGCCCCAGATTCGGATGACGAGGAACAGCGTGCCGGCCGCGGCCGCGGAGATGCCGGCGACGTCGGTGTAGTAGATCAGCAGGAACGCCGACACCATCATGAACGTGAGGTTGTTGGCGACCTCCCCGGCGCCGTAGCCGAGATACTGCGGCATGCGGAGTCTCATCGCGCCGCTCCCGGCCGATCAGCTTTGCCCTGCCAGCGGCGGCGCAGGTGGTCGGTCGCCGCCTTGCCGCGCGGTGTGCGCATGCGTGCTCCTCAGGTCGGGGGGGCGGGTCGCGGGTTGCGGAGGCGGGCCTGGCTCGCCGTGACGATCAGCTCGACACAGGTGTCGAGGTCCAGCGCGGTCGAGTCGAGCATCAGGTGATACAGGCTCGGATCCTCGCCGTGGACACCGTAGGCGCGCTGGACGTATTCGATCCGTGTCCGGTCCTCGACTTCCAGGCGCCGCTCTGCGGTCCGGCGGTCGATGCCCTCCAGCGCCATCCGCTGCCGCACGCGGGCCTCGCGGGGCCCACCTAGATGGACGTGCAGGGCCCACGGTACCGAGCGCAGTACGACCATGCCGCCACGTCCAAGCGCCACCCCTCCGGTGCGGCTCGCCCGGGCCAGGAATTCCTCGATGTACGCTCGCAAGCGGCGTTCCTGGAGGTCCAGGTGCTCCGTAGAACCTCCGATGGCGCCGCTGATGGTCGAGGCCCGTCCGAGACTCGCAATGAGCCGATCCATGCCGCTGCGTGGCTCCTGGTCGATGTCGGCGATGGCCGACTGCGGGAGGCCCGTCTGTTTGGCGACCGCCTCGGGGATCTCACGGTCCAGGAACGGCACGCCGAGCCGTTCCGCGACTCGCGGCCCGACGACGGTTCCTCCCGCGCCGTAGAGGGCAGCCAGGGTGACCACCGGGGGATGCCGTGGGTGATCCGAGCTCATCTCACGCTCCCGTCGAGGGCCTACCGGAGGAATCAAGCGTCACGGCGATCACACCCCCGCCTCGGCGTCGGAGGCGCACGCGAACAGGCCCGCGACACCGTCTAGCGCGCCGATGAGCTCGGGGACCGAGGCCCGAAGCTGGTCGTAGGTGTCCACGAGCTGCCCGTCGGGCTCAACGGCCTGTGGGGGTGGGGCTCCGGCTTCGGACAGCTTCGTCACCGCCTCGGTCGGCGTCGGCGCGCGGTCGAGCGCGAACAACCCCAGGGCGGCGGCGCCGAGCGCGGTGCCCTCGGCGGCGCCGACGACGTGGATGGGCCGGGCGAGCATGGCTGCCATCACCTCGCGCCACAGCGCGGACCGGAACACACTGCCGGTCACCCGCACCGAGCTGACCGCTTCGACGTCATCAAGGCGGTCGAGGATGATGCGCATCTGCAGGCAGACGCCCTCGACCGCCGCGCGGATCAGGTGTCCACGCGTGTGCTCCAGGCGCAGGCCGAGGTAGGCCCCGGGGAGGTCCGGGTCCCAGAGCGGCGCGCGCTCGGCCAGCAGGTAGGGGAGCATGACGAGGCCGTCGCTGCCGGCCGGGACGCTCGCCGCCAGCGTCAGCAACGCGGCGTCGGCGCGCTGGTGGCCTGCGGCCGGCTGCACGTCGGGCACCAGCGACTGGCCGGTCCAGCGCAGGATGACTCCCCCGTTGCTGATCGCTCCGCCCACGACCCACACCGCATCCGTCAGCGCGTAGCAGGACAGCGTCCGTCTGGCGTCGACCCGTGGCTCGTCCACGGCCATGCGGACGGCCCCGCTAGTTCCGAGCGACAGCCCGGCGATGCCCGGCGACACCGCTCCGGTGCCGAGGTTGCCCAGGGGCCCGTCGGCCGCGCCCACGACGACGGGAGTGTCGGCGCGCAGGCCGACCGTGCGGGCCGCCGCAGGGGCTAGTCCCAGCGTGGCCGTCGTGGGAAGAATCGGCGGGAGCCGGTCGGCGTCGACGCCGCACAGCTCGATCGCCGTGGTGCTCCAGGTGCGCGTCGACATGTCGAGCAAGCCGGTGCCCGATGCCGACGACAGCTCGGTGACTAGGGTGCCGGTCAGCCACAGCAGGAGGTAGTCCTTGAGACCGACCCACCAGCGAGCGGCCGCCCAAGTCTGCCGGTCGTGGCGGGCGAACCACATCAGCTTGGTCAGCGGCGTCATCGGATGGATCGGCACGCCCGTGAGCGCATGCAGTTGCGCTGCCTGCCCGGACCGGCGCAGCGACCGTGCCTCGTCGCGTGCCCTGGCGTCGGCCCAGGTGATCAGCTGCGTGAGCGGGCCCAGTTCGCCGTCGAGCGCCATCAGCCCGTGCATCCCCGCGCTGACCGAGACCGCCAGCACCTCGGCGGATCCCGCGGTCGCGACGCACTCAGCCAGCGCGTCGCCGCTCGCGGTCAGGATCGTGGCGGGGTCCTGCACTTCCTGGCCGGGCGCGGGCTGAAGCAGCGGGTACTCCCGGATCGCGACGCTGCGCCACGACGAGCCCAGACCGAAGGCCGCAGCCTTGACGCCGGTGGTGCCCACGTTCAGCCCGATGACGACCTGCGCGGGCGGCCCCGGGGTCATCGCGGGCTCTGCTGGGCGAGCTGCTGGCACTGGTCGACGACGGCGGCCACAACGTCGCCGTCGGCGCCGAGCTGGGGGTCCAGCCAGTCCAGCACCCGCAGCACCGCCTCCGGGAGGGGACCCGTGGCGAGCGGGATCACCTCGTCGGCCCGGGCGTCGCTGACCGGCGCGCCGAGGC
>JALZHU010000028.1 GCA_030860695.1 Actinomycetota bacterium
GCCGCGCACCGTGCGTCGGCGGAATACCTGCGGGCCCGTCTGGGCGCCGAGGGCCGGCGGTGAGGCTGCCGCCGCGGTGGGTCCGCCGGGTGGTGCTGGCCCCCGCCGTGGTGCTGTTGACCGTCGTGGTGTTGACCACGCTGCCGATATGGATGCTGCTGGCCGCCGCGCTGTCGCCATTCCTGCCCGGCCGGTGGCGCGCGCTACGCGTGCTGTGGGTGGTCGTCGTCGCGCTGGTGCTAGAAAGCCTGGCACTGGTGGCGCTACTCGGACTGTGGCTGGCCGCCGGGTTCGGGCTGGCGATACGCACGCCACCGTTCCAATACCTGCATTACCAGCTGGTGGGCTGGTATTTGCGGGTGCTCTACCGCGAGGCGGCCCGGGTGCTGCGGCTGCGGGTGGAGGTTGAGGGTCCCGACCCCGACGACTACCTCGACCGACCGCTGCTGGTGTTTTGCCGGCACGCCGGTCCCGGTGACTCGTTCCTGCTGATCCACGCGCTGGTCAACTGGTATGCGCGGGAACCGCGAATTGTGCTGTCCGAGGCGCTGCAGTGGGACCCGGCGCTGGACGTGGTGCTCAACCGGTTGCCCAACCGGTTTTTGCCCGCCGGAGGTGGCGAGCAGCTGCAACGGCGGATCGGCGAACTCGCGACCGCCCTCGACCACAACGATGCCTTCGTCATCTTCCCTGAGGGCGGCAACTTCACCCAGCGCCGCCGGCTCGCCGGCATTGCCCGGCTGCGGGCGCGCGGGCTTGAGGACATGGCGCGCCGATCTGAGGCGATGCGCCATGTGCTGCCGCCGCGCCCGGGCGGAGTGGCGGCGGCGCTGGCCGCGGCTACCAATGCCGATGTCGTGTGGGTGGCACACGCGGGACTGGACCACCTGTACACCGTGGCCGATATCTGGCGGGAGCTGCCGCTGGACGGGACCGTGCGGATGCGCTGGTGGCGGGTGCCCGCCGCCGAGGTGCCGCGCAGCCAAGACGCCCAAGTGGACTGGCTCTACCACTGGTGGGCACGGATCGACAACTGGGTGGACGAGATCCGGCGGCTGCCCTGAGCCAGATTCTGGTCACGCAGTCCGATGCTGGGTCAGCGGATGCGCTGGGCACTGATCTCCTGCAGCGGGGGAGGGTCGTCGGTGCTGGCGCTCGGCGCAAGCCAGCGCACGTCGACCCGCTCGCCGTCGATCTCCAGCGTGCTGAGTACGTTGCGGAAGTAGGGGCCGTTGGTCACTGTCCAGTCGAACGGTGACCGTGGCACGCGGGCGGTCTTCGCCAGAGCACGTCCCACGAGCCCGGCGATGACGAAACTCGCGCACGCGTTCAGCACGCGGACCGGCCCGGACAGCGGGTTGCGGATCGGTGAGCAGACGACCTGGTAGACCTTCGTGGCTGAGCCGGCCGCAGCCGCGGGGAGCGAGGCGAGGGCCAGGTAGGCGTAATGCACGTCGCCGGACAGGAACCCGACGCTGGTCGGCGGCCGCCCGTACGCCCCCGCCACCAGATCGATCAGCAGATGTGCCACCGCCTCAAACGAGCGGCGAAACGCCGCCCAGTGTTCCAGGTCGATGCCCTGCCGCAGCTGCTCCCCGACCCAGGCCGCCCGGTCGCCCCAGGCCCCATCGCAGACGGCCTCGTTCCAGGCTTCCAGGTAGTGCAGCCCGGCCGGCAGTAGGTAAGGCAGCGAGGTGCCGATCACCAGGTGCTCGTACTGACCGGTGACCTGCTCGACGAACCACTTCCACCCGGCGTCGTCCATCATTGCCCGCTTGCCTGGCGTCAGCAGCCGCCCGCACCGGCTGTCGAGCATGACGAACCGGGTCTGGCCGAAGTCGCGGACGTAGCTGAACTTTGTGCAGCTTGGCTGGTGATAGGACCGCTCGGCGAACTGGTCCAGCAGCACGCCGCCGTCCCCGTCGGTGTCCCGCAGCGCACTGAGCAGCATATCACCGGCCCGCTCGCTCGCCGACAGGTTCCCAAGGTGCTGGTAAATCCAGTACGAGCCCAGCGCGCCGATCACCCGCTGCCGCCACCACGGCAACCGGGCCATCCGGTCCTGCCACGCCCGCGAGGTATTCCAGTCGTCCTGCAGGTCGTGATCATCCGTGATCATGGCGGTCGGGATGGTGGAGAGCAGCCAGCGGATTTCCGGGTCGATCCAGGCGATCCGGTAGAGCTCGGCGAACTCGTCGAAGTCACGCAGCTCGTCGGTCGGCGGGTTGTGAGTGCCGCGCCGCTGGTGAATGAACTCCAGTACGGTGTCGGGCGGCTCGTCGGCGTAGACCTGGTCGCCGAGCAGGATCAGCGTGGTCGGCCACTGTGACTCGTCGGTGTTGCGTAGCTCATTGGCGAAGCAGCGCAGCACGTCGAACCCGTGGGTGAGGTTGTGCTTCGCATCGTGCGGCGCGCTGGTTCGGCAGGAGCCGAACAGCAGCCGGACCGGCGCCTCCGGGGAAACCGTGCGGATGCGGCTGGGTGGCAGTTCGCTGCCGGGCTCCGGCCACGCCTGCTCGCCGTCCAGGTTGACCGTGTAGGGCAGCGAGCTCCCCGGTTTGAGGTCGGTGAGCTCGACGAGCCCGTAGTGGTGCCCGTGCAGGGCGAACGTCGGGGAGCAGACGCCGAGGATCTCGACCCGGCACGGCGTGTCCGTCTCCACCCACACCACGGCGCTGGTCGAGTCGACATAGCGCAGCATGGGACCGAGAACAAGCTGCGCCATAGCTGCCTCCACCGCCTTGTATCCGGGGTTTGTACCCTCATCAGCGTATGTGTCGGTGGTATCGGCATTCGCTGGTTTTCTGGACGGTATGGAGCAGGGCCTGCTGGTCATCTCAAACGCCAAGGCCGGCAGCGCGGATGAGCGCGTGCTGCACGAGGTGCTCGGCGTGCTGCGCCGTGGCGGCGCCGACGTGCACAGCGAGCCGCTCGGCGGCCCGGACCAGCTAAACGCCCTGCTCGGTGCGCATCCGCACCGGCTCCCGGTGGCAGCCGGCGGCGACGGCACACTGCACCTGCTTGTCACCGCGCTGCGCGCCCGCGGTGAGCTGGCGAGCCGGGTGATCGGTCTGGTGCCGCTGGGCACGGGGAACGACTTCGCGCGCACGGTGGGTATCCCGCTGGCCGCTGCCGCAGCCGCCCGCGTCGTGCTGCAGGGCTCGCCCCACGAGATGGACCTGCTGATCGACGACGCGGGCGGCGTGGTGATCAATGCGGTGCACTTGGGCATCGGCGCCCAGGGCGCTCGCGAGGGGGAGCCGCTGAAACCGGTGCTCGGGATGCTTGCCTACCGGATCGGTGCGTTGCTGGCCGGGCTTCGCACCCCGGGCTGGCCGCTCCGGGTCAGCGTGGATGGCGCAGCGATCACCGACGGGAACCGCCGCGTGCTGCAGGTCGGCGTCCTCAACGGCCGCACGATCGGCGGCGGCACGCCACTGGCTCCGCACGCCGAGCCGGACGACGGTCTGGCCGACGTGGTCGTCAGCACCGCGGTCGGCCCGATGGCCCGCATGCGCTACGCATGGCTGCTCCGCCAGGGCAGGCACACCGAGCACCCCGATGTCGTGCTGACCCGGGGCCGTACGGTCGAGCTGGCCGGTCCACCGGTGCCGATCAACAGCGACGGTGAGCTCGGCGACGGGGTCACCTACCGGAAATGGACCGTGCAGCCACGGGCCTGGCGGGTCCTCCGCCTTAACCCTGGCTATTCGCGGCATGCCTGGATTTGATCGGCGTGCCAGCAATGGAAAGTGCTCCTGACTTGGGACGATAAGGGTGTCAAGGTCCTTATTCAGCCCAGATCGAGGAGCACCTGTGAGGTGAAGGGTACCGGGTGGTCAAAGTGCCTGGACGTTACTGTCGGTGGTGGTGGCGGCGTCGTGTCGCACGCGGCCTGATCGTGCTGCGGCAGCTGGCCGGCAGGATCGGGCTGACCGGGGGCTTGTCGAAGGTGTTGGCCTCGCCGCGATTGCTGGTTCATGACCGGGGTCGGGTGGTAGCTGGCCTTGGTGTGACGATTGCTGGCGGGGCCGAGGTCATTAGTGACTTTGTCGTGTTGGTTGGTCAACAGGATTTGTACGGGATTTGTACGGGTTGGTTGCCTCGGTGCCCACCGTATGGCGGACATTGGATGAGATCGCCGCCGGCGGGCCGCGGGCGCTGTTCGGGATCACCGCGGCGGTCAACGCCGCCCGGCGCAGGGTGTGGGCGGGCATCGAGGCCCGCCACGGCGCGATCCCCGGTGTGCGGATCGCGGATCAGACCTTGGAGGGTGTGACGTGTATCCGGCTCGATGCCATGGTGGTGCCGGCGCACCCCGACAAGCAAGGCGCGGATCACCTGCGGGTGCTTGATGAGGCGATCGCGGCTTTGCCAGCCCAGCACCGGCGGCGGCTGATGGTCACCGCTGATGGAGCCGGGGCCAGCCACGGGCTGATTACCCGCGTGGATCAGCTTGCGTCCCGGCCCGGCCACCAGTTGATCTACTCGGTGGGTGGGCAACTGTCGGCTCGCGAGCGTGCGGCCATCACCCTAGTTCCCGCCCAGGCCTGGCAGATCACCCTGAACCACCACGGCCAACTGCGGCACCGCCGCGCCGAGCAAGCCTGTGCGAATCCCTGCTGCATGCATGCGCGGTGCTAGATCGACCAGGCGCACATCACCGAGCTCACCGACCTGCTTCGCCGCGGACCGGCCGGAGACCAGTCAACCGGCTGGCCGCAGCGAATGCAGGTCTTCGCCCGCCGCGAGCGCCCGCATCCAGGCACCAGCTGAGCTTGTTCGAAGCCGCCGACGGATGGCGGTATTCCCTGTGGGTCACCAACCTTCCCACCGGCCTGCGCGGCTGGCAGGCCAACCCCTCGTTTGTCTACTGGTCGAGAGGTGCGCCTTTCTTATCCGGGCGCCCGCCGCGGTTCTTAGCAGGCAGGGTCTTGCTCGCTGAGACACCTCGTTCGATGTCGAGGACGCCGTTGCGGACGCGGCCGACAAGTGCGACTGCCGTAGCACCCGGTCGACGGATCGTCCGAAGTTCCAACAAGGACTCTCCGCGATCTCTAAGAGCCTGTTGGCAAATGGTCACGCTGCTTGTTGATGGGGTGTAGACGCTGCGACGCGGGGTCGTCCCCACCTGGGATGGGGTGGCGCTCCTGATGTTGTGCGGGCCAGTTTCCGGGTCATGATTGCGACGGTGGCCCACAGCACCATGGCTTCGTGGTGTTCGGGTCGTCGTTCGTAGTCGCGGATGAGGCGGCGGTAGCGCAGCAGCCAGCCGAAGGCGCGTTCCACGACCCACCGGCGGGGTAGTACGGCGAATCCGGTGGTGTCGTCGCTGCGCTTGATGATGGTGACGGTGAGGGCCAGCACCTGGCATGCCCAGCTCACCAGGCGCCCGGCATAGCCACCATCGGCCCAGACCAGACTGATCGTGGAGAATCGCTCGCGCAGCAGGCCCAGCAGCCGAAACGCCCCATCGCGGCCGTGCACCGAGGCGGCGGTGACGATCACGGCCAGCAGCAGGCCCAGTGAATCCACCACCACGTGGCGTTTGCGGCCGTTGATGCGCTTGCCGGCATCGTATCCGCGGGAATCGGCGCCGACGGTATCTGCGGCCTTCACCGACTGGGAGTTGATCGAGCCAGCGGTCGGGAGTTCGGCCCGACCGCTGGCCGTTCGTAACCGCCCACGCAGCCGATCCACCAGCCTCTGCGGCAAGCCGCGCTCGTTTCACCGAACGAAGAAGGCATACACCGCCTGCCACGGCGGGAAGTCCACCGGCAGTGCCCGCCACTCGATGCCGTAGCGGGTGACATACCCGATCGCGTCCAGCATTGCCCGTAGATCATGCTCCATCGGTCGGCCCGCTGGACTGCGACGCACCTCGGCCATCACCGCCGCGGCCTGTGGGCGCAGTAGCTCCCACTCGGCATCGGTCATATCCGAGGGATAGCGCGGTACGCGGTCATGACACGCGCATCCCGACACGCGGCAACTGGCCTTATTGGCTTCGACAAGGTAAACAGACATCCACGGGCTTCAGATAGATCGAGTAGGTGGTACTCCTCGGCCACCAGGAGCCCGTTCTCATGCCTGGCGCGACACGCCACCCGTGATCAAATCGCTACCACTGTCACCTCGGGCCAACCCAGCCAACATCATTTGCCAACAGGCTCTTACTTGAGCGGCAAGGTCACCCCCTCGGCGGCGCTGCGGGTACGGATGCGGCGGGTCGCGACTCGCCGCTCCAGCCCACCTCACCCATGAGCAGGCCAGGAACTGCGGTATCACTGAGCGGTCTCCTCGAGGCAAGTCACAAGCGTTCGGACTTCGATCAACATGTAGCACGCCAGGTGCTACCATGCCGGGGTGGAGCGCATCGGCATTCGCGAACTCCGTCAGAACGCGTCCCGGTACCTCGCCCTAGTGAAGGCAGGGCAAACCGTGGAAGTGACCGAACGCGGCGAACTGATCGCTCTCCTGGTGCCTGCACAGCGCTCCCACTCCGCGCGAGATCGATTGATCGGCGCAGGAAAGCTGATTCCCGCGTCCTGCCCAACCGGCCGTGTCCGGTCACCTCGGCCGGTGCCGATCGCGCCTGGCGAACCAACCAACCAGGAGCTGCTCGACGCCGAGCGCGAGGAGAGATTGTGATCTACCTGGACTCCTCCGCGCTGATGAAATTGATCCGGACGGAGAACGAAACCGCGGCGCTGCGCGACTGGCTTGGCGAGCGGCCTGAGCAACCAGTGGTGAGCAGTGAGCTGGGCCGAGTCGAGGTACTGAGAGCGGCGCGTCGGGCCGGCGGTCGAGCCCTGACCGAAGCCCGTGCGGTGGTCGGCGACATCGACCTGGTCCCACTCAACCGCACGGTTCAAGATCTCGCCTCCGATATCGGTCATCCGCTGCTGCGCACCCTCGACGCCCTCCATTTGGCCTCAGCCGTACTGCTCAGCGACGAGCTGACGGTATTCATTGCTTACGATCAGCGGCTCACCAGCGCGGCACAGGCCGCCGGCCTGTGCGTCGCCACACCCGGCCGAGCTTCCGACGCCCCGTGAAGGCGATGTCGGGTGCCCAACCACCCATCCGTCCCCAATCTGGCTAGCTCCACGCCCGGCTGGCCGCCGGGAACCGAGCGTCGAGGGCCGCTGCTCAACCGACAGCCAGCCGGCGATCTAGGAAGGTAAGGGCTGGGCTTCGGCTGGTCGCCAGGAGCGAACGCGGCCTATGGCGGTGGCGCGATCACCACCGTGGGTCGTCATCGCGGCAGCGAGCCGGTCGGCCCGGACTCGGGCTCGGCTTGGTGATGGGGGTCGGATGGTCATTGGGCGTTGCTGGGCGCGCGGGACGTGCAGGCTTGCTGGCGCGGGTATTCGGCGGTGGGGGCGTCGGGATGTGCCGGGTGCACCAGGGACAACCCAGCTCATACCATGCCGCCGCTGCACCGGCCCAGTTACCAGTGACCAGTAGTCGGTAGGGCTCGGCGGCCCAGTCCGGTAGCGAAACTAACTGGCCCGCCCGCCACAGCAGGCACCCAGCTCACCGGTCAACCACGGCTCGCGGTGAGCGCACGCCTGCGCGAAGGCCTCCGCTACCTCTGTCCAGCTCGTTGCCGCGGTTGTCACACCCAGCCAGGCGTACTCCGCACGCACGGCTGCGATGGGGCCAACGCGCGCCAACTCTCGGCAACGGACAGCGATTCACTGGCCACCTCGCCTCTGCCCGACTTCTACCCATCTCGTCACCTCGCGACGACCCGACCAGCTGCGTCGCATCAGCGACTGTGGTGGGTTGTCAAGGGAAGGAGGCGCCCAGCCGCTCGTATGATACGGCGATGTCCCTCGTGGCCCGTCAAACAAGGCGTTGCTCAGATCAAAAGGTCCTGACAGCGCAGCCATGCTGAACCAGACGCCGGAAGCCGGGGACCTTGGACTTTTCCACAAGGTGCCCGTGTGTGTGCGTGGGCGTGCCGGATGCGTGGGCTCCACGACAGGAACCGCTGCAACCGGTACCGGCAATTCCGGGCGCCGAGGATGGCCTGATAACAGCGGGCGTTAGTGCCGCGACGGTGACTGGAAAGCACGGAATGGTAAGTGAAGACGCGACGGCGCGTAGCCCCCACCTTAATGCCGTTGCTTGCAAGGCTGATAGCATCGATTCACTATGCCGCTCACCCTCACCAGCTCAGCCTTCGCGAACAACGCGTTCGTTCCCGTCCAGTACACCTGTGATGGCGAGAACGTGTCGCCCCCGCTGGCGTGGGCAGGGGTCCCGGAGGGCACCGCCGAGTTGGTCCTGCTCTTCGAAGATCTTGATGGCCCGGGAGGCACCCAGGTGTACTGGGTCCTCTTCGGGCTCAATCCCGCCAGTGGCGGACTGGAGGAGGGGAAGGTGCCCGCGGAAGCCATCGGCGGCAAGAACGACTACGGCCGCACGGATTGGGCGGGACCTTGCCCTCCGATCGGTCGGGCTCACCGCTTCGTTTTTACTCTGCTCGCCCTGTCGGAGCCCAGCGACCTGGCCGAGGGCGCCAGCCCTCGCAAGGATCTGCCGTATGCCCTCTCGGGCAAGGTGCTAGCCCAGGCGCAACTCACCGGCAAGTACGCCCGCCAGCGTTAAGCAAGCCGATGTCAGGCGATGTCCCGGCAAGGATGTGAGTAGCGCACCAGGTTGGCACTTTCCTAAGGTGAAGGCGCGTCCTACTTCAGGACGGAGGGGTGAGCATGGGGCCGGATGTGCCGTTGTCAACCAGCGACGCCACCGACCCTCCCCGACGACCACAATCTGAGGGTGACCTTGGCTTCACAAGGCAACGGTCAGTCCGCTGGTTTCAGCCAGGAGTACTGGCCATCGCCGCGCAGCGGGTGCTGCTGTCGTCGGCCTTCGGGGATTTCCTCGACAAGCGGGAGCTGCAGGCAGCCAGCGAGGCCAAAGTGCTCTCGCACCATCCCGTGGTCGGAGACGCCTGGATCGACTACATTGCTGACACGGGCGACGGCTTCGACCCCACCTATTCCATTGCTTGGCTGACCGCCCAGCGGGAGCTAAGGGTCGAAGGCCTGGATCGGCCCCTGCCCCGAGCCGGGCTCTTGGTGCTGGGTGGCGACGAGGTCTATCCGGTACCCGATTCGACCGAGTACGACAACCGCTTCCGAGGTCCTTACCGGGCATCTCTTCCCCACACCATGCAGGACAGCCCCCAGGTTGTCGCCCTGCCTGGGAACCACGACTGGTACGACGGCCTCACCAACTTCATCCGGCTCTTCTGCTCCCTTGCCGACAAGTGGATAGGTGGCCGCAGGACGGTTCAGAACCGCAGCTATTTCGCGGTGCGCCTGACCCATGACTGGTGGCTGTGGGGAATCGATATCCAGTTCGACGCCTACATAGACGACCCCCAGCTGCAGTACTTCAGGGACGTCGCGCAGACCATGGGACAGGGAGCGCGGCTCATCCTATGCACGGCCAAGCCGAGCTGGACCGACGTCAATGCCGACCCCGAGGCATTCCGCAACCTCGCCTACCTGGAGTCGCGGGTGATCCGTCCCGCGGGGGTACGCCTGTTGCTCTCGGTCTCCGGCGACTCTCACCACTACGCTCGCTACGCGTCGGAAGACGGGAGGCAGAAGATCACCGCCGGCGGTGGGGGAGCGTTCCTGCACCCCACCCACCACCTCGACGATTCGCTCAACGTCCCCGTCGATCCGGTGCCAGGGGCCAACACCGAAAGCTACCGGCTTCGTCATCGCTACCCCGCTGAACGTAGGTCCAGATGGATGTCTCTCGGCGCGATCGGGCTGCCGTTGAGGAACCTGTCGTTTTTGGCCGTACCGGCCGTCCTGTACATCCTGTTGGGCTGGTCTAGCCAGTTCGCCAACCGCCTGCTTGAGCAGCGGCTGGCCGGGCCGTTCGACCAGTCGGTCGAGAACTTCGGCTGGTTCGACGAGCTCATGGGTCTTGTCCGCAACCCGGTGTCGATCCTGCTGCTCCTTGTATTAGTGGCTGGTTTGGTGGCGTTCGCCGACCCGGCAATCACCTGGTCCCGGGGCTGGAAAGGACTCGTTGCCAAACTCGCCATGGGCCTTACCCATTTCGCGATGCAGCTGGCCGTCGGGTTGGCCGTCGGTCTCGTCGCCATCGAGGTCGCCTCCCTCGTTGACGGCGCCATGTTCGTTGTTGTGCTCGTGGTGGCGCTCGGCTTGCTGGGCGGTTTGGCGGGCGGTTTCACGTTGGGGTTTTATCTCGCCGTGTGCTGCTTTGCACTACGGGCACATGTGAACGAAGCCTTCTCGTCAATGGCGTTGACCAGCCACAAAAACTTCCTCCGCCTCCACATCGATGAGCGCGGGGTGTTGACCGTCTACTCCATCGGCCTCAACCGTCCCACGAAGAAGTGGAAACTTGATCGGGACGACGCCGACCCGGAGGCGCCGTGGCTGGCACCAGACGGTGATGGACCTCATCCGCACCTCATTGAGGCCCCGATCATCATCAATCCCCACCCCTAATCATCACTGTCAGTCGTCGTAGGGATCATCCACCCGGGCTGAGCCTGCGGCGAGGTCAGGGGCCGGTTGGAGCCGGATGGTGGGGTCGATCAGCGCGAAGGTGGCATCGCAGGGATCGGCAACCCGCGCGATCCGGCCTAACTCGGTGTCGTAGGGATCGACGTCTACCCGGCCGCCCAGCTCGAGGACCTGATCGACCGCGGCGTCGGTGCCGGTCTGCGGGTCCACCGCGAAGTGAAGCATCCAGTGGGCGGCGACGCCCGGGGCAGCCCAGTGCTCGGTCATCTGAAGCCTGCCCAGCATCGTCCGCCCACCTCGTGACCAGACCGTGTAATTTACGTTGACACCGTCACCGATTTGCTGCTGGTAATAGCCGAACAGGTGGGCGAAGAAGTTGTCGGCCCGCGCGGCATCCCAGGTGTCCAACTCGGCCCAGTACAGCGATCCAGGGTCAGCAGTGTGAAAGACTGACCACCCCGCGGGCTGCCAGAAACCAATCACAGCACCGGTCGGATCCGTCCCGATGAGCACCCTGCCCCGCCCGGGGACATCCGCGGGCCCATAGAGCACCCGGTCGCCCCAACGGCTGACGACCTCGGCGGTGTGCCTGATGTTGGCGCTGGTGAGATACAGCGTCCAGGTCACCGGTTGCCCTGCAGACAATGGGCGGCTCGCCAGCCCGGCCACCGGCCGGCCAGCACACAGCGCGGTGGTGTAACGGCGGCGGCCGGGATCCGGGTCGATCTGGTAAGTCCAGCCGAACAGTCCGGCATAGAAGTCTCGACTGCCAGCCGGATCGGTGCTCGACACCTCGATCCAACACACCGACCCGGGGATGAACGAGGTGTTCCCCACCATCCGGGGGTCGTTTGCTCTGTTCTTCCGCATGCCTGACAGAGAGACGGATGCACGCGCAGATACACGTGAAACGACAGGCGCAACGGCCCCGTCCTCGCCGGCCAGTTTCGCGATCTACGGGCCGCGCAGCGCGGTCAGCCACCCGCCACCCGGCGTCGCTGAGTTGTGTGCGTGTCTCCCTGATGGCTTGGTCTGCACCTGTCGTGGCCGAGTGAGCACCGCTGCTCCGGTCCGGTCCCCGAGAAACGCGACGACGCCGCCTATAAGTCATGCGTGACGATGTCGATTGCCCGACGAGCGATCTCGCCGCCGTACTCGGTCCACACGCCTTGCCCCCAATAGCGATAGCAGCTTGTCTCGGCGGTGAGTAGGTGAAACAGTGCGTTTCGATAGTGCGGGTCGTTTGTTGGAATGTGTCGGGCGAGCACTCGATCATTGAAAAGCGAGCTTGCCCTCTCCATGGGGATCAGCACGTGATCGTAGCCACGAACCCAGGAGACATCGTTCGTCCAGCTGCCGCCTTCCACATGGAAGCGACTGTCTTCGTTCCGCAGTTCTTCCGTCACCCGATGCAAGCGGTCTGGACCTTCACCGGGAACCATGCGTTGCCAGATCCGGTGCTGGAACAGGGGTTGGAGAACCGGCAGCTCGTCTTCTCGGACGCCCATGGCAAAAAGATGCTCAAGGTACTCAGTAGTGTTCAGGATCGGCGTCGCCGATCCTGAACACTCTTGGATCACGTCGAAATACTTGGGCGGAAACTCGTTCATCATCACGCCCCCGTTTTCTCCGTCGGCGATCTGGGTGACCAACGGGGCAACGCTGCGCCCCGCAAGATCACACCGGTCCAGGCCCTTGGCTTCGTAGTAGGGCTGCATCTGAGCTACCAGTTTCGTGTCGCTGCCCTGCGTCTTGATGATGGCGATGATGCTGGCGGTTTCGCCCTTGGAGCTCATGCAGGTGAGGAGATGCGGGAGGTGTTTGCGCTGGGGTCCCCGCCCGTCAGGTTCTTCGACAGTGTGCTCCTGGACCAGTACCCACTGATACCCACATTCCTTGAGCGTTCTGACGAACTCATAGGCCACATCGGGATGGTTGGGCAGGGCCATCTCCGCGGGAGAAAAGCCACGCACACGGCCTAGTGCCTCCAAACCAAAGATGGCGGCGAAGTGATGCTGCCAGGCCTTCACGTGGAGGCGATAGTCCTGCACGGGCGTGGAGGGAGCAACGGCGTGGCCCCACGGGCATCCAAGCCATTCCACGGCCGCACGATACCGAGGATTGCAGGTGATCGATTGAAGTGCCTCAAGGGTGTCATGCGCTCCCATCCGCCGCAATCCGTGCAACAGTACTCCCGAGTACTCGAGCATGATGCGCGGCGTGCAACCTTCCTCGATGAGCTCTGGGAGGAACTCGCCCATACGCTTGTAGCACCAAAGAAACACAGGAGCATTGTGGTTATCGCCGACGCCAGGGTTGTCCATCATATGTTGCAGGTTGCTGACTAGTTGCGCGGTCCGCAGGCCGGATCCGCCCGCTGGAATCAGCGGCTGGTGCATGTGAAGGGCGATGGCGAATGCGCACTGCGCACTGCCGAAAGGTACCGAATCCTCGCTTAGGAACACGGGGCCGTCTCTTCCTGCCCAGACAGCGGCCTCGACGAGCGGTTCGGAACCGCAGATGTTGGGAATGCCTCCGATATACTCAGGAAGCTCGTCCATGGATTGCGTTACTCTCCGTGTGAGGGTGCCTGTGCCGGTCGGTCATGGCAAGGCTCACCAGTCAAACATGGCAGCACCCCTACTCATGCCGCTGACCACTTCGGTCAAATTGGTCGTTGATGTGCCTGGCCGACTTGAGCGCGATCGCCATGCTGGTCAGAGTGGGGTTGGCCGCGTTCCCGAAGGGATGTAGTCCGTTGCCGCCGAGGTAGAGGTTTTCCACGATGTGCACCCTGGAGTCTTCGTTGACGACGCTGGTTTCCGCGTCCTGCCCCATCCGGGTCGTGCCAGCGAAATGCAGTGGCAGGCCAGGCTTAAGGAACTGCGGTTCCGATCCAGGAAGGTAACCACCAAGCGCGGGGGCCACGTTAGTCATGTGGTCCATCATCCTGCTGGCGTTCCTTCGCTCTTCTTCTGACAGCTTGAAACAGAAAGTCGGTTGCGGCATTCCGAACGAGTCCATGATCCTTGTGGAGAAAGTGACCTTATTTTCGCTCCTCGGCCTGCAGATGCCAAACCATCGCAAGTCTACGACCAATCGGGGGTCGACGTCTGGGGCGACGTCGCCATAACTGAATGCATCTCGGTGGATCTGGCAATGCCAAGGGTTTTCCTTGGAAACGGGAATCCACAGGTTAGGCTCTGGCTCGTGTATTGGAATCGAAATTGGATCATAGCTGTGATTTTCTCGATAGTCAATGACACGTTTGGCCAGTTTGTTCTCCAGGTAGGACTCAATCTTGTCGATCAAATGCTGATGCAGCAGCACCTGGCAGAACGACATGGGTTGCTCGGTCAGATAGTGGCCAAGTGCTGGCAGCCTCTCGTCAGTGAGATCGGAGGCGAACAGCAGTTGCGGGGTGAGCAGGGCGTTGCAGGCGACAACGTAGATTTTAGCCCTGATGTAGATCTCCTTGCTCAAGTCCGTGAGATTCCGCACCTCGGCGTACTCGACCTCATTCTGCTCACTGTTGAACACCAGTCGCTTGCACTGGTGTTGGGGAAACAGCACGAACTCCCCGTCCTGCTCCTTGGTCGTCCTGCTCATCCAGGCCGGGTCCGCCAAAGGGCCGAGCACCGTGTCCGTACCGCTCCAAGTGACCAGGTCCTTATCGTCCTCGCGTCGCCGGACCGCCAACGGAAGGCTTTCCACTTCTTTGATCCCCTGCTCAGAGAGGGCAGATCGCACCAGCTGATGGCGGATAGACTGGTCAAAGGCTTTGTTGGTGGTGCAGATGATCTCCTCTGCCTGTTGGTAGAGCTGATCCAGCTCATCGAGCGGGATCGGGTATTTGTGTTCGACCCCGGCCGGGGATGTCCAGGACAGCTCCACCTCCTTGTGGAACCGAGGCGTGGCACAGGTCCAGTGCGTGGCCATCCCCCCGACTGCGTAGGTGACTGCCGCGGCGTCGAGATTCTCGTGCCGATTTTGGTCCGGGTTCTGGGCGTTCTTGATGAAACCGGAGTACTCCGTTGGATCGTACTGGAAGGCTGACGGGTCGAGCGTGAGCACCGGGTCGTCCCGTGTGGGCACCGAGACCGGACTCAGGTGACCTCGGATCACCGACACGAACAGGTCGACGTTCCGCTGGTAGAGGAAGCTGTTTTTCAGGTGTTCGCCGTAGTGGGCGGACTGCTGCGCACCGGCATCAATCATGTGAACAGTTCGTCCCGGCTTCACCAGTTCACGAGCGAAGGTCGCACCGATCGGGCCGGAACCAATAATCAGTACGTCCACATCTCTTGTCTCGGAGTGCACGATTTTTCCTCCTGGATATGATCAATAAACGAGAATAGCGGCCGAGCGCCACTACAAAGACCCGTTTGGTACGAGCGGCGAACCTTCCGGCGGCTCAAAGCAGCAACCACGGGGGAGAGGGCGGGCAACGCTCAGTAGATACGTCATGCCAAACCCCGATCGTGTGACTTGGGTCGATGGCGGTCTACTCCTCCAGCATCCGCCTGATCATCTGCAGGTGATCAGCAGTCCGGGATCGAGGCCCCTGGTCACTCGGTGGTTTCGCGTGCGTCCTCCGTCGCTGAAGCGGCGAGCACCTCGGTTCCCGCACGCACGCGGAAGGGCTCAAGGTCAGCACGTTGGCGCTCGGCCCGCTCGATCAAATGGTCGAAGTCGATGTTGGGCAGGCGCGAAGCGAGGCCAGCTAGATCGCGTAAGGTCGTCCAGAGCAGCTTCTTGCCCTCGATCCCCATCGCGAGGAAATCAAGCTCCACGAACCGGCTGAGCGGCGAGTACGTTCCCAGCCGGCCGTTCAGTTTCAGCCGTCCCAGGCGCTCGGCGCCGATCGCGAGCCCGATCTTGACTGGATTCATCCGGATCCCAAGGCGGCACATGATCTTCTGGAATGTCTCGACGTCCTCTGCGATTCCCGCCGAAACACGTGCGAGTGCCTCACCGAGCTGTGTGCCGCTATTGTTACGCTGCGACCGCTGGGCAACCTCTCGCCACAGCATGCCCGCTGCGAGCTGGTCGTTCATGTAGATGCCAAGAAACTTGTCCATGGCAGGGTGGTACCCACCCGTCAGCACATGGAATCACTCCCCTCGCGGCTAGTGCGCCCCTCCTCCGAAAGGCTGCGCCATTAAGGCGAACTCACCATACTTGCTCGCGGGCACCCGCATGCTTGAGGTTTCCCTGGAACGCAACGTTGACAGCCCACCTACGTGACATGAATGTGTAGTCCTGCTGTCCGTAGGCCGTGTACGGTTTCGCCGACGTCGAGTGTGACCAGGGTTGCGTCGCTGCGGGTAGCCATCGGCGAGCCACTGGGCCACGGCGGCCAGGTCGATGTCGGAAAGCCGGTGTGGGTCGATGTCCTCAGACGCCCCGATCCGCGTGTAAAGCCGTCGCAGCAGCGGCCACGGCAACCTCCCACCGACCCGGACCGCAGCCGCAGCGCTGGCGCTGTGCCCCAGGTGGGGAAACGGCTGACCGCGCAGCGCCGCGGCCAGGCCGGCGTGCAGCACCGTCGCGGAGTCGAAGGAGGCCACCACGTCCTGCGGGGCCAGCCGGCTCGGACCGGGGCGGCGTGCACCAGGGTCAGCCTCGCGTCGAGGTTCGGCAGGAGGTCCTCGATGCGTACCGTCACGGCGGAGCGGACAACCTGTGACACGCGCCGCACGCCGGCACGGCGCCAGTCCGGGACCTGCTCCAGCAGCAGCCCTGGTCGTTCCAGGCGGCCACCGGCCAACCAGCGGCCGAGCAGCCGCGGCGGGTCACCGCTGCTGATTAAACATGTGGGCGCGCCCGGCTGCGGCTCTGGGCAGCGGGCCGGTGCCGACCGCCATCGATGACTACAGCTGATTAGCCGCGCGCTGCAGGGCTTCGATGTCGATCTTGCGCATGCCGAGCATCGCTTTCATGGCCGCTTGCGACTTCTCCGTGTCGGGATCACTCACCAGCTCGATCAGGGCAGTGGGGACGATCTGCCAGGATACGCCGTACTTGTCCTTCAGCCAGCCGCACGGACCTTCTTGCCCACCCTCGGACAGCTTGCTCCAGAAGTAGTCGACCTCATCCTGCGTCTCGCAGTTCACCTGAAACGAGATGGCCTCGTTGAACGTGAACTGCGGCCCACCGTTTAACGCAACGAATTTCTGTCCGTCCAACTCGAACGTGACAGTCATGACCGTGCCTTCAGGTCCAGGACCGGCTGCACCGTAACGAGCAACGTCCAAGATCCTGGAGTTTGCGAAGACGCTGGTGTAGAAGTTTGCTGCCTCGTCACCCTGGGTGTCGAACCACAGGCATGGCGTGATCTTTTGCATGGCTTTGTCCTCTCTAGCGTGTGCCTTGAGGGTGGCAGGGTTCGTAGTAGTTAGACCGCCATGCCGGCGCAGATTCATCGCTACCATGCAGCTCCACAGGCCGTATCATCCCCCGCCACGCGGGGCATTGGCGTGGGGGTCACTGGTCAAGGCGCTCAGGAACCGGAGTACGGGCTGTTCGACCGCGACTGGGTGGTCGATCATCGGCCAATGGCCACTGTCGTGGAGGACGACGACTTCGGCGTGCGGAAAGGTTTCTCGTTGGCGTTCGGCGTAGCGCACCGGCAGGTAGGGGTCGCGGGCACCCCACACCACCAGTGCAAGGCGGTCAAGTGCCCGCAACCGGTCGTGCAGGTGCATTGATGAGGCTGCGACGTCGTCGGTGGCGCGGTACAGCCGCAGTACTGCACGTTGCACTTCGGGGTTCTTGCAGTCGCGGTACATGCGCTTGAGCACCTCGAGCGGTAACCCGCGGGGGTTGCCGTGGCGCAACACCAGCCGAAACGCCGGGAAGGTTGCCGTGCGGAAGAAGGCCTCACCAAGCAGCGGGGTGCGCCAGATACGGGCCACATAGTGCCAGCGGTAGCCGGGTAGCACACCCGCGTTGATCAGGGTCACACTGGCGAACCGGTTAGGGTGGCTGACTGCCCAGGTGAGGCCCCAGGGGGCGCCGAAGTCGTGCAGCACCAGGTGGGCGCGGTAGACACTGAGCTGGTCGAGGATGCCGCCGAGGTGGCGGGCGTAACCGTCGACGGTGTAGTCGAACCGATCGGGCTTGCCCGCACCGCCGAAGCCAGGCAGGTCGGGCGCGACCGCGCGGGTGAACGCGCCGGTGTGGGCGACCAGGCGCCGCCAGTCCTCAGCGGGACCTGGGTTGCCGTGCACGAATACGACCGCCTCATGCGCTTCGGTCGGCCCAGCGTGGAGGTATGGGCTGCGGACCTCGTCGACGGTCACGGCGTCTTCGATGACCGGGGCGCGTCGTTCGGCTGCATTGGGGATCCTGGCGGTATCTCCTCTCGGGCGCTCGCTGCTAGCCCGCGGCGGGGGATCGGGCGGATGGCTTGGGCAGGAAGGTGGGAGCGCGCCATCGCCGCTGGGTCGGGCTCGGGCGGCAGCGGCCAGGATCCGGGGGGTGAACAGCGATGTTGGACGGGCGAGCATGCCGAGTACCTGTATGTAGGTGTTGGCAGTGGTGGGATCCTGGGTAGTAGCGGCTACCACCTGATCGAGGTAGCGGTGTTGCAATCGCGTCGCGGTGGTCACGCGCATGCCGGTGGTGGTTGGGTAACGCAGGTCCTCACTGGTCGACAGCATCCACGGGTCGGCGTTGCGGCGGGCCAGACGCTGTTGAAAGTGTCGGGCCAGGCCGTCGAGGTCGTCGGTGGGTCGCTGGCGCCGCTGCTCGCGTAGGCAGGTGTCTAAGGTCTCGGCGGCGACGGCGGCGGTGCTCATACCCTGGCCGTAGATCGGGTTGAACGCGCAGACCGCGTCGCCGAAGGCGATGAAGCGCTCCGGCCAGCGGCGCATACGTTCGTAGTGCCACAGCCGGTTGGCCGTGCCGCGGTAGCCGCGGATCGGGGTGACCGGCTCGGCGGCCGCGAGCGCGTCGGCGATGATCGGGTGGCGCAGGCTGCGGGCAAAGGCGGCAAAGCCGTCCTCATCGGTGGGTGGGTGCTGGCCAGCGGCTCCCATCAGCGCCACCATCCACTGCCGGTGCTCGATCGGTAACAGGTAGCCAGTGCGGGGTATCGACGGCGGCTGGGAGGCCAGCATCACCAGCTGCCAGTCCGCACTGAAATCGTCCGGGATACGGTAACTCCGATAGGCGTAGGCAACGTTCGGGTCAACGTGTGTCTTGGTGGGTGTGGCATAGCCGGCTTCTGACAGCCAGGTCGGGGCACGGGAGCCGCGGCCGCCGGCGTCGACGACGAGATCGGCGGCCAGTTGCTGGCTACCGCCTGCGTGACCAAGCGGGCGTAACGTCACGCCGGTGACCTGCCGACCGTCACGCGAGGTCAGCAGCGATGTCACGTCGTGGTGGTCCAGGACCGTCACGCCCGGCAGTTCCCGCAACCGCCGGCGTATTGCCCACTCGAACAGCGGTCGGCTGGCCGACAGCAGCGGGAATCCCCGAGCCCGCCGGTCGAGCCAACCAGCGGGGGTCAGGATCAGCGCGTCGGTGGGCACACGCACCCACACCGCGCCGGCGGCCTGCAGCTGGTGACCGTAGCCAGGAAACAGCCGCTCCACGATCTGGAGGCCTCGGGCCAGCAACACATGCAGCACCTGCCCCTGCGGGACGCCCTTGCGGGCCTGCGCGCTGTCGGTGAGCGCGTCGCGCTCCACGAGGGTCACCTGCTCGAAGTGGCTGGCTAGAACCCGCGCGGCCAGCAGGCCGGCTATGCCGCCGCCACAGACCACGGCGTGACCGGCGCCAGCGGGCAAAGCATGCAACCCCGAGGGCCCGCTGACATCAGGCGTGCGGTTCATGAGGATTTCCTTCCTCGAACGGGTACCTGCGCGATTACCACACTAAGCTGTGGCTGGTCGGAGAAATGATGTGATGGGAGAGCCATGGACATCACCCAGCTGATCCTCGATGACCACCATGAGCAACGGCGGCTCTTCGCGGTCCTCGAACAGATCGACCGCAGCGACACCGCGGCTCTGAATGCTGTGTGGACGCGGCTGGCCGCATTTCTCGAGGTGCACGCCGAGGCTGAGGAGGAGCTCTTCTATCCGGAACTGCTGCGCGTGGGCAAAGGCGTCGATAGCATCGACCCGGAGGCCGAGACCGTAGATGCGATCGCCGATCACAACGACATCCGCAACGCGGTCGCCACGGTCGCAGGCCACGAGGTCGGCAGCGACGGCTGGTATGACGCGGTCGCCAAGGCCAACGAGGCCAACAGCGACCACATGGCCGAAGAAGAGCGCGAGGGCCTCACCGATTTCCGCCGCCACGCCGGGCTCCAGCTGCGCCATGACCTGGCCGTCGCTTTCGCCGCCTTTGAGGCCACGCACATGGCTGCTGGCGTCACAGCGGTGGACAAGGACCCTGAGGGCTACGTCCGCGAGGTCGCAGAAGAAATCGCGGCATCCAACGACCAGGGCAACGACAGCGCCGCCACATCGGACGGATCCCTAGGCATCGGCAGTCTGAAGAGACAGTGACCAGCGCAGCAGCCGACGTGCTCGCTGCTGTCAACCATGTCGCGGCCTGCTCTACCACCTCGCGATCGATGCCCCGGCGCCAGGTTCTGCGATGGATGAGCAGCCTTGGTGCCGTGAGTCTGGCGGTGCCGGCACTGTCTGCGTGCGGATTCTCCACCACCGGCGCGGCAGGCGAGGGTGGGTTGACGTTCTTCCTCGCGCAATTCGGTGCGGTCGAGGAGCGCGAGCGGTTTCGAGACGTTCTACGTCAGGCTTATAACGCAAGGCCGGTGAGCATCGTTACCGGTGATTCAACCCAGTTGAGAAACCAGATCATCGCACAGGTTCGTACCGGAAGGGTTCAGATCGATCTGATCGGTGCATTGCACGGTGACTTCGCGACGCTGGGCACGGAGAACCTGGAAGATATCTCCGACCTTGCGCGGGAACTAGCTGACCGAAACTATTCTGATGACTTCAAGAAACTCGCCACACTTGGCTCCGGCCAGGCCTACTACATTCCGTGGGCGCAGGCGACCTATGTGATCGTGGCTCATCGAGAGGCCCTCGAGTGGCTACCCGCCGGGGCCAACGTCGACACATTGTCCTACGAGCAGTTCCTGGACTGGGCAGTCGCGACTCGCCGGGCCAACGGCGGCCGGCCGGCTTTCGGATTGCCGGGCGGACCGTTCGGATTGCTCCATCGATTTATTCAAGGCTACCTTTACCCGGCCTTCACGGCGGGGCAAATTACAACATTCGCCTCCGACCAGGCAATTCACATGTGGCAGTACTTCCGTGACCTGTGGGCCAACTGCGTCGCAGCGAGTACAAATTACGATTTTATGCAAGAACCGCTGTTAACCGGTGAGGTCAAGGTCGTCTGGGACCACGTGGCGCGGCTCGTGGATGCACCCAAGCAGCAACCAGGACAGTGGCGGTTCGCACCACCGCCGGCTGGCCCGCATGGCCGGGCTTACATGCCGGTGCTCCTCGGATTGGGCGTGCCGAGGGGAGCACCAAACGCGGCTGCGGCACGAAACGTCATCAGGGCGCTGTCGGAGCCGGAGACGCAACTGCACTTGATGAACCAGAACGCCTTCTTTCCCACGGTCGAGACGGAGTTCGGAGACGACCTTGCTCCGGAGATCCGATTGGAAGCGGACGCGGTGCGAAAGACGCAGGGAGCGCAGGATGCGCTGCTGGCCCTTCCTCCGGTTGGCCTTGGCGCCAAGGAGGCTCAGGTGAGCAAGGTCTATCGGGACGCATTCACCGCGATCGTGCTGCAGAATGAGGACATCAAGGCAACGCTGGAGAAGCAGGCCGCGGTCATGCAGCAGTTGATCGATGAAGCGCAGGCTCCCTGTTGGGCGCCTGACCCCATCGGTGATGACATCTGTCAGGTCGGACGTTGAGCGGGGCCAGCATCGGCGCGCGATCTCGCCGACCACCGAGAACGAGCGGCAACTGGGCGCCGCTCCTGCTGCTGTTGCCGTCGACGGTGTTGCTCCTGCTTCTCCTTGGATGGCCACTGCTCGTGGGGATTGGACAGGCATTTGGGCTGCCCGGCGAGTTCACCATGGCGCACTGGACCCGGATGGCCGGTGACCCGCGATTCGGTGACGCGGTACGCAATACACTGCTGCTCGCGATCGTGCTGGTTCCGGTCCAGTTCGTTCTGGCCACGGTGATGGCGTTGCTGCTGTGGGCGCGGCTGCGGTTTTCCGGTGTGTACTTCTATCTGTGGGCGATTCCCCTGGCGGTGAGTGAGCTGGCAGCCGGACTGGTGTGGCTGTCCATATTCACCAACAACGGATACCTGAACTCGCTGCTCGGCGCGTTCGGGGTCGAGCCGGTGGAGTGGTTGTCGTACCAAAGTCCGACGACCATGTTTCTCGCTGTCCTGTTGGCCGAGCTATGGCGCTCCACCTCGCTGGTCATGGTCATCCTCGTAGCCGGACTGCAGGGCATCCAGCGCGACGTCGATGAGGCCGCGCAGGTGTTCGGCGCTTCCCTGGGCCAAAGGCTGCGCCACGTCATTCTACCGCTGCTCAAGCCCAGCATCCAGGTGGCACTGATTCTTCGTACGATCCTTGCTTTCGAGGCGTTCGCTGCCGCGCAGGCCCTCACCGGCCGCAATTTCCCGCTGCTCGTCGGAGAGACTTACGAGTGGTACGCCGAACTTAGTGAGCCTGCCGTTGCGAGCGCTGTTGGGCTGGTTGTACTGGGTATCTCCATGGTCACCGCCGTCGTCTATCTGCGACTGCTGCGCCAGCCCGAGGCGTCTCGGAGTACGCGATGAACGCCGACCATGGAGCGGCTCCGGTGACCGTGGCTGACCCCATGGCAGCCACAGTGCCCGCCGAGGCCAAAAAGCTACCGCCAGTGGATCGTCGACCGCTACGTCAGCAGCGGCTACGCCGGATAGCACAGCAGGCGACCGCGGTGATGATCACGCTGTTCATGGTCATGCCGCTGTACCTGATCGTCCTGGCCGCATTCTCCTCACGTGCGGAACTTAATCGTTTTCCCAAAGCTTTCTGGCCGCGCGATCCGTCTGTTGAAACGCTGGAGGCGTTCCTGGCAGCGACCGGCGTCGTCCCCGCGTTCTTGAATTCACTTATCGCCGGGCTCGTGACGATCCTGGTCTCCTCGCTGGTCGGGGCGCCCGCCGGGTACGCGATCGCCCGCTATGCGTTCCGCGGTCGAGATCCGTTCCAGGTATTCCTGTTGCTGACGCGATCACTGCCCATGGTAGTGCTGTCCGTTCCACTGGCCTCCCTGTTCTTGTCCGTCGGCATCTACGACACCATCGGCGCGGTAGCCCTGGTGCACGCTGCGTTGGCGCTGCCGGCGACGGTGCTCGTCACGGCCAGTGTTTTCGTCGCGGTGCCGAAGGACTTGGAAGAGGCCGCACTCGTGTTCGGCTGCAGTCCATATACCGCGTTTCGTAAGGTCGTCGTGCCGATAGCACTGCCCGGTATCGCCGCGACGAGCATCTTCGCCTTCATCCTGTCTTGGAACGAGATCTTGGCCGCGGCGGTGCTGACCTTGTCCCACCGCACGCTCCCTGCCCAACTGATGGTCTCGCTCCGAGAATCTCCCCTGGCTTTCCAGTTCGCGGGAGGATTCGCGCTCGTGGTGCCGTCGCTGTTGTTCATCCTGGTGATGCGGCGGTATTTGCTGAATATGTCGGCGTCGACGATCGGTTGAGGGGGCACAATGGCTGACGTTCACCTGCGCAACCTGGTCAAGACCTACCAGGGCCAGTCCGCGCCTGCCACGGATAACATCTCGCTCGATGTGGCGGACGGGGAGTTTCTCGTCCTGCTGGGACCGTCGGGATGCGGCAAGAGCACGTTGCTGAGGCAAGTCGCCGGACTCGAACTGCCCACCAAGGGCCAAGTGATCATCGGTGGGCGGGACGTGACCTTCCTGCCGCCACGGGAGCGTAGGCTGTCCATGGTTTTTCAGTCCTACGCGGTCTTCCCGCACAAACGGGTCCGCGACAACATCGGGTTCGGTCTTGCCATGCGCGGCGTCAACCGCGACGAGATTCGTCGCAAGGTCGAGTGGGCGGCTGACCTATTGCAAATCATGCCATTTTTGGATCGGTATCCCGCCCAACTCTCCGGTGGGCAACGCCAGCGCGTAGCGGTGGCCCGCGCCATCGTCGTCGACGCGGACGTGTTGCTCATGGACGAGCCGCTGTCCAATCTGGACGCATTACTGCGGCTGGGATTCCGGGCTGATCTGAAAAAGCTGGTCAGCCAGCTGGGTACGACTACGCTCTATGTCACCCATGACCAAGTCGAGGCACTGTCCCTCGGCGACCGGGTGGCCGTCCTGAAAGACGGGCGTATCGAGCAGGTTGGCGCGCCACTTGAGGTGTACGCCCACCCCGTCAGCGAGTTCGTTGGCGGTTTTTTGGGCAGCCCGCCGATGAATTTCCTCACCGGCATTGTCGAGAACGGATCGGTGGATTTTGATGGGGTTCACCTGCCAACCCCCAAAACGCTCGCGTCGTGGCAGGGTCGGAAGGTAAGGCTGGGAATTCGAGCCGAAAGCATTTCCCTGGTGAGCGAGGACCACCCGGAATCCTTCCCCGCCTTAGTCGATGTGTATGAACCACTGGGCTCGGCCGTCCTGCTCACCATGGAAGTCGGCACCCAGCAGCTCAAGGTCCAAGCGCCGCCGACCTGCACCGCGAAACCAGGCGATCGGCTTCGACTACACATGCCCGCTCCCAACCAGCGATGGTTCGATCCGGAAACCGCGCTGGCTCTCCGGCATTGACCTGGGCCTCACCGCTGATGGCCATCCGCCACAGTGACCACACTCGGGTGTAGTGGCGGCAAGCCTTGGCGCAGCTCCCGCATCGCCCAGCCATCAGGGATGCGCAACGATCGTGTGCCGTCCGCCTGTGTGCGACCGGCCGAGAAAGGGTACACCCAGTGGCAGCCCGATGCGACCTACTGGGACGGGAGAAGCAGGGGTGACAGAGGGAGGAGCAGGTGCCACAGTTCTTAGATCATCACCCCCTCGTACATGCCACTTTGACAGAGGAGGCCGTGGAACAGATAAGGACTCAGATCAGAGCCGAAACGCCGGATGACTTCGGCGTAAAATGGTTGAGCGCATTCGTGGCGGCCAACGGCGAGGGGTATTGCCTTTCGGAGGCTCCAAACACGGAAGCGGTGGTCAAGTCCCATGAAGAGTTGGGATTCCTGCTCGAGGCGACGGATGTTATTGAGGTCACCAGCCTGACATAGCCGAGCACGACGGTAGGCGCGCCCTCATTCCCCGCTGGTGGGTTCTCCGACAAGCTCGGCCAACGGGGACCGCGCTGGTCACCGCGACCGGGGTGGCGACGTTCCTCCTCGATCGCCGCGGGCACCCGCTCATCGGATGGTTCCGCGTGACTGCTGCCTGATCACTGCTGTGGGATCGGAAGCTGACGAGACTCGGTCTGCTGTGTTCGCTGCGGCGCTTGGCCTCGCGGTCTTAAGCGGGAAGCTGTTAACAGCAGGAAAAGCTTGCGGGGTTGTGCTTGGGATTGCCGCCCGGGCGTGTGACCATCGATGGCGTGGATGTGTCGGCTGCGGATATCGCCAAAATTCCGGCGCGTTCGTCGGGTAATCACCGCCACGCCTGCTCCAGCCCGGTCTGACCGTCTGCGCTCCTCTGCTCGACGGTGTTGGATGAGAGGCAGCCGATGACGTTGACAGCTCGGCAGGAGTCGAGCGCCGAACAGGGCAAGCGTCTCGACTCGATGGCCGCCGACGCCGGTGTCCTCTCCGCGTCGCAGCACCACGCACTGCGAGCCGACATGCGCCTGTTGTCGACGTTGCTCGGCGAGACCTTGGTCCGCCAGGGCGGCGAGGAACTGCTCAAGCTGGTCGAAGAGGTACGGCGGCTGGCGCGGGCAGCCCTGCAGGACGGCAGTGCGGAAATCAGTTCGTTGCTGTCCACGCTGGACGTCGGCACGGCTGTCCAGCTCGCCCGGGCGTTTTCGACCTACTTCAAGCTCGCCAACGTAGCTGAGCAGTTGCACCGCTCGCGGGAGCAGCGCGCCCAGTTCGGCGGGCGGTGTGGACCGCTGCGCGCGGTGGTGGAGCAACTGTCCCGGGATGTCGACCGGGCCAAGGTGGAGGCGGTGCTGGCACGGTTGGAGCTGCGGCCGGTGCTCACCGCTCACCCGACCGAGGCGTCTCGTCCGTCAGTGCAGGGCATCCTGCGCCGGGTGGCTGACGTCCTCGACCAGAACCTGCCCGAGGATCAGTTGCGACGGCGGCTCGCGCGGCTGGTTGACCTGCTGTGGCAAACAGACGAGATCCGTCCCGGCCAGCCGACGGTACTCGATGAGGCCCGCGCGGTTGCCTATTACCTTGAGCAACTCGGTACCCACGCGGTGCCTGATCTGCTGGAGGACCTCGAGGACGAGCTCGCCCGAGCCGGGTTCGTGCTGCCGCCACGGTCGCGGCCGGTGGTGCTCGGTTGCTGGGTAGGAGGGGACCGCGATGGCAACCCCAACGTCTCACCGCAGGTCACCCTCGACGTCTTGGGGTTGTACGCGGATCGGGCGTTGAACATCCATCTGGCGCTGATTGACCAGCTTGGCCAGGAGCTGAGCGTGTCCACCCGCGTGGTCGGCGTCTCCGAGGGATTGCGGTGCAGCCTCGCTCATGACCGGCGCCTGCTGCCCGAGGTCTATGACCGCTACCTCCGGCCCAACGCCGACGAGCCCTACCGGCTGAAGTGTTCCTTCATCCATGCCCGCCTGACCCGTACCCAGCAGCGGATTCGCGACCGCGTCTCACACCAGGAGGGACGGGATTACCTGGGGGCGCAGTCCTACATCGCCGACCTGGAGGTGATGGACACCTCGCTGCGTGAGCATCTTGGGGAACGCATCGCCGAGGGCACCCTGGCTAGGACACTGCGCAGCGCTCGAGCGCTGGGTTTGCACCTTGCAGCTCTCGACGTGCGCGAGCACGCCGACTCACACCACGCCGCCCTCGCAGCTCTCTACGACCCGCTCGGGGAGCTCCCACGGCCTTACGCCGACCTCGACCGCGGACAGCGGGCGGCACTGCTGTCCCGCGAGCTGGCCGGGCGCCGGCCGCTGACCGCCCGCTCCGCTGAGCTGCCACCATCAGCAGCGGACGTGCTCGCCGTCTTTGACGCGATCCGATCTGCCCAACAGATTTTTGGTGAGCTGGCTGCCAGCACATACATCGTTTCGATGGCAAAGGGCGTGGACGACGTGCTGGCCGCCGCGGTGCTGGCCCGGGAAGCCGGTCTGATCACGTTGGCACCACTGGGGGACCCAGCGGCCGGTGGATGTAGGTGCACGGTGGATCTCGTGCCGCTGTTCGAGACGGCCACCGAGTTACGCTGCGCCGGAGAGCTGCTCGACGTGATGCTGCGGGATCCCGCCTACCGGCAGCTGGTCCGAGCCCGGGGGGACTTGCAAGAGGTGATGCTGGGGTACTCCGACTCCAACAAGGACTCCGGGATCACGACCTCGCATTGGGATATTCATAAGGCGCAGCGCCAGCTGCGCGACACCGCCGCCGCACACAGGGTCCGGCTGCGGTTGTTTCACGGCCGCGGTGGCTCGGTCGGCCGGGGCGGTGGGCCGGCCGGGAAGGCGGTGGCCGCTTCGCCGTACGGCACGGTCGACGCGACGCTGAAGGTGACCGAGCAGGGTGAGGTCATCTCCGACAGATACTCGCTGAGCGCGCTGGCCCACGACCACCTTGAGATTCTCCTCGCCGCGGTGCTGGAGGCCACCTTGCTGCACCAGACCTCGCGGGTACCGCCAGAGGTACTGGCCCGGTGGGACGAGGCGATGGAGGTGGTCAGCGCGGCCGCCTACGCGGCCTACCGCGACTTCGTCAGCCTTCCCGGGCTCAGCGAGTTCTTCTCCGCCGCCACCCCGGTCGAGGAGCTGAGCTGGCTCAATGTCGGGTCCCGGCCGATGCGGCGACCGGGCAGCGGGAAGACCACCCTGGAAGGGCTCAGGGCGATCCCGTGGGTGTTCGGGTGGACCCAAACCCGGATGATCGTGCCCGGCTGGTACGGCCTCGGCACCGGCCTGCGGGCCGCACGTGACGCCGGACTCGGTCCAGTGCTTGAGGAGATGCGGGACTGGGCGTTTTTTACCAACCTGCTCGGAAACGTCGAAATGACGCTGGCCAAGACCGACCTGCGGATCGCGGAGTGCTACGTCTCGATTCTGGTCGAGCCCAGTCTGCAGCCGTTATTCGACACAATCGTCAGTGAACACGACCTGACCAAGCGTGAAGTGCTGCGGCTCACCGGCGATTCGACCCTGCTGGCCCGGCACCACCTACTGCGCCACACCCTGCAGGTGCGGGCCGCCTACCTGGAGCCGCTGCACCACCTCCAGGTCTCACTGCTGGCCCGGCATCGCGAGGTGGCGGAACCCGACGCGGATCTGCGTCGCGCCCTGCTGCTGACCGTCAACGGGATCGCTGCCGGAATGCGCAACACGGGCTGACCCGGGGCGGCGCGTGCGGATCAGCGTACCGCGTCGCGCCACCACAACTGGTTGGTCGCGGTGCTGATGATGAGCTTACCGGCGTGGCCGGCCAATCCCGTTGCGTCGTCGGGGATGGCGCTGATGGCGGTCCAGTCGACGTCGTGCAGCAGTGGTAGGCGCATCCACAGCATCCGATCCGATGTGACGCAGAATAGGCGACCGTTCAGATTCGTCATCGCCACGACATTGTTCGCGTGTCCCACTCGTGTCCAACCTACGCCGGATCCGAGCTGATCGAATCGGAGGTATACGAGGCCGTTTGTCGACGTGGCGCCGAACAGTCCTTCGTAGCTTGCGGCGAGCGCCACTACTGCGGGCGCAATCCCTACCTCGATCCAGTTCACGTCCTGCAGCACAGGCTCCCGCTGCCCCAACCGGTGGTCGTTGGTAACGGCGTACAGGCCAATCGGTCGCCCGCCAATCGCCTCGCGGGGGCTGGCCATCGCGCGAACAAAGTTCGCATGTCCCACGGAAATCCAGTTCACATTCTGACCGACCGGGTCACGAACCCACAGCCCGTTGTTCATATCAGCGGCAAAGAGGACATTCTCACAGGCTGCTAGCGCCGTGACCGCATTCGCACGCCCGATCCGCTCCCAGTTGTCGGCAGGCCATGGGTTACCAAGCTTCGTCAACACGTTACGGGTAATGCGGTCGACGGTTGGATCTGGAGCGGTGCCGAGTCCGTTGCCCCAGCCGGTGGTGGCCGCATTGAAGACGGTCCCGCCGCTGGCGGCCCTAAACACGCCCATCGTCGCGGCGCCTCCTTGGCCCCAGCGACGCCAGTCGGACAAATCCGCGCGCGCCAGCACCACAAACGACGACGGCGCACCATCCCGGCCGGTGATCCTGGGCACGCCGTTGTCCTCCGCCACCTCGACGGCGTCGGTCTCGTAACCCACCGTTCCCATCCCGAACGTGTCGCCGTCGGCCAGCCCGGTGCCCTCGAACGCCCAGTGATCCGTGAACGTCGCTGTCCACGCCGCGCTGGCCATCACGGCGGTGTTTGCCCAGCAGCCGGCACCACGGCGGAAGCTGGTGCCGGTGAGCGAGTTCTCTGGGCGGTTGACCGGCGCGCTGGTCCACTCGACCGTGACATGCGCGTTGTCACTTCCTGCCAGCGGGTCCTCTGCCGCGTCGCGATAGCACACAAACGTGCGGCCGTCGTCCTCCAGACGGAATTGCCACCAGCATGTATTGCCGGTAAGGAAGGCGATGTTGCCTCCTGCCGCGAGGAATTGTTCGGCCGTGTCACGCATCTGGGCTGTCCAGTACTCGTCGTGGCCGATGCACACGAGTAACTGGTAGGCGCCGAGCAGGTCAAGACCGTCATGCAGGTCGAACCCGGAACAATAGTCGACGGCGTAACCGCTGCCGGCAAGCCACTCCAGGATCGGTGCCTCCCACCGCGGTCCCTCCGGGCACGGCCGGTGCAGGCTTACCCGCCGCCCTCGGTCCGGTTGCTCATTCCAGTACGGTGAGGCACCTGACTTGCCGCCCAGGACATAAGCATGAAACGTAGGGAATGGGATCGAAACCAGGATACGTGCGGCGGTGCCGGGAGCGGCAGGACGCACCGCGAACAGCGCGCGATTCTGCCCAGGAACGCCGGGCTCGAAATCAGCGGCGTACAAGCCACTTGGCCACGAGCTCGGCACGGCCAGGGAGAACCCCACCGGCCAGCCACGGTCGGCGGCGGGATCGGACGGACTCGGATTCGCATCGACATGGACATCAAACCGCGCCATCTCCAACCCGGTCACAAACTCGGTGACCGCTAACGTCACGTCGATACCACCACCCGAATCATCGTTGAGATGAAGATCCAGGCTGCCGCCCTGAGCAACAGAGGTCGTCGCGGCGTACACCTGCACCGCCATCCCTTACTCCTATCCCCCGACGAGAATTGCGAGACCCCTCGACGAGAATTGCGAGACACCGGCCAGTCGCTGCCGAACATGACGCAGTCTGTCGGGTGAGTGACCCAGCGTCTACCGGCCGCGGCCGGTCTGCTGCTGGAGCCGTTCGATGAGGCGGGACGCTTCGGCTTTGGTCAATGCTTCAGGCACGCCCTCGCCAGCTTCCTGGGCCAGCGTGTGAAGGTAACTCCGCTGCGGGCCAGTCATCGGTTCCTCGCCGGTGGTCCAGTCCTGCGGGTCCTTTTCTGGTGTCTCACGTGGTGCCTGGGGTACGTCGCTGGTCATCGTTACCTCCGCCTGTGTACGAGCTACCGGACCGTTGGTGATCGTCGGGCAGTGTACGCGCCCTGACCTTGGGGTTGGGTGGCGGCGGACCGTTGCAGGGGTAGGCCGCATTACCACGCTGTTACCAGTGGGAAACGCTTGCGGGATCTGCTTGGGGATTGTCGGACCAGCGTGTGACTATCAACGGCGTGGATGTGTCGGCTGCGGATATCGCCAAGGTTCCGGCGAGCAATGTGCGGGTTCCGTGGGCTGAGTTCAGTGTGCTTTGGCAGACGGCGGAGCGTTTCCACGACGAGCAAATCCGGCGGGGCGTACCGGACTGGTATGGCGCTGGTGTGGTGGCGACCTGCCGCTGGCTGGCGAACGCGAGCGTCAGACCGAAGACGGGTCCATGGGGTCTCGCACCGTCACCGGTTACAGAACGTATCAACGTTGCTTACGAAGAGCTGATCGAGGCCGAATGTCTGGCTGCAGAGAAGCTGGCTATACGACGGCCGGTCCCTGCCCGGCTGAAGCATCGACCAGGATGGATCGAGGCTGTGGTCAAGACGTTGAACTGGGCGTGGCGGCAGTACGGATCCCCGCCGCTGAAATGCCGCTAACCCAGTGCGACGGGTGACGCGCGCTGCTGCCTGCCGTGCAGATATGAGGGAGCGCGCTCTGGAGGCAAAGTGGCGGTAACAATAATCGCCTAGCGTAACGCTGCATGGACGACTCAGTGGTTTCGCGGATCGGCGTCGAGGAGGAGTTCCACCTCGTCGACCTGCAGACCAGGAGAGCAGTGCCGGCAGTTGATGACATGCTCGCCCAGTTGGAGGGCGACTCATTTGCACCGGAGCTGCAGCGTTCCCTCGTTGAGACCAACACGTTGCCCTGCGAGAGCCTCGACGAGCTGCGGGCCGAACTATGCCGGCTACGCCGCCGGTTGCACGAGGTCGCCGATCCCCTCGGGCTCGGCGTGGTGGCAGCCGGAACGGTTCCGCTGGTCGACCTGACCGGCACCAACATCTCAGCTGGCGCCCGCTACGAGCGGATGCAGCATGAGTATCAGCTGCTGGTCCACGAGCAGCACATCTGCGGGGCCCAGGTACACGTCGACGTGCCCGACCGGGACGTCGCGGTCGCCGTCGTGCAGCATGTGGCGCTGCACCTACCGACCTTCCTTGCGCTGTCGGCTAGCTCGCCGTACTGGCGGGGGGTCGACAGCGGTTACGCCAGCTACCGCTGCATGGTCTGGCAGCGCTGGCCGACAGCCGGCCCGCCCGGGCCGATGCATACTGCCGCCGACTACGACGCCATGGTGGCCGACCTGGTCGCCTCGGGAACGATCAACGATCCCGGCATGGTCTACTTCGACATCCGCCCGTCGGCGCACCTGCCCACCGTCGAATTACGCATCTGTGATGCCTGCCCCGCGGTGGATGACGTCGTGCTGATCGCCGGGCTGTTTCGGGCGCTGGTGCAGCGGGCCCGCGGGTGGGTCGAGGAGGGCAAACCGTTCCCCCAGACCCGCCACGAGCTGCTGCGGGCGGCAACCTGGCGAGCAGCCCGGTCCGGGCTGGAGGGTGACCTCGTCGACCTTGCCAACCCATCTGGGCCGACTCTGGTGCCGCCGTCACTGCTCATCGAGCGGCTGGTCAGAGAGTTACGGCCAGAGCTGGATGCCTTCGGTGACTGGAAGCAGGTATGTGAGCTGTCCCAGCGGGCTCTTGCCGCGGGCAGCTCGGCAGCCCGCCAGCGCCGGATGTTCGGCCGGCGCGGCGAGCTCAACGACGTGGTTGACGACCTGCTTGCGCAGACCCGAGGTGAGTTGCTGCACCGCAAACCGCCGACTGCGGTACCCACGACGCCGGCCCTGCTCGACGGCTACCGCTGCACCGGCTACGACGAGGCGGTGGGGGCCAACGGTCGGGTCCTGCCGCACTACGGCTGGATGTTCCGGGTGCTCGACCGGCTGGGAGCCCGCGGCATGGCGGCGGCGGTGTCTGCGCTGCACACCGAGCAGCGGGCGCGGCATGTCACGTTCCGGGTGGCCGACGAGGCGTCAGATCGGCTGTTCCCGTTGGATCTGGTACCGCGCATCATCACAGCCGAGGACTGGGCGACTCTGACGGCAGGGCTCATCCAGCGGGTGCGCGCGCTGGAGGCGTTCCTGCACGACGCCTACGGCCAGCAGGAGATCATCCGGGATGGTGTGCTGCCGGCGTCGGTGGTCACCAGCTCACCCGGCTGGAGCCGCTTCGGGGCGCTGTCGAGCCAGCGAACGGTGCGAGCCGCCGTCAGCGGGATCGACCTGGTGCGAGCCAGCGCCCAGCGCTGGCTTGTACTGGAGGACAACCTGCGGGTGCCCTCTGGCATCGGATACGCGATGATCAGCCGGCGGCTGGTGCGCAGCGTGTTGCCTGATCTGGAGCCACCCGCCGGCGTGGTGCCGCTGGAAGGCGTACCCGAGCTGCTGCGTAAGACGCTGCTGGCCTCGGTTCCGGATGGAGACGGGGACGACTCGATCGCGCTGCTGAGCGCCGGCCCGGTCGACGCCGCTTTCTACGAGCATCGGCTGCTGGCAGAGCAGATGGCTCTGCCACTGGTCACTCCCGGGGAACTCACGATCACCGACAGCGGGGTGTACACGCACGGTCGGCGCCTCAGTGTGCTCTACCGGCGGCTCGACGAGCAGGCGCTGCTCGACGCGACCGGGGCTGACGGCCGGCCC
>JALZHU010000216.1 GCA_030860695.1 Actinomycetota bacterium
GGCTAGTGACCCGGGCGTCGTGACCAAGTAGCACAGCCAGTTCGGTACCGTCGCGGGCGTCCCAGACCCGCACTGTATGGTCGTGGGAGCCGGTAGCCAGCTGCCGCCCATCTGGCGACCACGCCACAGCGTTGACTGTGTCAGTGTGGCCGTGTAGGACGGCTAGCTCGTCACCGCTCGCGATCTCCCAGACACGGATCGTACGGTCATTGGAGGCTGAGGCCAATCGCCTGCCATCCGGCGACGACGCCACATCCCGTACTGCACTAGTGTGACGGGCTAGCACCATGCGGACTCGGGACGCGGTCGACGCCACCGCAAACGCCCGCCGGGCCAATAGTGTCGGCGGGCACTCATTCAAGGCCGTCAACGTCAGCAGTAGACTATACTCGGGGTCTTGGTCGATATTCGCCAGTGCCCGGGTCGCGATCTCCTCCGACAGATGGGCCATGCTAGTCAGGTCGGCGTGCTGAGACCGGTCAAGCAACTCAGCAACAGCGGGAAGCTCGGTAGCAATGTTGCCTTGGTCCTGCGCCCATCTCTCTGCTGCGCGCAACCGCTCATCGCGCAGCAGGTAGGACTCCTGTCGGCCAGACCGCTCCCAATCCAGTGTCCACCGTTCCAGGTCCGCTCTCCAACGTAGATCATCTACGCGAGCCTCGATCGCCTGCCGCAATGGGGCCCAATTGCGAAACAGCGCCTCATGTGCCACCTCCAGTATGGCGTCCTCACCATGGGCGTCGCTGGTCAACAACCGTGCTGCAATGAACGTGTCAACCACCACCTGCTCGCCGTCGCTGAGTTGGCTGCGCTGGACGCGTCGGCGGGTCGGCTCAGTCTCATCGAGCGTGACGAACTTCAGCAGCGTAGCTACCACGGGGACGTTTGGATCGGTGGTACACAGCTCGGCGGTAACCTTGTCGGCCTGCCGGGCGAGCGCACCAGCGACCCCGCCGAGCTGCTGGTAGTGCTCGTCGGTGACCATACCGCCCGAGCCAACTCGCAGATAAAGCAAATGGAGTGTGTAGGCCAGCAGCGGCAGCGCGTCTCCGCCCCGGGTGTCTTCCACCATGCGCTGAACAAGTCCCGGGGCAAACTGCAGCCCTGCTTGTGCGGCGGGGCCTTCGATGACCTCAACCAACGCCGCACGATCTAGTGCCCCAATGATCACCGGACGATGGAACAAGTCAGCAAAATCAGCCTGCAGAAATCCGGTGAGAAACTCCGAGCGCAGCGTAGCCACCACCCAAAGATTCGTATCTTGTTCTAGCGCACCCCGCAGCAATTCGAGAAATGACGCACGTTGTCGGGCACCGGTGAGAGTAAGCAGCTCCTCGGTCTGATCGATGACGAGCAACACCGGGATGGCCCGGCCGCCATGAGCACGTCCGCCATGAGCACGCAGCGCCCCAACAACCCGAACCAACGCCGCCGAGCCCTCATTGGACAGCTGGCCAGCCAGCATCTCGACCTGATTATCAGAAAGCAAAAGAGCAAGGCTACGTGCCAGACTCCCAATGGGATGGTGTGCTGGCAGCAATGGCGGCACAACCACCCAGCCTCTACGCCGTCCGGCAAGGCGGGGTAGCAAGCCAGCCTGCACAAGCGATGACTTGCCAACTCCTGAAGGTCCGACTACAGTCACAAACCGATGCGTGCTACGTGTCATTATCGGATGCAGCCGATCGACCAGCTCGTTAATCTGCGACTCGCGGCCGAAGAACACAAGTGCGTCCTGCTCAGTAAACGCCTCAAGACCAGGATAGGGCGGGCGGGATCCAGCCCAGACGCGTTCAGTGGGCGCGGGATGCTCCAACAAGTACTGCCACACCGTCCCACCAACTAGCAGCAGCACCGTGACGACAAGCAGCGGCACAGACCAGCTTCGCACCGCCTGCAAAGCCGGAGGCAACTTGATCAGATCACTCGTTACAAATTCGGTTGCAATTCCTACCAGCACCATCAGCAGTACCAGTAGCATACTGATGATCAACTGTACGAACCGACGGGACATGGACATATTCTTGATCGACGGCTCCTCCGAAACTCCGATACACTTCTGGCTAAGCTAATTTATCCGAAGCTCGACTCCTGACTGGTGAACGGCCCAACATAGCTATCCATATGCTGGGCCGCTCGCCGTGCGAATTTTTATGATCTAGTATGTCAGCGAGTCGTTCTCGGACAACGCCTGAATGGAGGAGGTCTGGCAGCTCTACGCCGCCGACAGACACGCTCGCCCGCTCAGCGGCGTCGGCGAGTAAGACAGCGGCGCCACGGTCCACCGTCTCTTTGCGCCTCGCTCCGCTGCCGGGCCCGGCTCCGGCCGCGAAGACGACCGCGTCCGCGCCGTCCAGGTGACGGGCGAGCTCATCGACCCCTGCCGACTCCAGGTCGCACACGACCGGATCCGCGCCGAGGTTCCGCAGATCCTCCGCCTGCTTCGGATCGCGGATGATGCCCACTGGACAGTCACCCCGTTGTGCGAGCAGTTTCTCCAACCGCCTGGCGATCTGCCCGTGCCCTCCAGCAATGACGATGCGCACGGCCCGACCGTACCGGCCTGGCGCGGTGAGTCGAGGGCTCGTTGGCATTTGACTGTCACCTCATCGGCGACCGCCCGATGCAACGCTCACGCGACTTCGCCTGCGCGGCTCCCTGACAAATCCGCCGCGGGTCGTTATGCCGTCCCCCAAACCGGACCAGCGGCACCTCTGTGGTGCCATCAGGTGATGTCACGCAGAACAAGCCGTGTGGTTAGGACACGCGCATAAATTAGTCAGTCAGTAGCTGCGTATCTGGCTATGCTCCTGCGTGTGGCGGTGGTGGAGCAGCTCGCGAAGAAGGACGAGTTGATCGCTCCGCTGTTGGATGAGCGCCAGCGGTGTCGCTGGCTTAGCGTTGAGGCGCGGGCGTTGGGCCGTGGCGGCGGGTTGGTGGTGGCGCGAGCGACGGGGGCGTCGCGCTCGGCTGTGACTGCGGCGGTCAAGGAGCTGGCTGATCCAGCAGCGGAGGCCATGACGCGGGGTCGGGTGCGGCGGGCTGGGGCGGGCCGGCCGTCGGTGAGCGCAACTGATCCCCCGCTGTTGGCGGCGTTGGAGGCGCTGGTTGATCCGGCCACTCAGGGTGATCCGATGTCGCCGTTGCGGTGGACATCGAAGTCGACCCGGACGCTGGCCGAGGAGCTGGCCAGTCAGGGGCATGCGGTGGCTGAGCGGACGGTGGCCAAGCTGCTGCACGGTGCCGGCTACAGCTTGCAGGCGGTTCGCAAGACCCGCGAGGGCGGGACCCATCCGGATCGCGACGCGCAGTTCCGGTAGCTGTCCGAGCAGGTGAACGCGCACCTGCGTGATGGGCAGCCGGTGGTGTCGGTGGACACCAAGAAAAGGAACTCGTCGGCCGGTACAAAAACGCCGGTCGCGAATGGCAGCCGAAGGGCGAGCCGGAACAGGTCGAGGTTTACGACTTCGTCGGCGAGGCCGGCAAGGCCATCCCGTACGGAGTTTATGACCTGGCCGCCAACACCGCCTGGGTGTCGGTGGGCCGCGACCACGACACCGCCGCGTTCGCCGTGGCCACACTGCGCCGCTGGTGGCAGGCGATGGGTCGCCCTCTTTACCCCGCTGCGGACCGGCTGTTGATCTGCGCCGATGGGGGAGGCTCCAACGGATCCCGGGTGCGGTTGTGGAAGGTCGAGCTCGCCGGCTTCGCCGCCGAGTCCGGTCTAGCCATCACCTGCTGCCATCTCCCGCCCGGCACCAGCAAGTGGAACAAAATCGAACACCGGCTGTTCGCGCACATCTCGATGAACTGGCGTGGCCGCCCCCTGGAAAGCCACGAAACCGTCGTCCAGCTCATTGCTGCCACCACCACCCGCACCGGGCTTGCCGTACGCGCCGAACTCGACGACGGCCACTACCCCAGCGGCATCAAGGTCAGCGATGCGCAGATGGGCGCACTCCCGCTAGACCGGCACGAGTTCCACGGCAACTGGAACTACACCCTCAGACCAATCAAATAACGTCCATGTAATTTATGCGCTGTATCTCGACGAATTCCAGCAGTAGTGAGATTACCGATTGATCTTGCCGACATGTTAGCGCAAGCACGCGGCTTCGGACTCGGCTTGACGCTGGCGCACCAGTACCTCGACCAACTCTCCGCCCCGATCAAAGCCGCCGTGCTGGGCACCACCCGCTCCCAACTCATCTTCCAGCTAGAAGACGACGACGCCACCGAACTGGCTCCCCGCTTCGCACCCCTCACCCGAGACGACTTGAGCAATCTCGGACCGCACGAAATCGCGCTCCGGCCCTGCGTGGGGGGCATCACCCTACCCCCGGTCACTGGCACCACCTACCCCCTGCCACCGCCCACCACTGACCCAACAAAGCTCATCAAGATCAGCCTGCACCGCTACGGCATACCCCACACCCAGATTGATCAACAAATCACCGCGCGCACCCAGCCCAACAGCCCCACCCTCGGCAGGCGCTCCAACCGCAGAACCACCGGAGCTACCCCATGATCACCACAACAGGCCACCCTCCTGCGATCACCACAATGATCGTTTCCGGTGTCCGGTCGCTGCACCGATCGCATCACACCCAGCGTGCCATCAGCGCAGGCCAATCGGCCAAAACACTGTTTATGTGCCGCCAACTTCCCCCCCGCAGTTCAGGAGTCTGATGCGCATCACTCACGCCTCATTGGCCGCCTTAGTCGATCAATTCTCCGAGCGTGATCGGGCGATCTTGGCCGACCTGGAACGCGCCCGCGTGCTCACTGGAGCCCAGTTGCAACGACTGCACTTCACTCCTGTCAACCAGGATTCCCGAGCACGAGACCGACGCCGCGTCCTGCAACGGCTCACCGACCTCGATCTCGTATCCACGCTGGATCGCCGTATCGGCGGTATCCGCGCAGGATCAGCCGGACACGTCTACACCCTCACTCCTGTCGGGCGACGCCTGCAAGCACTCCAACGCGGGCAGCAACTCACCGGACGACTGCGACACCCCCGCACCCCCGGCGCGCCTTTCCTCAACCATGCGCTGGCGATCAGTGAAATTTACGTCACCCTGATCGAAACCAGCCGACATCACGACTTTCACGTATCCACTTTTCAAGGAGAACCGGCGTGCTGGCATCCGACAGGACACAACAACCAATACCTACACCCAGACGCCTACCTGGTCCTGGCAACATCGGCACATCAAGATTGTTGGTGGCTGGAAGTTGATCAAGCTACCGAGAGCTTGCCCCGCATTAAACGTAAATGCCGCTCATACCTCGATTTCCTCATTCGCGGCGGTGTAGGGCCTGACGCGGTGCCACCCCGAATCCTCTTCACCACTCCAGACGCAGACAGGTGCGACGCCATACGCAAAGTGATCACAAAAGTATCCACCACCGAAGCCGACCAACTGATCAATGTCACCACCCACACCCATGCGTCTAAGTTTTTGATCACCGAACTCGCCGAACCTTAATCCGCTCTTACAAGGGAGAACAACCATGCAACCACTGACCTTCGACCAGCTCTACACCCTACCCACCGTCGTGGAACTCATGACCGCCGCTCGCGCTCTGGGCATCGGACGCAGCAAGGCATACCAACTCGCCAGCGCCGGCCAGTTCCCCTGCCGCATCATCCGCATCGGAACCCACTACAACATCCCCACCGCCGATCTACTCAAAGTACTAGGCGTGACGCCCGTACCACTGCCCAGAGACACCACCGAGAACCGAGAAAGAGAAACACCCAGTGACTAAAACATGACTCAATCTGAAGTGACAACGACTTTGGTCGTCGTCATTTGATTTATCGAGATGATAAACAGAAAACGTAGACAGTTAGCATCAGCCCAGGTCAGCACGGCTGTGAGCAACGTGCAGGGGCAACGACAGCTCCCCGTAGGGGCCGCAAGTCCCGCGCGTTTATCCCGACACGTCAGCCGTACGGCGACATCCCGCAATTTAATAAAAGGGGGAAGCGTGAGTGATAGCGTTGATAAGGGCTGTGTCGAACTCATTTATCACAGCAGCAACGTTGCTATCTACCAGGGTGACGTATTGATTGCGCTACCCCAGTTGGCGTCAGCGTCGGTGAACGCGGGTCATCGCTGACCCACCATATTGCTCCGGGGCCGTCAACGGCGCTAATAGAACCCGGCAGTCAGCCCGCAGTGAATCGTCGTACGTAAGCGTGAACTCCACGACCGCAACTCTACAAATCGCCCTCGTCGGGACACTGGGGGGCATAGCTGATCACCTGCTGGGCGTGGAGGGCAGGCCGCTGCACTGCTGGGCACTACTGCCGCGCGCCACCGTTTGGGCGCAGTCGCGAGGCGCCGTCATAGCGTCAGCGTCGCCCAAAGAATTTCCGCTTCATTACCCACCCTCCTATCGAAAACACCACCGCCGCTGCTACCGCCACCACCGTTGCCGCTGTCGCCACCGCCCCCGTCGCCACCGTCCACGTCAGTGCCATCACCACCCAGAACACCGTCATCGCCCCCAGCGTCGTTAACGTCACCAGCCAGGTGAACCGGTCCGACGGGTCTCTCGGGATGACAGTCACCTGCGCCAGGACAGGTTGGGTGCAGACAAGACTTGGACATGCACCATCGACCAAGACGGAAATGGTGGTGGTCTGCCGACGGCTAATGAGTTCCGGGCCAACCCTCAGAGTGCTGCCCTCATGGGCGACCGGCGGGGTAAGCGAGGAAACGGGGCTACACCGGACCTGCAAAACCTTGACAACCTCGGCGCCAAGGTCAAAAACCAGCGGTCGATCCTGGTCGAAGGCGCTGCTAGGGATATCCCGACGACCCCAAGCGGTCAGCTTGACTTCCAGCAGGTACGGGTCAGCCAGCCGCCGTCCCCCATGGTAAATCTTCAAGTCTGTGGCGACTCCCGACACCCCAGACGCGAGCAGTGGAGTGGGCGGCGGTGCCGAATAGTACAGCCGCTGCCGGGGCACCCAGGCGACCAAGAACGTCGGAACCCCAACAACCAGCGCCACGACGACGCCCATCACGGCCCACAACGTCCCAGACGAATACCAATGCTCCGCGCCAGTTATCACGGGCATCAACTTAACTAGGCGCGCATCAGCACCACCTTGACCGGATAGCCACGGTCACGACCAAGGTCCTCACCTGACTCAAAGCTCTCCCACAGCAGCTGACCAGGCCACACCGGCCCAACCATTCCCGGAACACCGGCAACGACGACCTCGACGGCCAAAACGGCAACGAGACCATGGGCGGCGTCGGCAAACGACACCATCAACGTCCAAGACGGCACCGGCGGCGACACCGCCAACGGCGGCCTCAGCAACGACACCTGCACCACAGCTCTACACCCTCCCCGCCGTCGTAGACCTCATGACCGCCGCTCGCGCTCTGGGCATCGAACGCACCATGTCGTAGAGGCAAGATCGGTTTTACTTTGATCACTAGTGGCGTTTGGGAGTTCCGGCGCGTCCCTACTCATTGCGTACCACTCACCGCCCCGTGCCGGGTACTTACTAGCCGGGACGCCGGTAACATCGATCGTGAACTTGCTAAAGATCATCCATCGTCCACCTGCCTACTCACGACCGTGTGACCGCTGCTCGTGTGCGTATGCCGTGCTCGCGTAGCACTCATTTCACACGGTCATCAGACTTCCCTCATCACGAAGCGTCGGAGGACTGTCATACGACCACCGTACTGGGATGATAGGAAAATTATTTCAGCGACGCGCGTAGGGAATGGATATGACATTTCCGAAGACATGGGACGCTGTGATCGTTGTTCACGACTCATTCGTCGCATGTGCATGTCATGAGGCCCACCAGTGTCGCAACTCGTCAAGTACGGGAGTGGATAGCCAATTGACGATGAAGCCAAGCACAAATGCTAAAATTAAGAAAACAACTTGCTTAATAAGTTCGGAACGGCGATGACCAATGAACTGCCGACGCAATGCCTCGTCCAATGCCTTGACTTGGTCCGGGGTCAATTTGGCCAGATGTTCCTTGTCGCGCATTTGTGTGTTGAGCGCTTCGAGGGCAGCAAGCCTCTCTCCGAGGTAGCGCTCGAGCTCACGTGATACCTCTTGCGCCTCACGAACCATGGTCTGCAACGCCTTGGCCCGCTCCGTCAGTACCCGTTCACGCATCATTATTCGCTCCCGGCGACGGGTCAGCAACCAGGGCACTCCGTACACAGCGACGAGAACGATCACGACCAGCACTGGCGTCCCCAAGAAAGCCTTCCACCAGTGCTGGTCAAAAAACTCATCGAACTCCGGGCCTTGCGTGGGCTTGCCCAGTAGGAATCCGATGATTCCGAGAATTATCGCCGAGACCATGAGCCACACGACGAGTACAATGATGATTCCAACGATTCCAGCGATGCTTTCACCGATTCCACGAAAGATGCTGATCCACGCGGGAGATTCATCCCCACCTTTCTCGCCGGACTTCACGGCAGACTCCATGCTCAGGTCGGTTGACGAGCTGTCCGGCAACGAGTTCGACGCTGAGCGCGGGGGCGGAGTTGATTCCGATAGCTCGGTCTCGTGCTGTTCCCCGGTGTCGATGTGTTGCGGCAGCGAGGAGGGGCCTGGCGGTTGGGCGCTCACGCGCTGCTCCTGTTCTAGTCATCAGAGATCGACGGTGAGGTGGCGCAGAGCGTCGGATACCCACGGGCCGGACCGAGATTCTGGGCGTGGCTGCTGGTCCACCACGCACTCAGCGCCCTGGCCGCTCGCGCCGCCCAACTCGATTCGGATCGGATCTCCTTCACCCGCATCCTGCGTATCGCCCGCTGCACTGCCACCGGTACGGCGGGCTTTCCCCCTGAGCGCTGGAACGACGTGCTACCCGGCGTCCTCACTGATCGCAAGACCAAACCAACGCAAGAACGTAGCCTCATGACCACCAGGCCACCGTCAGCCGGCCGTAGCGCAGGCTCATGTTCGCCGAGACGTGTCCGAGCAGGGCCATCAGGCTCTGCAGTGAGACTCCGGCGTTGACTAGAGCGGTGGCGTAGGTGTGCCGCAGCTGGTGCGGG
>JALZHU010000217.1 GCA_030860695.1 Actinomycetota bacterium
GCGGAAGGAGGGGTTCTCCATCGACATGTTTGCTCAGGTCGTGATGCCGCCCTCTTGTGTTCCGTTGTCACCGCTGAGGGTAAACGTACGCCATCGACCACGCGCACCCTTCGACTGCCTGCAGGTCCCGATTGCACTTGAGCTCGAACACCCGCAGCTCCACGAGCGGATCCAGCGCGGCGGCCAGGGCGAGGACCCGCATGGCGAAGGTCTTGCCGAACCTGGGCATGGCCGGCGCCGTTGCGTTGGCGGATCACCTACACCGGCAGGCTGGGCTGATGTGTCGTCACCTTGCTCGTGTGCCAGCGCCGAGGTCGAGCTTCGCGGGGTTCCGGTTCCCTCCCGATGTCATCGTGGTGGCGCTGCGTTGGTACTTGCGGTACGGCCTTTCATACCGTGACGCGGAGGAGCTGATGGCCCTTCCGTCAACGCAACGGCTTGACATCCATAGGGCATCACCGCCATCGTCGCCATATCCTTGCCCCCTCATCTGTGTGAGTACCGATCGCTGTTCGACGACACCACGGGCGAGCATGCCAGCCCCTGGGAAACCCACACCAGGCTCTGTTCCAGGTCGGCGAGGGACGTCGACTTGATCGGTCTTGATGTTGGTGACCACGAAGATCACGAGGTCGGCGCCGTGCCGGGCTGATTGCGGTCCGACGAGATCAACGTTGTACTTGACGAGATCAACGTTGTACTTGACGAGATCAACGTTGTACTTGTCGCAGCGGTGGTAGGACCCTGTAGGCGAGGAGTGGCGCGATGGCTTCCTGTGGGCACCTCAACCAGATTCGAGACGTGCAGCCCAGCACGACAGAGGGCTGCACCGACTGCCTGCGGACGGGAGATCGGTGGGTCCACCTACGGGAGTGCTTGTCCTGCGGACATGTCAGCTGTTGCGATTCCTCCCCGAACAAGCACGCCAGCGCCCACTTCCGCGCGGAGGGTCACCCGTTGATCCGCTCTTTCGAGCCGGGTGAGGGCTGGCGCTGGTGTTTCGTTGACCAGATGATCGTGTAACGACTGTGATCATGCTCCGCCCTGGATCGACCACGGGAGTATGAGATTGTGCCCTGTCCTGCGATGCTGGACTCCGTTGGTTCAGCGGCTGACGACTCCTCGGACGGGCAGGAGCAGAGATGGACGACCGTATGAAGCCGATCCTGGTGACAGGTGCAACGGGTAGCACGGGTTCGGCCCTGGTGAAGCTGCTTCGCCAGCGAGAGGTGCGGTCCGGGTGATGGTTCGGCGAAAGCCGATGTGACCCGCGTTGCTGCGATTCCGGAGTCGGTGGTGGTCGCAGACTTCGACGACGGTGCCGGTGAGTGCGGTGATGTCGATTCGGTGGTCCAGGAAGTCAAAGTCGATGGGGAATATCGTGACCCGTCAGTCATCGGTGGGTGGTGATGCCGCGGCCGGTGACATGGAAGGGCACGTTTCCACCGGTGGTTGCGCCGAGGGCTTGCAGCTAGCCGGATCTTGCCGACGATTTGGGCGAACCGGTGCAGGGTCGCTCGTGATACCGGAGCCGCCCAGGCCAACGACCTAAGCGTGCTCGGTGGAGATACTCAAGGCTTACTCGCACACCCCGACCCAGCTCCATGACTTGCCGAAGGCCTGGTGAGGTCGTGTGCACGGGCGACGCATGATGACTCTCGGTCAAGGATATGCAGAAAATCACGGACGCTGGCGGCGATAGGCCGACAATCGTTGGCCGGCGCCGGGCGTGCGCCGCCCGCCGTGACGGTGCCGGCCATGCCGCCGCCATCAGTTGGTGCCCTTCCGGATGTTCTCGTCGATGTAGTGGAAGAAGGGGTCCAGGAACGCCGCCGGACTGTCGAGCTGGCCCTCGAAGTCGCGGAACCAGGTCTCGACGATCCCGGCCTTCTCCTCCGTCTGCAATAACACCCAGGGAGTGTCTGGCGGGGGCAGCGGGGGGTTGCGGTTCTCGCAGATCGCGTCGATCATCCAGCTCGGCCCGCTGTGGTGCGCGTCCCACACGTGGGTCAGCTCGTGCATGAACAGCTGGCCAGGCACCCGCCGATCGCTGTCGGTGTCGGTGGTCGGGGACTCGTAGGCTTGGTCGCCGATGTGCACGTAGTAGGTGGTCTGGCCGCCCGGGAAGATCGGGGTTTGGACCGACACGAACGCTCTGTTGCCCAGGCCGCGCAGGTTGGTGATCTCGATCTGCTCCCGGGGCGGCAGGCTGGGCCCGAAAACCCGGGCTGCCCAGTCCCACTCGTGCTTCTCCATGGTCCGGTGTCGCACCCCGAAGGGCAGCTCGCCCACGGCCATCGGGATGATTACGCCCCCGGCCACCTGCCAGAACGTGCCGGGGGCGACCGCGACCAGGCCCACCACTCCGCCGACGCCGCCGAGGTCGATGCCGACCAGCTCCTCCAGTTCGCGCCCGAGGGGCAGCGCCATGATTACGGCCCTGGTTACCGGGTTGTCGACCAACGCGTTCAGGAACCCACCGATCACGCCGTCCACCAAGTCACCGAGAGCGCCGCCGATCCCGACGTTTTCGTGGTTTGCGCGGGTGTGCAGGACGGGAAGTGTGTTTCTGTAGTGCATCTGCACAGCACGGGATACCCCGACCTCCGCCCAATCGAAGACCCGGTCCTCGTCGCCGAACGGATCCCAGCCGTCAGCGTCGCCCCGCTTCGTGCTGGTGAGCGCGACGTGCGAGTTGGTGTTGAAGCCGGCGTTGGCCAGGACGGCGGCCTGCACCTCGAACTCGACGCCGACGACGGCGTTGTTGCGCATCCGCCCGCGCAGGTAGTAGACGCCGTCTGGCCACAGCGTCACCTTGATATTGCCTCGCAGCAGGTCACCCGAGCGGACATCGTCGACGAAGAACCGGGAGTCCCCACGACCGACCGCACCGGGGCGAGGATGTGCGCCCAGTCGCCCTGCCAGCGGTTCCACCAGGTGTGTTGCACGTCGTCGGCCGGGCCGAGCCACACTGCGTCCAGTTCCTCGAAGCCTCGGCCGGTCAGCGTCACCGGAGCGTCCACGCGATCCACGGCGGCGCCTAGCGGGCGCCAGCCGTTCCAGCCGTCGTCCCACCAGGCCGTCCACAGCTGCAGGTCGTCGGCGACTGCAATCACGTCGATGTTGTCGCCCTTCTTCGAGTAGGCGGCGACGGTGCCACCCGGCAAGAAGTGCGGGCCGCCCTGCGCAATCAGGCCCCAGGAGCTCCATCCGTCCTCGGAGTGCCAGAAGGCGGTTCTCGCCTGCCCGAGCCGGTCGACGGCGAACAGGTCAAGGGCCTCGTCGTGGCGCCCGATCGCGGTAAGCCGGGTGCCGGGGGCGAAGGCGCCGCCACGGGGACCGGCGGGCCCACGGGGAGATCGAACCCTCATCGCTTGACCACCACTGGGTCCATACGGTGCCATCGGGATGCAGGACGAACAGGTCCCAGTGCTCGCGCTTGCGGGTCACCGCGACGATCGGGGCGCCGGGGGCGAACTGCTGACCCTCGTGCCGGGCCGGGCTGCTGGCCGTGCTGCCGTTCCAGCCATAGCTGCGCACCACGCCGTCCGCGCCGACCGAGAACAGCAGGGTCCCGCCGCTGTCCCAGCTGATCGCGGTCACAGACCCACCCGGCGACAGCCCGGTGTCCACCACCGTCCACGTTCCCGGATTGATGCCGTTGCCGGTGTTGGCCATCAGCTGGCCGGTCTCGTCGACGACGAACAGATCCCACTCATCGGGACGGCGGGACAGCGCCGCGACCGGGGCAGTCTGCGAGATACCCAGGCCGAGGTCCGCGAACCGGCTCCAGCCGTCCGCCTCGGCCCAGCGCGCGGTCTCCAGTCGACCGTTCGGGCGCTGCACGAAGACGTTCATCCGGCCGCTGTGCATCGCGACAGCGAAGCCGGGCGGGGGCGGCGGGGGGACGACGGTGGACTCGACTGCGGTCAGCGTGCCCTCGCGGACATCGCCGACATAGCCGATCCCGTCGGGTCCGACCGCCACGGCCCAGGGTACCGGCCCCGTCCTCAGCGGCGTGGCCTGCACTATGGCGCCCACTTCGGTGACGTCGTACAGCCGGATGGCACCGTCGGAGCCCGCCCACAGCGACGGGACGGCCGAATCCAAGGCCAGGGACCGGACGTTGCCAGGCGAGGCCATGGCCAGCTGAGCTCCGCTGTTCCGGTCTACCACCAGCACTCCGGGGGTCAAACCACCGGTCCAATCGAGGTTGCCCACATACACCGGCCCGCCGGGCGCGACGGCAATATCGAAATTGGATCGGCGTCCGGCCGGCAGAGTCATCGTCCGCACCGCAAGCGAACGCTCCATTATGATGATCGTGCCGCTGGCGGGGCTGCCAGACATCGGCAGAGCCAGCGAGAACACCGTTCCGGTACCCTCCTCAACGGTCAGGAAGTTGGGGGGCACCGGGACCTTGACCCTTAAAAGGACCTGGTCGGTGGCAGTGTCAATCACCGCGATAGCCTGCTGCACGCCCAGCGCGACGTAAGCCCGGTCCGCCTCGGGATCGAGCGCGACGCTCACCGGCGCCGGACCCAACGAGATATCCGTGGCGGCACCGGACGCGAGGTCGACGACCGTGCAGCTCGCACTGGCCAGGCCGTAGTTGACGACGTAGGCCTTGTTGCGCGACGGGTGCCACGCGATGGACCGCGGCTGGACCCCGACGGGTACCGGGGCAGCGGCGTCGGCAAGCGTCGCGGCATCCAAGATGTGCAGCAGGCCCGGACCGTCATTGATGGCCTCGTTCGTCCGCCGCTGCCGCCAACTGGTGGCGAGCACCCGGTTACCGGCGGCGGCAACCGCCCCAACGACGCCGTACCACTCGGCGTTCGGCGCGCGAAGGGTCCGGACAGTGCGGCTGGACAGCTGATCGTGGCGACAGGAGCGGTCATGGAAATCCTCCGACGATCGCGACGCGGGCCATCCCATTGACCCGTTCGTCGTCGAATACAAGAGGCTGCTCTCGCTGGGGTGATACCGGTGCCCGCCGCTCAGTTACTAACGTGGAGGGTCAAACCCGACGAGTCTGCGCCGTCTTCGCCGCTGCTGCCGGCCCGGCCTCCGCGCAGGCGTCGCTACCCCGGTCGACTTCCAGTCGATGATCGGACCGCGCTGGCGGGGATCGTGTACGTGCTCAAGACCGGGATCACCTGGAACCAGCTCCCGGCCGGGTGGTCGTCTGTTCCAGAGTGACCTGCTGGCGCCGCGTACGGGTGTGGGGTGCCGAAGAGGTCGTCCACGTCATGCAACCTGGGCATATTCGTGTATTAAGCCGCCGAGCCAATCGCGCCGTCGAAGATGGAGTTGGGTGGAGACGCGGGGAGTGTGCTGACCTGCTGGAACAAGTGGCAAATAAGTCCTGTGGAGTACTTACCTCTTACTCGCACACCTCCACCTCGCTTCACGAACTGCGAAAGACCTGGTGAGGCCGTGTGCGGCCACGAGGGCGAGGAGTCAAACAGCTGAGCTGAGCAAGCCTCCCGGCCATGCCGGTAACCGGCTTACTGCCCTCGCAGGATGGCAACGACCTGGTTGACAACTTGATCACGCTGGACATCGGTCAGTCGACCAAACGGTTCGCCGAGCATGTCCACGGGTAGCCACACCACCCGGTCGGCGAGCACAACACCGTAGTCGGTCTCGGTGGCGTAGCCGCTGGCACGGTACCGGGTACCGGTTTCGATCTCGGCGATCAGCACAGTAGGTCCGCCCCCAGCGTTGTACACATCAGCTGACACCACGGTGTACAGCTCACGTTCGCCGGTCAGCGGGGACGGATTGGAGATGAGGACATCACCCTGACGGGGTGCGGTCACTGACCGCTCTTCCATGCGAAAGCACACGGCTGCGCGCCCGGGCCCGCGCGCGTAGCCGGTCGGCGTCGTCGGCCTCGGCGAGCATCGCCACGTGATCGCCACCTCGCGGCGCGTCAGCTCAGCCCTCAGTGCCGCATCGATCAGCCCGGACAGGGTGGTCCCCATGCTGCGTGCACGCTCCACGGCACGGGCATGCGTTCTCTCCGGCAGGGAAATACCCCCTTCACGCTCATACCGCCAGTCTGACCGGTGGTCGAACTGGTGTCCAGACCGAAGACCTCGGGCAGGTCTGCCTGAGGTTGCCCCGTACGCCGGACCGCTCAGGCGCGAGCGGGATCTGGATTGCGGGCTTTCGTAACACCAGAGAAGCATGAACGCCCAGGTCGGCAGTCTGGGCATTCATCGGTGGAGATTGGGAGAGCCTATTACAACACAAAGACCAGGTAGAAGCCATCGAGACCCTGCTACACAAGCTCCCCGACCCCACCACACCAGCCCCACCGCCCGCCGATCGACCCACTCCACGGCGAGCATGACAACTCGACAACAACGAAGTCCAGGCACTGATCCACGGCTACGTCGCGGCCAGTAACGATTGGGACAAATACATTCACGTGCGGCAACTTGTTCGCGGGCACCTGGACCAAGCTGGTGTGGCATCTCAATGAGGGCGCGTGGCTGCCCTTAGATCTGGCTGGCCGAATGTTCGGCGGCGACGAGGCCGCAGCCATGAGGTACTACGCGATCTGTGGCGGCAATTATGCCGCGGATTGGTTCGGAAACCCCTGGTGGGAGGCAGCGGTCACGGCATGGGCAAAGCAGAATCAGCCGGCGCGCGTCGAGGATCTCGACCTCGCCCTACATACCCCGAACGAACTCGACGACAACACGATCCAGTGGCTGATGAGAGCGAAGTATGACCGCGTGTTCAGCGATGCGATAAGAACCTGGAAACTGGACCGAGGAGGCAACCGGACTGATCCAGCTGGTGACCTGTGGTTTCCTCCAGGAGTGCCTGAATTACCGAAACACCCCCGATGAGTCCAACCAGGCGCGGAAACGCGGCATCCGGACCGATGACACACAAGGCGCTCCCGATCTTGAAGAACTGGCGTGCCGGTGCACCATCTCAGGCGCCGGCACACTTCGAACCGATCCTCCCCGAGGTGGCTACCCTGACGCCTCGTGGCAAGAGGTGTTCCAAGGGCAGTGGTGCCGTTGATCGGTCGGTGGCGGATCGTGGAGATGGGCGGGTGGGCCCGCGATGCCATCGACCTCGTTGAACCGGGCTTCATCGAGTTCGCCGGGGACGGGACCGGCCAGTTCGGTTTCATCGCGGTCCGCGGTTGGCTGGACTGCCGCCCGGTCGAGCGGGATGGTCGAGTCGGTGTCGAGTTCACCTGGGATGGTGTCGACGAGGGCGACCAGGTCAGCGGGCGCGGCTGGGCGTCGCTTGTCGATGACGCGACGATCGAGGGGCACTTGTTCTTCCACATGGGAGACAACTCGAGTTTCCGGGCAGAACCCTTTACCAGCGCCGATTGACTGGATGAACTGTGAGTGAGTACCAGTACTACGAATTCCTGGCGGTCGACCGGCCGCTGGACGATGACGAGCAAGCCGAGGTTCGGTCACTATCGACCCGGGCGAGGATCACTGCCACCAGTTTCGTGAACGAGTACCATTGGGGCGATTTCAAGGGTAATCCGAACCTGCTGATGGAGTGCTACTACGACGCGCACCTGTATGTGGCCAACTGGGGCACGCACCGAGTGATGTTCCGCCTGCCATGTGATCTGCTCGACCCCGATGTCGTCGAGGGTTACTGCGTCGGCGATCAGGTGAGTGCCTGGGTCACGGAGGAGTTCGTTGTGCTCGATTTCACCAGCGAGGACGAGGCCGGTGACTTTGACTATGACGCCGAGGCGTTGCTGTCGGCGATCGTCGGAGTTCGTGCCGAGCTTGCCACCGGCGATCTCCGGCCGCTCTATCTCGCCTGGCTGGCCGCCTATGGTGCCTGGGAGCGGGACGAGGACGCTTTCGACCGCGACGCCGACAACGACCTTGAGCCACCCGTGCCACCCGGGTTGGGCATGCTCACCGCAGCACAGCGGGCACTGGCCGACTTCCTCCGCCTCGACGACGACCTGCTCACGATCGCAGCCCAAACAAGCCCGCCGCTCGAACAGATCGCCGACGATCCCGGTGAACTCGCCGCCTGGGTGAAACGCCTGCCGGTTGTCGAGAAGGACCGGCTTCTGCGGCGGGTCGTCCAGGGTGACGCTGCGCGGATACGGATAGAGATGCTGCGCCGCTTCCGCGGCGAAAACGCCCCGAACATCCCCGTCCTACCCCGCCGGACCGTGGCCGATCTGCTCGACGACGCCGCACGGCTGCGATCCGACCGTGGGCGTCGGCTGGCGGCCCAGCGCGCGGAGGAGGAAGCGCACCAAGAGAAGGCCCGAACGCTGGCCCGCGAACGACGACTGGACGAACTCGCGCGCGAGGAAACCGCCGCGTGGTCACGCGTCGATGCGCTGATCGCCACCCGAAAACCGGCCGAGTACGACGCCGCCGCCACGCTACTCACCGACCTCCAGGCACTCGCCGAACGCGACGGCCGTCATGACACGTTCGCCCACCGCATCACTGCGTTACGTCAAGCACACGCACGCAAACCCAGCCTCATTGAACGCCTCGATCGAGCGGGTGTGTGAACTGCCCACCAGCGGACAGCACATCGCACATGCCCGGCTCGGCCGACGCTCCCAGATCAGTTCGACGAAGACGTCGACCGCGCTCACGTGCACCACGTACCCAACGATCGTGTCCCGCCTCGCGCGTACCTGCTGGCTTTTACCAGAGTCAGCCTCGACGCCACAACCAAGCGACGTCCCACTCGACGAACGTCCGGTCGTGAGCATGGTCGCGTACGGAAAACGGATCGCCACTCTTCCGCAACGGCACAAAGAAGGGACTCGCACACCACAGAAGCATAAACGCCCAGGCCAGTCGGCCCTGGGCGTTCTCGGTGGAGGTGCTTGTGGCTTACTCGCACACCATCGAGGTGTACTGACTTGCACAAACAGGCTCTCGGCGGGACGCACCGGACGACATCTCAGGTCAGACGGCCGCAAGTCCTGCCTGATCACCAGCTCGTTGAGGCCGGCACCCTGGTCGACACCGATTGGCATGCGGCGGTGACCGAGTCACTGCGTCG
>JALZHU010000460.1 GCA_030860695.1 Actinomycetota bacterium
AGTGTCTGCACCGCAGTGGGAGTACTCGAAGTCGTTGAGGTCTCCCACCACGACGACACGGGCCTGCGGATCGATGGCCTCGATCTAGTCGAAGATCTAGTCGAAGAAGTTCGCCACGATCTGGGCTGAGCGACCCCGCGTTTTCCGGATAGCTGACTAATTGCTATATCATGCCGCGATCTGCCGGTTCAGGTGCTCAATGTAAACCTCGTGTGGGGTCTTGTACCCGAGTCCCGAGTGAAGACGTTGAGTATTGTAGCGGAATTCGATGTACCGGGCAACATCTGTCCGGGCATGTTCCCGGGTAGGATAAACGGTGCGATTGACCCGCTCGACTTTCACGGCGGCGTTGAAGGACTCGGCGAGGGCGTTATCAAAACATACTCCAGTGGCCCCGACCGATCGTCTGATGCCGAGAAGGTCAGTCGCCGCCGCGAAGGCTGTGCTAGTATATTGAGTTCCGCGGTCGGAGTGAAATATCGCACCCTGGTAAGCGGATAATTCCGGGCAGCCATGTGCAGGGCATCAATCACGAGTTCAGTCCGGAGATGGCCGGCCATGGCGTATCCAATGCAGGCTCTCGTACAGCAATCGATGACCGTGGCAAGATACAACCAACCTTCTTTCGTAGGAATGTAGGTGATGTCTGACACCATTTTCTGACCGGGGGCCTCGGCGGTGAAATCCCGGTTCACCAGGTCGGGGATCGGGCCGGGATCGCCTGGGGTGGTGGTGGCCGGCCGGTACGGTCTGGGCTGGCAGGCCACCAAGCCAAGCTCCCGCATCAGCTCCCGCACGAACTCGGCACTGACCTGCTCGCCCTGACGGAGAAGCTGGGCGTGGACCCGCCGATACCCGTAGGTCCCGTCGGAAAGCTCAAAAATCGCTGTAATGAGTTTCTTGAGATGCCCGCGGCGAATCGCGGTGGCCGAGGCGGGCCGGTCTCGCCACTCATAGTATCCCGACGTGGAAACCCCAGCCCACTCGCACATCTTCACGATGGGGTAGTTCGCCTTCTCCGCGTCAATCAGCTCGAATTTCGCTCTCACCGAGACTCCTGAGCGAAGAAGGCCGCCGCTTTTCCCAAGAAATCCGCTTTCATCCTCAGCTCACGAACCTCTTTTTCCAGCTCCCAAGGCAAGCTCGTTCCGTGATCGACAATGGTGGTTCCTCGCCGACGTGCTCAGCTCGGTACCTCACGACCCAACTCCCCAAGGTGCCCGGGTTGACATGAATTTCCCGGGCGACTTCGGCGATCGGGCGTTGAGTCTCAACCACCATCTTCGCCGCTTCGGTCTTGAATTCAGCGGTATACTTCCTACGCCGTTCTGGCATTCATCCCCCTCCATTCCGGGACGGACCTTATTGGGTCCGCTATCCGGAATATGGGAGGCGCGCCAGGCCTGCTGGTGGCACTGTCATGCGTGTTGGACTCTGCCTCGCGCGTCGTCGTCGATTGACCGGGTTGATTGGCGAGGATGTCCGGGTTCTCGCGGGTGGCTCTGCCTTGTTGTGCCCGTCTGTGACGTGGCTTTCCTAATGAGTGCCCTCGCGGGAGCAATCCGGATCAAGCGGGGTCTCTTGATAGAAGCATGGACGCCCCCACGCATGGTTGCGCGCCGCTCGATCGCACCGATTCGGTCGAGAGGAGCCTGCACTGTTGTTCGGCGGCATGGACACCCACAAAGACACTCTGGCGGTTGCCTTAATTGACCCGTCAGGCCGGCGTCGGCACGCCATCACGGTTGCTAATACGATCACAGGTCATGGCCAGTTGGTGCAGTGGTTAACCACGCATGGCCCGGTGGAGCGACTGGGTATCGAAGGCGCTGGTGGTTATGGACGTGCCGTTGCTTTGGCATTGCTGAATGCGGATATTCCGGTGGTTGAGGTGCCGCCGGTGTTGACCATGCGCGAGCGACGACGCGGTCGTACGCTGGGCAAAAGCGATCCCGCCGATGCGGTGGCGATCGCGCGGATCACCGCCCGGGAAGACGATCTCCCCCCGGTGACTCCCGCAGGGTTAGCAGATGACCTCAAGCTGCTGGTGGACTACCGCGACCAGCTGGTCAGCGAGCGCACCCGAGTGGCTAACCGGGTGCACGCCGACCTGACCATCACCCACCCCGGATACCAGTCCCGCTGCCGCGACTTGCGCAGTGCGACCTCGCTGGTGATCGCGCGCCAGATCGTAGCCCAGGACGAGGGAGTCCGGTCCGAGCTCGTGAGAAAACGGCTTGATCGCCTGACCGAGCTTGATACCGAAATCCGCGCTTTGGAACGACGCATTCGTGACGTGGTGGCCGATTCCGGCACCACGCTGACCGAGATTCACGGCGTTGGTGCACTCGTCGCAGCGCGCATCATCGGTGAGGTGGGGGACATCCGCAGATTTGCGTCCAAAGCCAAGTTCGCCGCATCCAACGGCAGCGCACCCATTCCCGCATCGTCGGGACGAACACAACGCCATCGCCTCAACCGCCGCGGCAATCGACGACTCAACCGAGCCCTCTACATCATCGCCATTACCCAGGCCCGCGCTGATCACCCCGGCCGCGACTACCTCCACCGCAAACAACACGAAGGAAAAACCCGCCGAGAAGCACTCCGCTGCCTCAAACGCCGCATCTCCGACGCCGTCTATCGCTGCCTCGCCACCGACGCCAACACACCCACGACCAGCAAGACTTGACATAGAAGCTCATTAGGTTGACGGGGGCCGGGTGTTCGGTTGCCTGGTGTGGGTGGTCACACTTGGGCGCCATATGTTCGTCAAGAACCTCCCCGACCGTCCACCGCGTGCCCATGGC
>JALZHU010000218.1 GCA_030860695.1 Actinomycetota bacterium
TGACGACAGTTCCTGACCACCCAAGCCCACGGCATCCACGCCACCGACTTCTTCTGCGTCGACACCCTGCTGGTTCACCGGTTGTCCGTCTTGTTCGTCGTCGAGCACGCCACGCGCCGCATCCACCTCCCCTTGGCATCACCGCCAACCCCACCGGTGCCTGGGTGGCTTAGCAGGCACGGAATCTGCTGATGGACCTCGATGATCGCGTGGCGACCCTTTAAGTTCTTGATCCGGGATCGCGACGCCACGTTCACCGGCATCTTCGATGCTGTGTTCGCCAGCGAAGCCATCCGCATCCTGCGACACCCGTGCGCGCACCCCGGGCCAACGCCATCGCCCAGGGCTCCGGCAAAGTCATTGATGGTTGGGCTTGAGCTGCGGTGATGGAGGGCGACACGCTTTTTTCAGGATTTCCCGTTCCATCTTCAAACGGCGGACCTCTTCCTCAAGTTCCTTGAGTCGCGCTCGCTCGTCGATGTCCAGCGGCTTTTCCTTGACGTCACCGCGCTTTTTTGCCATGTTCACCCAGTTGCCCAGTGTTCCTTCGTTGATTCCGAGGTCTCGGGCAATTTCCGCTATAGGCCGTCCCGAGTTGATCGCCAACTCTACAGCTTCGGCCTTATACTCGGCAGTGAACTTCCGGCGTGTCGATCCCACTTCCGTTTTTCTCCTCGTAGACCATCGTGCCACTTCAGTGACTGTCTACGGAAGCGGGAGCCCTCCAGGGGGAAACCAGCCCAGCCTGCTCCACCAACTCAAGGCCCTGCCCTGCAAAAGATGTCCCGCCGGCCTACACCTCCACCATTCGCGCTCACGGCAGGATGGAGCAGCGCTCGGTGAAGGTCGTCACGGTGGCGACCGGGATCGTGTTCCCGCATGCCCGCCAAGCCATCCAGATCATCCGCAAGACCCGTCGGCTGGATGGCACCAAGTGGACCACCGAAGTCGTGTACGCCATCACCAGCCTGGCCGCCGAGCAGGCCACCGCAGCCGAACTCGCGGCATGGGTCCGCGGCCACTGGGCCATCGAGAACCGTCTGCACTGGGTGCGCGATGTCACCTACGACGAAGACCGCTCCCAGGTCCGTACCAGCACCGGACCCGCGCCATGGCCTCTCTCCGGAACCTGGCGCTAAGCATCCTGCGGATAAACGGCGTCACCAACATCGCCCAAGCCCTCCGACATCACGCATGGGACCCGCTCCGGCCCACCCAACTACTGCTGACTAGCTGAAAGGGGACTTTGCCGGAGCCGTGCGCCCTCGCCGAACGCTGGATCGGCACTGTCCGCCGCGAACTGCTGGACCAAATGCTGATCCTCAACCGCCGCCACCTCGAGGCTGTGCTAACCGAGTACGTGAGGCACGTCAACCACCATCGCCCCCACCGCGCACTGCACCAAGCAACACCACTCAGGCCACTCCCCCCGGCCGCATCACCGCCCGACCTTCGCCTCCAACGCCGCGATCGGCTCGGCGGACTGATCCACGAATACGCCCAGGTCGCATGACGTGGATGACCTATTCGGCACCCACAGGCTGTAGAAAATTTGGATCAGGGCGTGACGGTCTGACCGCTTAATATTGCCGTACCTAGCACGCCACAGTTATTGGACAGTCCGTTGGGCACTGTCAGACGGATCGGCCAAAGCGCCGTGCAACAGCAGCGAGCGGGGAGCATGACCGTCAGCTCCTTTCGCTATTATTTGCATGTCGTCACGTCACGGGAGTGGTTATGAACGAAGAGGGCTTGCAGAAATTTGCCTTAAGAAGTGGTGCGGGCGCCACAAATCATCACTAAAGCGCTCACCGTCACGCACACGTTCGGTCACTTCAGCTGAACGGTAGGTGTCACACGGGTCAGGAGTCCTCAGACCCGGGCGACGCCGAGAATGGACTGGCCGAACGGAACCCGGACCACGCGTTCGAGCGCTTGGGTCGCTGGAACAAGCACGCGATCATAGACGGCCACCAAACGGGAATTAGGTGAGCCACCGCCGCGCCCGGCAGCCCACCACGCAATGCCCCCAAGCAGGTTGACCGGCTTGACTACGGCGGGCGCCAGCCCGGCCGCCTCGAAGCTGGCGGTTAACGTCGCGGGGGTGTAGCGGCGCACGTGGCCGACCTTACGGTCGAAGTCACCATAGAGCTGTTGGTAGCCAGGGACCCACACCACAATAGCGCCACCGGGCAAGACGAGCCGAGCCAATGAACGCAGCACCTCGGCGTCGTCCTCGATGTGCTCCAGGGTGTTGATGGTGATCACAGTGTCGACCGGCTTGTCGAGGTCCAGACCCACTTCGACGTCGAGCTGGCGTACCTGCACCTCAGGCCGTCCCGCGAACCGCCGTTGCATCACCGCCACAGCTTCGGGATCGACGTCAGTCACTATGAGCCGGTCGAGGCCACACAGCTGTTCGGCGAACTCGCCGAGGCCGGCACCGACCTCCAACACCGACCGGCCACAGTGCTCGACGATCAAATCGTGCTGAAATCGCCGGTAGCGGGGCTTGTCCGGACCCGCTTCCTTCCCCGCGACGCGGCCTGTTGCCTGACTAAAGGCGCCTACACCGTGAACTGCGTCGGACACCATGCCGCCTTCCTTCCGTCATCGGGATTGGCAGCTCCCGGCCCGGTTCGAAGGACCAAACATTAGACCAGCTCGATCCGATGACCCTCCGTCACCCCCACCCCTGATCCCTGTCCCTCGCCAACCATAGCGGCCGCGAGTTCTCGCAGCCTGCGCCGTCACGCACTGATACCCCCGACTTGTCGGATGAGTCCAGGCCGCTGCGTCTGCAGCACGTAGCGGACCGAGGGGGCGGTCGGTTGGCTCGGATGTTTCTTGCCGCCAGGTGGCTGGTGACGACGACTTCCGCAGACCTTCTACGTCCTGCTTCAAGTGCGAAATGGGATACGAACGGACGCGTCCTTGCTCCTCTCCGTTCCCTCGTCCTGGCCACCTTGTTCGTCACGGCGGCGGTGTTAACGGTGGCGCTTAGCGCCATCGCGGCGCGACGCCGCTAAGCGCGGGCTCGTAAGCCCGCCTCGACCGCAGGGCGATAATGGCTCGGGCGGCGTGGACGGCCCGGGCAGGGACCGTGCCGAGGCTAGCGATTGGAGGCGGTGGATGGAGCATGGTGAACCAGGTGGATCGGCACAGGCCCTGTCGCGCCGGAAGTTCGGCGCTTTGGGGGCACTGGCCTTGAGCGGTGCCGCCGGGGGGGTGGCGGCCGCCTGCAGCTCGCCTGCCCCGTCCTCACTGACGGGCGTACCACCATCAGCCAAGGCGAAGGTCGGGTTCGTGTTGTCCCACGAGCAGTTCCCGACCTCGGAATTGGTGGAGTTCGCCGCAGCGGCTGAGGGTGCCGGCTTTGGCTACCTGTGGGCCAGTGACCACCTGCAGCCCTGGCAGGACAATCAAGGCCACTCGGCGTTTCCCTGGTTGACGCTGGGCCTACTCAGCCAACGCACACGGGCCGTTACATTCGGTAGCGGCGTGACGTGCCCAATTTACCGGCATCACCCCACGGACGTGGCCCAGGCGTTTGCCACCTTGGCCGGGCTTGCCCCTGGGCGCACCTTCCTGGGGGTGGGTACTGGCGAGGCGGTCAACGAACTGGCCGGTACCGGCCAGTTCGGCCGGTACCGCGAGCGGCACGATCGCCTCATTGAGGCCATTACACTGATCCGCCAGCTGTGGACCGGACAGCGGGTGTCATTTCGCGGCCGTTATTTCCAGACTGAGCAGCTGCGGCTGTATGATATGCCGACGCAGCCGCCCCCGATCTATGTTGCTGCGGGTGGGCCGAAGAGCGCCACCCTTGCCGGTCAGTACGGCGACGGATGGATCACCGTTGGCGCGAGTGTGGACCCTCGGCTGCGGACAGCGTTTGAGCAAGGCGCCCGCGCCGCCGGGAAAGATCCGGCGAGGATGCCGAAGTTCGTGGGGAGCTTCGTGGTGGTAGGCGACGGGTCTGATGTCAACTACGCTGCCCAGCGCTGGCGGTTCCTGGCCGCACCGCCCACGGCTGACCTGCTGTATCAGCCCAACCCCGTGACCATCGAGCAGATCTCCCCGCAAGCACCGCAGCCGCCGACCTGGTGGGTTCTGGGAACGGACCCCGCCGTGCATATTGCGGCGGCGCAGAAGCTGCTCAACGCCGGCGCCACCCCCTTCATCCACGCCCCGCAAGCCGATCCCAGGCGAGTCATCGACTTCTACGGTCAGCGCGTGCTGCCCCACCTGCACACCTGAGCTGGCCGTGACGGTGCAACCTGACTCGTCACACCGTCACACGTCGGAGGTCGCCGCCGGGCACCGGCGCCGCTTGCATAGACTCGCGCCGCTTCGAAGCCCATCATGGGTTCACCGGCGCCTGCCGGGGTTCGGCCCAGACTGGGTACAACGCCGCTGCTTCACCGAACACCGAGCCCGACGCCTCGTCCGCCACTCGAACAACTCGGCACACCGTCACCCTGCAACCCACGCGTGAACATGGGCCTACGGCCCAAGACCGCCCGCCAGGTGACCTGATTCACACGGCGTTAACGGCTACCGCATGTGTCTTGGTAGCTAACGCCCGGTGCATAGAGGTCCCACGTTGCTTTATCGAGCGGTCCGCCGGCGCGAACGCATGCTTCTCGCACCTCACCGCCGGGAAATGCGTCGCGGTGGGGCAGTTCCCACAAAATCACGGCTTCGTCGGCACCGGCGGTGGCCAGGGTGCGCCCGTCGGGGGCAAACGCGAGAGTGAATACTCTGTCGATGTGGCCGGTCAGGGGTCGGCCGAGCCGCCAAGGTCGGTTACGGTCGCTGACATCCCACAACGTGACCGTGTGGTCGGCGCTGGCGGTGGCCAGGGTGCGCCCGTCGGGGGCAAACGCCACCCCGTACACGTGGCCGGTGTGGCCGAGGAGGGGTGAGCTGAGCGGTCGGGGGCGGTCACGGTCGCTGACATCCCACAACGTGACCGTGTGGTCGGCGCTGGCGGTGGCCAGGGCGCGTCCGTCGGGGGCAAACGCGAGATCAAACACCGCGTTGGTGTGGCTGGTGAGTGGTGGGCCGAGCGGTCGGGGGCGGTCACGGTCGCTGAGATCCCACAACTTGACTGTTTGGTCAAAGCCGGAGGTGGCCAGGGTGCGCCCGTCCGGGGCAAACGCCAGACGGAGCACCGGACCAGTGTGGCCAAGGAGGGGTGGGCCGAGCGGTTGGGGGCGGTCACGGTCGCTGAGATCCCACAACCTGACCGTATGGTCGAGGCTAGCGGTGGCCAGGGTGCGCCCGTCCCGGGTCAACGCCAGATTGAACACCGCGTTGGTGTGGCTGGTAAGTGGTGGGCCGAGCGGTCGGGGGCGGTCACGGTCGCTGAGATCCCACAACCTGACCGTGTGGTCAAAGCCGGAGGTGGCCACGGTGCGCCCGTCCGGGGCAAACGCCACCCCATTTACCGCGCCTGTGTGGCCGATCAGGGGTTGGTTGAGCGGTCGGGGTCGGTCACGGTCGCTGAGATCCCACAACCGGACGGTCTGATCGAAGCTAACGGTGGCCAGCGTGCGCCCGTCCGGCGCGAACGCCACCCCTTTCACCCAGTTGGTGTGGCCGGTGAGGGATGGACCGAGCTGCCGAGGCTGGCTGCGGTCGCTGAGATTCCACAAGATGACGGTCCGGTCGCCGCTGCCGCTGGCCAGCGTGCGCCCGTCCGGAGCAAACGCCACCCCAATTACCGCGCCTGTGTGGCCGATCAGGGGTTGGCTGAGCGGTCGGGGTCGGTCACGGTCGCTGAGATCCCACAACCGGACGGTCTGGTCAGCGCTCGCGGTGGCTAGGGCGTGGCCGTTGGGGGAGAACGCCACAGACATCACCGCGTCGGTGTGGCCGGTCAAGGGAGTGCCCACCGGCCGAGGTCGGTCACGCTCCGTGAGATCCCACAACTCAGTTTGGAGCGAACTGGCGGCGGCCAAGGTCTGGCCGTCGGGGGAAAACGCCACAGACATCACCGCGTCGGTGTGGCCGGTCAAGGGAGTGCCCAGCGGCCGGGGTCGGTCACGGTCGCCCACATCCCACAACCTGATGGTTCGGTCGGCGCTGGCGGTGGCCAAGGTCTGGCCGTTGGGGGAAAACGCCACAGTCGAGGTCATCGCGTCGGTGTGGCCGGTCAAGGGAGTGCCCAGCGGCCGGGGTCGGTCACGGTCGCCCACATCCCACAACCTGGCGGTTCGGTCGGCGCTGGCGGTGGCCAAGGTCTGGCCGTTGGGGGAGAACACCACCGAGGCCACCGCGTCGGTGTGGCCGGTCAAGGGAGTGCCCAGCGGCCGGGGTCGGTCACGGTCGCCCACATCCCACAACCTGATGGTTCGGTCGACGCTGGCGGTGGCCAGGGTGCGCTCGTCGGGAGTAAAAGCCACCTCGTTCACTATGTTGGTGTGGCCGCGCAGTGTCCTGAAGTGGGAGCTTGATGTGAGAGTCTGCGTTAGGCTCGCTGTGGTTCGCGGGCTGGCGTCGAACTGTCTGGCCGCGACGTCGAGTTGGAGTGCGCCACGGGGGTCTTGGACGCGGATCCTGTCTGCCTGAGCCAGCATGTCGCGGGCGATGGTGATGCGTTGGGCGAGGCTGGTCCGTTGCTGCTGCAAGACCGCAATACCCGCGGCGATCAGCACGAGCACCAGCAGGACTGATAGCGCGATGATGGTGCGGGTGCGTTGCCGTCGCTCGCGCTCCTTTAAGGCGCGGACGTGCTGGGCAGTGGTGTCGAGAAACGTGAGGGCATCGTCGTCGAGCTCGACGCGGGGCGGCGCATCAGGATTGCGTTTGGTGCCGTCACCGCTCATCCCCAAGGTGGTCAGGGTGGCGGTGAGCCGCTCGTCGTCCCAGAGATAGTGCTCGGATCGGCCTACGCTGACCCACTCTGCGGCCGCTTGTTCGACTGCCCGGGCGGTGCGCAGGGCGATAATGATGTCGGCGGTGGCGGAGTCCAGTGGTCGCCAACCGGTGACCAGGGCCTCGTGGGCCATGGTGAGCCACACATGGCCGTCGTCGGTGTCGCTGAGCAGCAGGCGGCGGTCGACGAAGACCTGCAGCGCGACGCGCAGCTGCTCGGGCAGGCCAGCCAGTGTGATCCGTCGCCGGGTGCGTCGGCCGGTCTCGTCGACGGTGACCAGGCGGGTGAGTCCGGCCAGTATTTCCCGATCGGTCAGTCCGCTGGCCTGTATGGCGTCGGCAAGCGCGGTGTCGGCATGTCGGCTCAGTGCACCTTGGACGCCACCGAGGTTGTGATAGCGGGCCAGGGTCAACGTGCCTCCAGCGGGTAGGTCGTCTGCCAGCTGACGCAAGATGAAGGCAAGTAGTGGCAGGGCCTCGCCGCTGTGGGTGTCGGCGACTAGCGCAGCGGCCAGTCCGTCTTCGAGGTGTAGCCCGGCTATCTTGGCAGGCTGTTCGATGGCTTCGTGCAGCATTTCCCGATCTAGCGGGGCCAAGATATAGGCCTCAACCGGCACGCCAGCCAGCGCAGGGAGATCGCGGAGGTCGTCAAGGAACTCCGACCGCATTGCTGCCATGACCTGCACCGGGCAGGTCATGGCACCGCTTAGCAGTTGCGCGAATCGCTGCAGGGCGGCCGGGGTCGTTCGAGTGAACAACTCCTCGGCCTGGTCGACCGTGACCACTAGGCGTCGCTGATGCGTGGCCGGGCCGGCAGCCAGCAGATCGTCGGCCACACGGCGTAGTCCATCGGTGCCGGCTTCGAGCCGGCCATGGACGTCACTGGCCGACCAGTTCAGCCCCAGACGGCTGGCCGTGGTCGCAAACGCCCGGGCCAGCCCGGGCAGCGGATCGCTTCCAGGAACCAGCGCCGGCACCATCAACCATGCCGGATCCCCGCTGAGTTGCGGGGCTACCGCTGCGTTGAGCAGCGACGACTTCCCGCAACCCGAGGGCCCCACGATGAGCAGCACCCCTCCGGTGCTGCTCATGGCACGCAGCCGATTGCCCACCTCGCGGGCCTCCACCGTACGACCGAAAAACACGCGGCTCAGCGCCGCGGTAAACGGCTCCAGCCCAGGAAAGGGATTGTCACCCTGCCGCCATGTGCCTTCACCGTCTTCCAGCAGGCGCAACGCCTGGAGCAGGCGGTCGCGGGCTTGCTGCGGGTTGGCCTGGTAGTCCGCATACTGCAAGTCCTGCATCAGCGGATGCACCACGTCGGCCTCAGCTCGCAACGGCATCAGCCGGCAACCCAGCGCATCCGCGATTCCCAACTCCGCCGAGCACCAGTTCGACGCCACAAATGACGACGTCACCACACCAATCACCGCGTCGACCTCGCGTAACTCGCGATACAGTCGCTGCTTCCAGCCCTCGCCAACACTAATTCCGTCGGAAAGATCGTAATCAAGGAACGGCTCGTGACCGGCTGCTCGCAACCAACCCGACACCTCGTCGGCGATCGCCCGATCCGGGGTTGCGTAGCTGATGAAGATGTGGGCCACGACAACCCCCATCCCAATGTCTCGTAGACAATGGACGATACGTGCAATCCTTCAGACGATCCAAGGTAGGCGCCGGGCAGCAGACCTGGCCGGCCTGATTGCAGCTTGAGCACGGCCCACTCGGACAACAGCACCTCTTGGCGCACCACCGTTGATCGGACAGCCCGGCCGTGGCCGGTTAACCGAGCGGACAGTCTGCATGGGACTGTTGCATAGAGGGAAGACGTCGTTCGGCATGCTCAAACCCATGCGCCGCAGCTGCCGTGTTCGTCCGGTCCTCCCGCCGAGATCGGCGTTCGTCGGCTTCCGGTTCCCGCGGGAGGTGATCGTGCTCGCAGTGCGCTGGTACCTCCGTTACGGACTCTCCTACCGCGATGTCGAAGAACTGCTGGCCGAGCGTGGAGTGCAGGTCGGCCACGTCACGGTCTACCGCTGGGTGCAGCGGTTCACCCCGCTGCTGATCGATGCTGCCCGACCCTGCCGGCACGCGCCTGGCGACCGGTGGTTCGTGGACGAGACGTTTGTGAAGGTCGCTGGGCGA
>JALZHU010000219.1 GCA_030860695.1 Actinomycetota bacterium
CAGCGGGGCTGGCCGTACGGAGCCTTCCGCGGCGCCCAACAAGCCGGCCGGCGGCGCGGTCAGACCGGAGGTCGCAGCACCACCCGCACCCCAGCCCGCTGGGTCCCAGCCCGCTCGGCCGCAGTCGACGTGGGCCACCAGCTACACCTGGACCACTAGTTGGTCCAACCCCCCAAAGCCGCGCCCGGCCACCACGACGGCTGACGACACCCCCACGCCTCCTCCCAGCACCACCAAGGCCGTTCCGCCGAGGGCAAGTGGTGCCCCTCGACAAACTACGGCCGCGCCGCGACGAACTACGGCCGCCCGTCCCGCGGCGACCACGACATCAAGCCCGCGCCGTCATAGGCCGGATACGTGAGCCAGGCAACGGTTCGCCGCCGACCGATGCGGGACGGGGCCCAGGTTTCCCTGGCCGGGTTGAGGCATGCCCAGGCCCTGTACGACACGGTGTGCGCTGACCCGTCGGCACCGCTCGCGGTCAGCGTCGTCGGACCCGGAGGGTGTGGGAAGAGCGCGCTTTTGGCCGCGCTGCACCAGGTATATCTGGCGGCTGGAGTTAGCGTCGTCGGAGCGGGCACGGTGGCGGTCGGGCTCAGCCAGTCCACGGACGTGGTTGTGCTGGTCGACGACGCCCATGAGTTGGACGGCCCTGTCCTTGATCGGCTGCGTCACCTAGCGCTGACCAACGATGTGCGACTCGCCGTCGCATACCGTCCCTGGCCGCGGAGGCCCGAGCTGGACGAGCTCGAGAACGTTTTGCGCCGTCACCAGCCGCCGGTGCTGTTGGGTCGGCTGGACCGGCGCGGGATCCAGATCCGCTGCGCTGCGCTGCTCGGTGAGGTCCCGCCCGCGGCAGTGGTTGACCTGCTCTGTGAGCAGACCGGCGGGGTGCCGATGCTGATCGACCGGGTGGTGAGTTCCCTGCGCACCGCTGGTGCGATCGACTGCGATCACCCGGTGCTGCCCCCAGATGCCATCGACCGGACCCACCACGACCTCGACCGGCTTGCCCCCCAGTTACGTGCATTGCTGTTTGCGGTGGCGCTCGGTGCGGCTGTTGACCCTGAAATCCTCGCTCAGGTGCTCGCGCTGGATCCAACCGCGGTTGTTGACCTGTTGTCGATGGCGCAAGCAAGCGGCCTGCTGGGTGAGGAGCGGGCTATCCCGCTGGTGCGACGCGCGATGGTGGCTGGTGCCGCGCCAGGCACCAGGCGGGTGATCCAGCGGTTGGTGTTTGCTGCCCACCTCCAACGCGGCCGTCCGGTGCTCGACCTGGCCCACGAGCTGGTTGAGGCCGGTGCCCGCGGCAGCGACCTCGCGGCCGTTCTCGAAGCCGCGGGTGACACCGCCCTGTCACACTCGGCCCTGTCTGATTCGGCCCTGTCTGATTCGGCCCTGTCTGATTCGGCCCTGTCTGATTCGGCCCTGTCCGATTCAGCTCTGTCCGATTCAGCTCTGTTCGATTCAGCTCTGCTCGACGCGGTCGGACCTGACGCCGCGGCGCGGGCTGCGCAGCTGTATGCCCAGGCCGTCATCGCTGGTGCGGACCCCGCCTCGCTGGCATCCCGGCGGGCCGAGGCAGCAGCTCTCGCGGGTGATCTGGACAGGGCGCTGCGCCTGGCCGATCAGGCGTTGTCCAACGCATCGTGTCCCGACCTCGCCAGAGCTGCCAACGTCGCGGGCGCGGTCCTGGCCCAGCGTGGTCTGCTGGCTCGTAGCGCTGAGGTCTATCGCTGGGTCGGCACCGGCCGGATGGGATCGGCGGCACCCCTGGCGGCGCTGGCGCTGCTCGGCACTGGGTCGCTGGCTGAGGCTCGGGAGGTGCTGGCCGCCTCGGACGGTGACCGACCGCCGACGCTGCTGGCTGGGGCGGAGTCGCTGATGGCTACCGGCGTGCTGGAGTCGGTGCTCGGCTCGCCGGCGGCTCCAACCGCGGCATTGTCCGCGCTTATCCGAGCTGCCACGCTGCTCGAACCGGGCGGCCGGATCGTGCTGCTCCCGGATACCCCCGCAGCCCTGGCGGCGATCGTGGCGCTGCATTCTGGCGAGCTCGACGTGGCCGTCTCGGTCCTGGAACGGGCCCTGGACTACGGGGCCGGTGGGTTCTTCGCGCGTGCCCGCTGCCAGCTACTGCTGGCCTGGACCGCAATGATCCGTGGCGACACTGCGCTGGCCCGGCGCTGGCTGGCTCGCGCCGTTCCCGACGCAGGCACTCTCGAGCCACGAGACGAACTGTTCGCCGCGGCGCTGGAGGTCGGCCTGGCCCGGCGCGAGAGCGACATCTCCACGCTGCAGAATGCTTGGGCCGCGGCCCGGGGGGCAATCGTCCGTTACCCGGCCGACCTGTTCGCCCTATTGCCGCTGGGTGAGCTGGCCGTGGCCGCGGCCAGGCTGCGGGACTTCGACCGGGTGGCGCCGCACCTGGAACAGGCCCGGATTCTGCTGGAGCGGCTGGGTAACCCGCCGCTGTGGGCTGCGCCGCTGCACTGGTGTGGCCTGCATGCCGCGATCCTGCGAGAACAGCCCGGCTTGGCCGAGCCGCACTTGACGGCGCTGATGAAGGCAGCGCAGAGCAACCACTACGCCGCCGCGCTCGCTGCCGCAGGCCGGGCCTGGCTGCAGGTGCTGGCCGGGCAATTCGACCTCTCCGAGGTGGAGTCCGCAGCTCGTGGACTGCAGTCGATCGGGCTGGCCAACGACGGCTCCCGGCTGGCCGGCCAGGCAGCGATCCGCACTACCGACCGCAAGGTCATGGTCGCGCTACTTGGATGTGCTCGGGCGCTGCAGGCCACCGGCCCCGGCGCGGCCAGCTCTGCGGTAGAGGATGGATTGGACGATTCGACCGAGCCGATGCCCACCTCCCGTGCGACCGCTGTGTCTGCCGGTGGGCTGGCCGGTGTACCGATGCTCAGCGACCGGGAGCGCGAGGTCGCCGAACTCATCCTGACCGGCCTGACCTACCGCCAGATCGGGGAACGGTTATTCATCTCGGCCAAGACCGTGGAACACCACGTGGCCCGGATGCGCCAGCGGTTGAACGCCACGAGCCGTGACGAGTTGTTCATCCAGCTGCGGACGTTCGTCGGGGATGCATTGCCCTAGCTCGGGACACCACGGCTCACTGTCCGTTGGATTCGGGGCTGGTGTTGTTGTGCCAGGATGTGTGTGCGCTAGCTGTTCTGGGTGAGCTGCTGATAGGTCTGCCGGATCCCCGCTGCAATGCTGGTGCCTGGAGTCCAGTTGAGCTCGACTGCCGCCTTGGCGGAGTCGAGGGCGCCGTGCCGCCACTCACCGGCCCGTTCCGGTGCGAACTTTGGCTCAATAGCTGTTCCTGCTGCGGCATTGATGGCGCCGAGGAGATCTCCTACGGTTGTTGCGTTGCCAGTGCCGATATTGAACACCGTTTCATCGCCGGCGTAGTCAGTCGCCGCGAGGAAAGCGCCTACCACATCAGCGACGTAGATGTAGTCGCGGGTCTGCTTACCGTCGCCGTAGATTGTAGGAGTCTCGCCGCGAGCAACCTGACCGCAGAAAATGGCCACGACACCCGCTTCCCCGTGTGGGTCCTGCCGGGGGCCGTAGACGTTGCCTAGTCGAAGAGCGATGTGACGTCCTGCGTGAAGTCGATTGAACAACATGAGGTACTGCTCAGCGCAATACTTTGAGATCCCATACGGAGCCTGGGTTCCGGGTGGGAAGGTTTCCGGCGTAGGCAAGGGAACACCGTCGCCGTACATGGCGCCGCCGGTGCTGGCCAGGATCAGGCGAGCACCGACGGTAGTAGCGGCGTTGAGGAGGTGCAGCGTGCCCAGGATGTTGGTAGTGGCGTCGGCAACGGGACTGGCTACTGAGTAGCGGACACTGATCTGAGCAGCAAGATGGTAAATCACCTCAAATTGATACGCGGCCACGACGTCGGTGACCTCACGGGCGTTGACGACATCGACGACGTGCAGCGCCGCGTCGCTAGGAATGCGGTCGCGGCGGCCAGTGGATAAGTCGTCCATCACGGCGACGCGGTGACCATCAGCGATGAGACGGTCAACGAGGTGTGAGCCGATGAATCCGGCACCACCGGTGACGAGGGCGCGCATGCCCGCGCACCTTACCTGTTCGCTGGTTCGGCGTTCGCCGCGCAGCGAAGTTGTAGGAGTGGTCACCGGCGTAGGGACGACAGGGCGATGCGGTCCACCGGTTCATAGAGGGTGGTGCGCTGGGCCAGCGGTCGGCCGAGCGGCTCGACGATCGCCCGGAAACCGGCTTCGTCAAGGCCCTGCCCGTGGTTGGCACCGGCCGCGCGGCTGATGTTCTCGTCCATCAGCGTGCCGCCAAGGTCATCCACCCCAGCCTGCAGCAGCTGGCGGGCACCGGACGCCCCGAGTTTGACCCAGGACGCCTGCACGTGGTCGATCAACCCATGCAACGCGATCCGGGCTACCGCGTGCACCAACAGAACCTCCCGCCAGGTCGGCCCCCGCCGGGCTGCCCGCTTCAGATACATCGGGGTCGCCATGTGCACGAACGGCAGCCCGACGAACTCAGTGAACCCGCCGGTCTGCTCCTGCAGGTCGCGTGCGCGCAGCAGGTGCCGGGCCCAGTGCACAGGTTGCTCGATGGCGCCAAACATCATCGTGACGTTGGAGCGCAACCCCACCGAGTGCGCCACCCGGTGCGCCTCCAGCCACTCCGCAGTGGTGATCTTGTCAGGGCACAGCACCGCGCGGATCTCATCGTCGAGGATCTCCGCAGCAGTACCGGGTAGCGAGTGCAGGCCTGCCTTGCGCAGCCGGGTCAGGTAGCCGGCAAGCGGCTCACCCAGCCGCCGAGCACCTTCGGTGACCTCCAGCGCGGTGAAGCCATGAATGTGGATTTCGGGCGCGGCCTCGTGGATGGCCCGGCACACCGTGACGTAGTAGTCGCCGTCGAAGCTGGGGTGGATCCCACCCTGCAGGCACACCTCGGTGGCGCCGCAGCGCTGCGCCTCCAGGACCCGCGCCACGATCTCGGGCAGCTCCAGCAGGTATGGCGCGCCGCGAAGGTTCAGCGACAGCTTGCCTTTGGAGAAGCCGCAGAACCGGCACCGGAAGGTGCACACGTTGGTGTAGTTGATGTTGCGATTGACCACGTAGGTGACGGTGTCGCCGACGGTTGCCACGCGCAGCTCATCGGCCAGCCCCGCAACGGCCCCGACCTCGGGGCCACGGGCGCGCAGCAATATCACGAGCTCCTCGAGACCGGGGCGCTGACCGGCGCGAACCCCGTCGAGTACCTCACGCACCGCGCCGATGGCGCACGCTGGCGCGGGTAGCAACACCGGTGGCGCGATACCGATACCGGAGTACCAGGCGGTGGAGCGGCGCCCGGCCAGCGTCACCTCCACGCCGTCGCCGACGTTGATGGCCTGCTGCGCAGGTTCTGGGAATACTGCGCCCGGATCGTCCCGGCCGAGCCCCTCGGCATCGGAACGGTCCAGCACACCGAAACGTACTGCCTCGTCCAGCCACCGAACCGGGTCCAGGGCGTACTCCGGATACACCGCCAGGCGTGGTGTCAGTGTGTGGCCCGCCGCCTCCGTGGCGGTGCGCAACTGCGCCAACGCGGGCCAGGGCCGCTCGGGGTTGACATGATCCGCCGTGAGCGGCGAGACCCCGCCCCAGTCATCGATGCCAGCAGACAGCAGACTCGCTGGATCATCGGTGAGGTTGGGCGGAGCTTGCACATGCACCTCGGGCGGCAGCAGCAGCCGAGCCAGCGCGATGGCCCGTAGGTGTTCTTGCGGTGGGCAGGGTGGGACGTGGCGCATCGCGGTGCCCGCCTTGGGCAGGAAGTTCTGCACGATCACTTCTTGCACGTGGCCGTACCGGCGGTGCGCCTCGGCGATCGCTTCCAGTGCCACCACGCGGTCGGCCTCGGTCTCGCCGATACCGACCAGGATCCCGGTAGTAAAGGGGATCGCGAGCTCACCTGCTGTATGCAGGGTGGCTAGCCGCCGATCCGGGTGCTTATCCGGGGCTCCGCGGTGTGCAGGCAGGTCCGGCCGCAACGACTCAATCATCATCCCCTGGCTGGCGGTCACCTCGCGCAGCGCGGCCAGTTCGTCGCGGTGCAATGCGCCGGCGTTGGCGTGCGGAAGCAGCCCGGTCTGCTCCAGCACCGCGCAGCACGCCGCAACGAGGTAGTCCACCGTGGAGGCGTACCCGTGGTCGGTTAGCCAGCTCTGGGCCGGCGGGTAGCGCTGTTCGGGCCGCTCGCCCAGGGTGAACAGCGCCTCGTGGCAGCCGAGCTCCGCGCCCCGGCAAGCGATCGCCAGCACCTTGTCGAGCTCCAGGTAGGCCGACGGCAGCTCACGGGGAGCGTGCGCGAACGTGCAATAGCCGCAGCGGTCCCGGCACAGCATGGTCAGCGGCACGAACACCTTGGGGGAGTAGGTCACCCGCGTACCGTGCACCGCATCCCGCATCGCACAAGCCCGCGCCAGCAACTCCTCAGTCCCCAGCCGCGCCAGCATCACACCTCCCTGCTCGATATGGAGACATGTCGGGGCTATTCCGGACTCTATAGGCCGATATGGCTCCATATCGGGTGAAGTGAGGGCGCGAACGGTCAGCGAGTGGCGAGATGTACGCGGTCGCGGCCGGCTGCTTTGGCGGCCATCAGGGCACCGTCGGCGGCAAGTAGCAGCTGCTCGATTTCGTTGCCGTCGTCGGGTCTGACCGCCGCCCCGATCGACACCGACATGCCCGCCACCGTCATCGGTCGATTGTGCGGACCGTCGACCAGGACGCACAGCCGGCTGATGCGCTCGCGGATCCGGTCCGCGATGTGCTCGACCTGAGCAGCGCCCACCCCGGGCAGCAGGATCACGAATTCTTCGCCGCCGAACCGCCCGACCAGATCGTAGGGCCGGGTTTGGGAGCGGAGCTCGTCGGCGACGGCGCGCAGCAGCTGGTCACCGACGAGATGGCCCATCCGGTCGTTGAACGACTTGAAATGATCCAGGTCGAGCATGAGCACTCCGAGCGGCTCGGCGAGCCGACGGGCCCGGGCAAGCTCCCGGCCAGCGGCCTCCCGCCAGAAGCCCGCAGTGAGCAGACCAGTCTTGCTGTCTGTGCGGGCGGCCTGCTCAAAGTGCGGGAGCAGCAACGCCCGATGCAATGCGAACACGGTAATCATGAGGACGGCGATCAGCCATGGTTCCCAGGCCAGCATCGCGGCGAGCGCGACGCCCAGACCGAGCGAGGCCGCAACAACGACTTGATCGCTCAGGTTGCCCATGGCCTGGCGGGCCGACTGCAGTGGGTCGGACATCATCACGGCACCGACCACCAGTGCGTAATTGACCAGCCAGTACGCTGTTCCCGCGCCGATCAGGACGGCGAGCCCCGGCGGGCCGTGCGGGATGATCGGATACTCCGTGGGCTGGACCAGTTGCAGGACTGCGACGGCGGCAGCGGGCGCTAGCACCATCGTCGCGCCGGAGAACACCTTGCGGTACAGCCTGCCGGAGCTGCCCCGGTACCAGGCATGCAGGTAGACCACCATGGTCAAGGCAAAGGCCAGCGGTAGGGGAACCGACAGCGCTGCCGCGAAGATCCACAACGAGGTGAGATTGGGGAGCAGACCGTTGCCGGAGGCCCGCTCGCGGAGCACCTCGATCTGGCGAACCGCTTCTTGATGAATGACCGCCCCCGCGGCGAGCAACCCGAACCGGAACAGATCACCCGAGTTGACCGGTATCACCGCGATCATCGCCACCGCCAATGCAACTGCCACGATGTCCACGGTGAGGACGTAGGCGATGACGATTCTCCGCTCGCTCCAGAGCTTCCACTGCCGCGGGTGCAGAACCGTCAGGCCGCGCCTCGACTCGACGCGCTCAAGCCCATGGCTCACACACACTGGTGCCCCCGATAGTGACGTTGAGCGATCTTCCCCAGCGTAATCGGCAGGCGACTCTTTGTCATCCTCCCAGCGGGGTGCCGCATTCAGGGCGTCTTCTGTCACGGTGAGTAATAAATATCCCGCCGAGGTAGCCAGGTGACCGGCACGGGTGGTCGATGAGCGGTGAGCCGAGATTTCACTTGAAGCGATCATCGCTGGTATGAAGTGTCACCCAATGTTGCACCATGCGCGGCGAACGGGGTGGTGATGAGCAGACGGGGACGAGCGCTGCGGATGCTGGCTCTGCTCCTGCTGGTATACGCACTACCCGCCACGTTACTGTCCCGCTCCACAAGCGCTTTACCGACTCCGTCCTCAGCGGCCAACGCTCCCATTCCGCCCAGCGCGATTCTGCCCAACCCGATTCCGCCCAGCTCAATTCTGCCCAGCCCCCCGCCGGTGTCGCCGTTCACCGGCCTGCCCACCGATCTAGGCGCGTCGGTGCTCGGCGTCAAGATCGACAATGCCGCGCGGTCTCGTCCGCAGAGCGGGCTTGAGCTGGCAGACCTGGTCTATGTCGAGCCCGTCGAGGGCGGTCTGAGCCGGCTGCTCGCGGTTTACCAGTCCCGCTTCCCCACGGTAGTGGGACCCGTGCGCAGTACGCGGCTGACCGACCTGCAGCTGTTGGCCAATTTCGGCCGGCCCGCGCTGGCGTTCTCCGGAGCGGCGCCCGAAATCAGTGCGCTGATGGCGAGCGCGCCGGTGCTTGATGTTTCGGAGCTGGGGCGGTCGGGTGCTTACCGCAGAGACCGGCGCAGGCCGATGCCGCACAATCTGTACGGCAATGCCAATCTGCTACGCGAGGGAGGCGCGCCACCGCGGGATATCGGATTCCGCTTTGGACCTCCTCCGCCCGGCGGTCGCGCGGTACCGGGGACCGAAGTCAGGTACCAGGCGGCCGCCATCGGGGTGCAGTGGGTGTCCGCGGAGGCTAGATGGGTGATTTCCATGGATGGCGCGCCCCTCACCTCGGCCTCTGGGCCGCGGCCCGGTGCAGCAACCGTGGTATTGCAGCGGGTGCCCGTACGCGACACCCCGATTCACGATGCCTCCGGAGCACCGTCGCCGTTCGCGGCGACGGTGC
>JALZHU010000220.1 GCA_030860695.1 Actinomycetota bacterium
TCGCGCCCAGCCTGACGCAGGGCGTCGGCCAGCCGGTCGACGTGGCCAGTCCACTGGGTCAGGACCAGGCAATTCCGGCCGCGTTCGAGAGCAGCGTTGACGTCGGCGGCCACCTGCCGGGTCCGCGCCAACGTCGAGGTTGCGTGCCTGGCGATCACCGCGCAGGCGATCACGGTCTTGCCGGCTCCCGGTGGGGCAACCAGAACACCAAGATCCTGGCCAACGACCGCATCGATGGCCGCCTGCTGATCAGACCGCAGCGTCGCGGTGAACTCAAATGTGCACGGCTCTCCGATCGCACGATTGTCGGTGAGTTCGACGTGGCTGCGAGCCTGCGCGACGAACTCGGTCACCGTGTCCGCCAGACCGCGAGGCAACACGAGGCTGCCGTCCAGCGTCTCGTCGTAACTGCGCAGAAACCGTGGAAGGCCCCAAGTGGACAGCCGGCGGCGCTGACGTTCGTGAAAGGCCGGGTTGGGCATGGACGCGGCATGTTTGAGGGTGGCTTGCAGCGCCGGAGTCAAGTCGCCGCCCTCCACCGTGATGCTCGCACTGAGGCGGGCGTGGACGATCGGCAGCGGTGACGGCCGGGTCCGGGTCGAAGTGGGCACAGCAAGCCGGTTCACCGACGCGCCGACGGTCACCGTGCCCACGCTGGCGGCGAGCCGTCCAACCTCGCGCGGTGAGAGGCGGTTCAAGCTGGATAGGTACGCCTACTGGTCCTCGTACGGCTCCAGGGTTCTGACATCGAGAAATACGGTCGCGCCGTCACGCCTGCACCGCCCCTGCAACGGCGCCGCGATCAGGTTTCCCACGCTTCCGGAAGCAGGCAACGCATCCTGGGAGGGGAACAGGCGGTCGTAGCTGCTCAGGTTCATTCGGCCGCGCAGCGCGATAGCCTCGCGCAGCAGGCCGGTTCCAAGCTGACGTGCCGTCACCGCTGGCACCTGCGCGGTGAAGAACAGCCAGGCGTGTGCCCCGGTGCCCGACCGGGACACCTCCAGCGCCGCTGGCGCCCCGACCGCCCGCGCCGCCTTCAGGCAGGACAGCGCGTCGAGCATGGCGGCCGGCCCGTCGAAGTCGACGGCCAGCCACCAACAGCGATCACCGTCAAGCAACGGATACAGCCCAATGTGCGATTCTCCGGACAGGTGTGCGGTCAGCACGTCTTCGGTCAGCGGCAGGTACTGCCGGCCCTGGCGCGAGCCCTGCGCCATCCGCCAGCTACCGCGGGCATCCAGCCGGACCTGCCGGTCCGAGCGTTTTCCCACCGGGTTGCGTAAACATCGGCTCGCGCCGCAAACAGGGTGCGGAAAAACCGGACCTTCTCAGCCGGCGACGATCCCGCGTGGACTGGACCCGGCGGCTGGTGGAATAAGGCCGTCTGCACCGGTCCCGGCGGTCTTGCCTGCCCGGGCGTCAGCTCCAACAGCCGCAACAACCGCGCGTTCTCGGCCCGCAGCCGCGCGACCTGACCGCGCAAGCCGTCGAGTTCAGCAGCCAACGCAGCCGAGCCACCGCCGCCAGTAGCCAGAAACGATCGCTCCACACTGGAACGGTAACCGCGACGCCTCACATGACACACCTTGGCGGAGTGCCGACTCAAGGCAGCGGGGACATTGCGAGATCAGCTGGTCCCGCCGCACTGACTACACGCGGGGCCGAACTGCTCGATGACCGCCGACTCCTCCGCTGAATCGAGCATCTCAACCCACGGCGTTCAGCGCCCGTGCAAAGCGGCTCAGACCCTATGGGCGACGATCCACTTCACCATCTCTCCTTCTAGATAGCTGGGCAGATCTGCCGCCCCGCGCCTTCCACGCGGTGATCTCAGCCCAGGCGGCTGGGTCGACGATCACCGTGAGGACGAACCCGCGCTCGGGAAGTACACGATCTCGGCCACCTCGCCGAGAACGAGGCGGGTGGTTAATGCGCATGTCCCCCTCGGACACGTGGGATTCAACTCAGTCCGTGACGCTGGATCCGGCGGCAGATACACCGGCCGCAGCTTCGCGACCCGACCACGTGCCGTCGACACACCAGGCAGCAGCCCGCGCCTTCGCCGGCCGCACCGACAACGGTACCGACGCTCAGCTCGTGGCCCGCACTGTGTCGCTCAGCTCGCTCGCCGACTCCCGTGAAGCGGGCGATGGGAACCGTTTGGTGAGAAGCGGTTTGTGAGAATTGGTTACGGAACTTGTCGGAGGCGGCTCGGAGGCATGATGGCGGGGAACGTGGTGTGTGCGGTGGTCTTCGACCTTGACGGTGTGCTCGTGGATTCGGAGGGGCTGTGGGACGTCGTTCGCCGTGGTGTGGCTGCTGAAGCCGGTCGGCCCTGGCCCCCGGGGGCGACCCGAGCGATGCAGGGCATGAGCACGGCGGAGTGGTCGACGTATCTGACTGACGTGGTGGGCGTACCCGCCGAGCCGGACGAGGTGGCGGCCACCGTCCTCGACCGGATGGCCGCTCAGTACGACGCGCGGCTGCCTCTGCTGCCGGGTGCGGTTGAGGTGGTCGAGCGGTTGGGTCAGCGCTGGCTCCTGGGGCTCGCGTCGTCTTCACCGCGGCGGCTGATCGACACCGTGTTGGAGTCCGCTGGGTTGGCGCAGCGGTTTCAGGTCAGCGTTTCCACCGAGGAGGTAGGGGCTGGAAAGCCCTCGCCTGTGGTGTATCAGACCGTGGTGCAGCGGCTCGGCGTAGACGCTGTGCAGGCGATAGCGATCGAGGACTCCAGCAACGGGCTGCGGTCGGCCGCGACAGCGGGACTGGGTGTACTCGCCGTACCCAATGCGGCCTTTCCGCCCTCCGAGGATGCGCTTGCACTGGCCGACGTCGTCGTGGACTCCCTCGACGAGATTACCCTGGATTTGGTGGCATCGATGAGCCGCAGAGCAAGCGGCCCCCCGGAAGCGCCGTCGTGGGCACAGTTGCGTCTACACCATCGTCAGTCGTGAGTCAGCCGCTCAGTGAGGGCTTGATGAAGCCCGGCAGCTCGTCGATCCAGTACCTGCCAGACCAAGGTGTCGTCCACAGTTGCGTAGCCGCGCAGCGCGTCCCACAGATATTTTCTGGGATCAGGCCGCATACAGCGTTTCCCGAGTGCGCATCACCTGGTCACGAAAATAAGGATTTCGGATGCTCGTGGTACTGACGACATCGACCGGACGCCCAAGGATCTGCTCCAGGCCATCCTTCAAACCGAAATATGTCCCGAAATAATCGAACCCTGGCTGGGGGTCAAACTCAACCAGCACATCCGACGTCGCTGAAGTCGGGGTCGAACGAACTTCCGACAGCTGAGCCGAACAGATCGAGACGCCGAATTCCCAGCCCCCGACACAGGGCCTCGATCTCCGCTCGCTTCTACTCGATCATCTCGTGCATGGCCACCTCCGAGGGAGATTGTGCCGGATCTGCTTCGCGCCGTCGTGCAAGCGCCGACCAGGATCTGCACGGAATCTGTCAGCAAACGGGCGCCAAGCGAGCGCAGCGAGTGTGGACGGCTGAGTCCGGGTGCCCAGTCGCCCGTCACCACGTCGTCGGTACAGATCAAATGCCGACGATCACCGGCCATCCGGTTCATCGCCGCGTGGCCACCGTAATAGAGCGCGCCCGCGACCACGACGGGAAGCAGGAACAGCACGCCGAGCGCGTTCGTCGTCGGGGCCAGCGCCAGCGATCCGAGGGTGCCCACGACGCCGATCTCGGTGGAGACCCGCGTGCACTCGCGACTGAGCGTGTTCAGGCGGGTGCGGTACTCGCGTAGGATGTCTGTCGTGTCGCGCTCGACGTGAACGAGGGCGAGCGGCGCGATCAGTGCCTCAAGCGGATGCCTGGCCGGCAGCGCTGCGAGCCGCGTGCGCACCTCCGTGTCCCAGGCGTTGCGGAGGCTGGCCAACTGGTCGGCGTACGTCGCGGTCCACGCCTCCCAGGGGCCCACCACCCGCCGCTGCGCGCCGCGACTGGATCACGTACTGGGGCCTACCCACGAGTGCTCGACAAGCTGCTGCCCGCCGCCTGCCACATCGTGGAGCAGTATGCGAACAGTCCCCGTCGAAGCTGATATGGCCTATTGATGGCTCGACTACGTCCGACGCGTGGATTGAAACGGCCCCGCTCGGCCCGAGTGATCGGCACCGGGGCACACGTTCGTGCAGAACCTTGAACTCGCTGCGGATGTCGACCCAAGGCACAAGCTTCGTTCGTGCGTAGGCTCGTGAGGAGGTGCCGGTTGGCTTATTGCGAGACCGGGAGCGCCAGAGAGGGGTCTCCTTCGATGAGTGAACATGAGCAGTGGCGAGAGCTTGCACAGCAGCTTCGTGTCGATTCCATCCGCGCCAGCAGCGCGGCCCAGTCCGGGCATCCGACGTCGTCCATGTCGGCCGCCGACCTCATGGCGGTGCTGGTCACCAAGTACCTGCACTATGACTTCGGCGATGAGGACAATCCCAACAACGATCATCTGATCTTCTCCAAGGGTCACGCCTCTCCGCTGCTGTACGCCATCCACAAGGCGGCCGGGGTGATCTCCGAGGAGGAGCTGCTTACCTACCGCACCCTGGGTTCCCGCTTGGAGGGCCATCCCACTCCCACCGCGCCAGGGGTAGATGTGGCCACCGGATCCCTAGGCCAGGGCCTGCCCGTCGGCGTAGGGCTCGCCCTATCCGGTAAGCGGCTGGATCACCTGCCCTACCGCATCTGGGTGCTCTGCGGCGACAGCGAGATGACTGAGGGGTCGATGTGGGAAGCCTTCGAGCATGCTGGCCATGCCGAGCTTGAGAACTTGACCGCCATTATCGACGTCAACCGCTTCGGCCAGCGCGGTACCACGATGCACCAGTGGAATCTCGACGCCTTCGCCCTGCCGGCCAAGGCCTTCGGCTGGCATGTCATTACCGTCGATGGCCACGACGTCGCGGCCATCGACGAGGCCTACGCCGAGGCTGTCGACACCAAGGGGCAACCCACGGTGATCATCGCCAAGACCCTCAAGGGCAAGGGGGTGAGCGAGGCCGAGGACACCGAGCTGCACGGCAAGCCGGTCAAGGATGCGGACAAGGCCATCGAGGAACTGGGCGGCATTCGTCACATCCAGATTGCCGTTCCCACGCGCACCAGCGACGGGAAGCCGTCCTCGTTCGAGGTCGGCTCGGCGGAGCGGCCTCGGTACGAGCTTGGTGAGGAGGTCGCCACTCGCAAGGCCTACGGTGAGGCCCTTGCCGCGCTGGGCAGCTGCCGTGGTGACGTGGTTGCGCTCGATGGTGAGATCAGCAACTCCACTTATGCCGAAATCTTCAGCAAGGCCCATCCCGAGCGCTTCTTCGAGATGTACATCGCCGAGCAGCTGATGGTGGCCGTTGCCGTAGGCTTTCAGGTGCGGGGTTGGGTACCCTACGCCTCCACCTTCGCCGCCTTCTTCAGCCGCGCTTATGACTTCGTGCGCATGGCCGCCATCAGCAGGGCCAGCCTCAATCTGGTGGGTTCCCACGCCGGCGTCTCGATCGGCGAGGACGGCCCCTCGCAGATGGGCCTAGAGGATGTGGCCATGTTCCGCGCCGTGCACGGCAGCACCGTCCTGCATCCCTGCGACGCCAACCAGACCGCTCAGCTGGTCTGGCAGATGGCCGACCGGTCTGGCATCCGCTACCTGCGCACCTTGCGTCCCTCAACGCCGGTGATCTATGGACCGGACGAGCACTTCGAGATCGGCGGCAGCAGGGTGGTTCGGCAGTCCGACGGGGACCAGATCGCCCTCATCGCCGCCGGCATCACCGTCCACGAGGCCCTCGAGGCGGCCCAGGCGCTGGAAGCCGAGGGTGTCCAGGCACGGGTGATCGACTGCTATTCAATCAAACCCATCGACACGGAGACGCTGCGAGAAGCGGCCCGGGCCGTCGGCGGGCGGATTTTGACCGTTGAGGACCACTGGCCCGAAGGGGGCTTGGGCGACGCAGTCCTCGAGGCTTTCGCCGAGGCGGAGGAATGCCCACGGATCGTGAAACTGGCGGTCCGCAAGATGCCCAGCTCAGGCCCCTCCAAGGAGCTACTCAAAGACGTCGGCATCGATGCGAGTGCCATCGCCGAGGAGGCTCGAAAGCTCGTCAAGGCGACACCTCGCTAGCCGACAATGTCACACAGTGCCCGATCCCGTTGTGCTTCGCGGCGGGATGGGCATGAAGGCCCGCCGCGGGGCCCCTGGAGCGCCTCTCTCCGACGCAAGACGGTCCACCATTGTTCGTCGTCACGACGAGGCCTTACGTCGGCGAGGGCTTCGACTGCCCAGCGCTGGACACCCTCTTCCTCGCGCAAGACGGCCGTGGCGATGTCGCCGAGCTAAATCTCGGATCCATCGTGCAGCTCCCACTCCAAGCGGGGTGGGCATCGCGAAAGTGAAATACCCCGTGACCTTAGGAAGGAACCCGATATGGCCGAGCAGGGCGTAGTGAGGTGGTTCGAGGATCTCAGCTCAGGTGACGTTGCCCTGGTCGGCGGCAAGAACGCCTCGCTCGGAGAAATGATCCGGAACCTGTCGACGAAGGGCATTCGAGTGCCGGGTGGGTTCGCCACCACGGCCCAGGCGTACTGGGAGTTCCTGGACGCCAACAACTTGCGCACGCCCATCTCTGAGCAGATCGGGTCATTGCACCGCGGCGCAGACCTGGCAGAGGTGGGCGACGCCGTACGCAGGATGATTATGGACGCCGAGTTGCCGCCACACCTCGCCCAAGGGCTCAGGGACGCGTACCGGGAGCTGGGGGTTCGCCTGCAGCGAGAGAATCCGGATGTGGCGGTGCGCAGCAGCGCCACGGCTGAAGACCTTCCCGAGGCCAGCTTCGCCGGTCAACAGGAGACCTTCCTCAACGTCACGGGTGAGGCGGTGTTAGTAGATGCCTGCAAACGTTGCTACGCGTCCCTCTTCACCGACCGGGCGATCAGCTACCGGCAGGACCAGGACTTCGACCACCTCAAGGTGGCCCTTGCCATCGGCGTGCAGGAGATGGTCCGCTCCGATCGAGCCGGAGCTGGAGTGATGTTCTCCATCGACACCGACAGCGGCTTCCCGCATGTGGTGCTCATTAACGCCTCATGGGGTCTGGGCGAGTCCGTGGTCGCGGGGACCGTGAGCCCGGATGAGTACCTGGTCTTCAAGCCACTGCTGGAAAGCGAGACGTTGATCCCGGTGATCTCCAAGCAGGTCGGGGGAAAGCGATCCAAGATGGTCTACAGCGAATCCGGCGACGACCCGACCAAAATTGTCGAAACGACAGAGGAGGAACAGCTGGCCTTCGTCCTCGATGACCGGGAAATACTGCAGCTGGCCAGGTGGGGGACCGTGATCGAGGACCACTACGGCGGTCCTACGGACATGGAATGGGCCAAGGACGGCGAAAGCGGTGAACTCTACATCGTCCAGGCCCGACCCGAGACGGTGCAGGCACGCAAAGATGCCTCGACTATGCGTTCGTATCGACTGAGCGAACACGGCAAGCGGTTGACTAGTGGTCTGGCCATAGGTGACGCCATCGCCGCCGGGAAGGTCTGTAACCTGCGCAGCGCCGACGAGATCGACCGGTTCGAAGCCGGTGCCGTACTCGTCACCGGCATCACCGATCCGGACTGGGAGCCGATCATGAAGCGGGCAGCGGCGATCGTCACCGACCACGGCGGCCGTACCTCCCACGCCGCCATTGTGAGCCGGGAGTTGGGCGTGGCCGCTGTCGTCGGGACCGGCGATGCCACGACCATCCTGTCGGACGGGCAAGAGATCACCGTCTCGTGCGCCGAGAGCGAGAAGGGCGTCGTCTACGAGGGGATCCTCGACTACCAGGAACGTGAGATCGATCTCGCCGACATTCCCGCAACGACGACTGAGGTCATGCTGAACTTGGCCGACCCCTCAGCCGCCTTCCGGTGGTGGCGGCTACCGGCCGACGGGGTGGGCCTGGCCCGGATGGAGTTCGTCATCAACAACCAGATTCAGATCCACCCGATGGCGCTCATCCGCTTCGACGATCTTGAGGACACCGACGCCCGTTACCGGATCGCCGACATGACCCGCGGTTACGACGACAAGACCGAGTTCTTCGTCGAACGCCTGGCCTATGGGATTGCCCGCATCGCCGCCGCCTGGTGGCCAAAGCCGGTTATCGTCCGGATGAGTGATCTCAAGACCAACGAATACGCGAGACTCATCGGCGGTGCGACGTTCGAGCCGGGGGAGGAAAACCCCATGCTCGGCTGGCGCGGAGCGAGCCGCTACTACAGCGAGGGCTACCGGCAGGGTTTCGGCCTTGAGTGTCAGGCCGTCCGGCGGGTCCGGGACGATATGGGGCTGACCAACGCGGTCGTCATGATCCCGTTCTGCCGCACCCTGGAGGAAGCTGATCGAGTCCTCGGGGTCATGGCCAATCACGGCCTCTCCCGCGGCCGCAACGACTTGCAGGTCTACGTGATGGCGGAGATCCCATCCAACATCCTGCTCGTGGAGGACTTTGCCGACCGCTTCGACGGGTTCTCCATCGGCAGCAACGATCTCACCCAGCTTCTGCTCGGCGTCGACCGAGATTCCGAACGGCTGGCACCACTGTTCGACGAGAGCGATCCGGCTGTCACGAAGAGCGTCGAAAACATGATCGACTTAGCCCACGGCAAGCACCGCAAGGTAGGTCTGTGCGGTCAGCGACCCAGCGACGACCCAGACTTTGCCCGCTTCCTGGTAAGCGCCGGCATCGACTCCATCTCCGTCACGCCGGACAGCTTCCTTCAGGTGAAGAACAACGTCGCCGCCGCCGAGCAGGAACAGCGGTGAGACGGGCAACACGAGCAGGACGCCACAGAGAAGTAAGGTTCGCCGGTGAGGCCAGCCACGAGGCTGCGGGTAATGACTGCCTTCACCGAACTGGCCGTGGCGATCTGACCGGAAAACAGAGTCGGGGACGGGCGAACGGCACCACCGGCTCGGCTTTGGGGTGTTGCGGAGCCGGGGACGGGGGAAGGTGACCACCGGGTGGTGAC
>JALZHU010000221.1:0-3007 GCA_030860695.1 Actinomycetota bacterium
CTCGTAAGCTGGCCCCGCGCATCGGGCACGCCCCTGGCCTGCCCGCAAAGCTCGATGTGAGCCCTCGCGAGGGTCCCAGGTCAAGCCGTGTCGCGATGACCACTAGAGACCACCGTCTCAATATTTCTTGATCTCAATATTGAGTGACGTTGAATACTGTAGGGAAATTGTCGCAACGCGAAAAGAAATGGGTGGTGGGTGTGCGTGGGAGGGCTGTTGCGTCGGTGGCAAGCGAGATCAGGCAGGTTTAGTCGATGCGTCGTCGCTGTCACAGGGTTCGCTTTCCTCCGAATGTGATCATGACCGCGGTTCGCTGGTATCTACGCTACGGACTCTCCTACCGCGACGTGGAAGAACTGCTAGCTGAACGGGGCATCATTGTTGCTGCGGCAGAACCTGGTGCAGCAAGTCGCCGGGGAGATCTTCGGGGTCAGCCAGGCCACGGTCAGCCGCCGCTGGGACGCCCTGCGCGAGGTGATCGGTCAGGTCCTGGCCGAGGTCATGCCCACGGTGGCCGAGGTCGCCGGGACCAGCACCGTGCTGGTCGATGGCACCCTGGTTCCCACCTGGGACTGGTCCCACCGCAGCGACCTGTACTCCGGCAAACATCACGACACCGGCTTCAACGTGCAGATCGCCGCCACCTTATCGGGAACCCTCGCCGCGGTGGGCACTCCGGTGCCCGGCTGTCGCCACGACGCCCACGCCTGGCAGGCCTCCGGCCTGGCCCAAACCCTGCACAATCAGCACACCCGGCCGATCTTGGTTACGTCGGCTGTGACGTTCTCACCGGACACAAAACACCACCCGGCGGCGCACTGACCGACAACCACAAACAGGTCAACAAAGATCTCTCAGGCCTGCGCGCCGCAGTTGAACGAGCGATCTCCCACCTCAAGAACTGGAAGATTCTATCCGGCCGCTACCGCGGCCCGCTCGACAAACTCGACAGCATCGTCCAAACCGTCACCGCACTCGCATTTTTCAAGCTCTTCTACTGAACCTTGTGAATAACCTTCCTGGGCGATGGGTCTATCTGTATCGGTTGATCGACCAGTTCGGCCAGGTCATCGACGTGCTGGTGTCCGAGAAACGGAATTTAGCGGCGACCCGCCAGTTCTTCACCCAGGCGCTGGAGCACGGCCCAACGCCGACCGAGGTGAGCACCGACCGTGCGCCCGCCTACCCACGTGAGCTCGACGAGGTGCTGCCAGGCGCCTGTCATGTCATGGAGCAGTACATGAAAAATCCGATCAAAGCAGATCACGGTCGCCTGAAATCCCGACTGCGGCCGATGCGTGGCTCAAACGGCTACGCCCGCCCGAGTGATCTGCGCTGGACACGCATTCGTTCAGAACCTGACACCACATCGAGCCTTACGCCACCAACCGGATCCGAGGCCGATCACGACCGAGTGAAGTCCTGGCTCCGGCCGATGCGCGGTCTCACAGCTTCGGCCGCACGAGTGATCACCACAGTGCATGCGCTCATCCAGAACCTTTGCCACGAACACTACAAACTCGGGATCGAGGTGCCCTCGACACTGCAGGTGGTGACTTGCCTTCACCCTGCGCCCTTCAATCGAGCTGACCGTGGCCATCTGGCCAGATCACCGGAACGGATCCAGGCTGCACCGCTTCGCGCAACGGAACAGCACCCGCGGAGGCTACCGTGGGCATCTACGGGAGTCCGACGTTGCAGAGGCGGCGAATCGATACTGAAATGTGTCCCGTTGAACGAAAAAAGGCTTGGTCACGCAGTTGCATTCTAGTAGCATCCAGTGGCGGTGAGTCACACGGTTTGTTGTGCAGAGTGGGTCACAGCGCCGCGTGATACCCTCGGGGAACATGAGGTGCTATTCGATGGCCGTGGTGGGGAATCAGGTGACCGTCGACAGGTTACGAGGACTTGTAGCGACGATTCTTGAGGTGAACGTCACGCAGGTCACAGAGGATGCATTGTTTTATGAAGATCTGGAGGTTGACTCCTTACACAAGACCGAGATTTCCGCGCGGGTCGAGCGGGAATTCCACGTGCGAATCGACCCTGAGGACTGGGCGCCAGTACGTACCATCACCGATATGATGGCTCTGTTGTGCGACAAGGGCGTGGTCACTGATGAATAGGTGCCGGACTCGGCCAGAAGCGGTAAAAGTGGCCGACTATACCGGACTGATGCAGCGCTGGATGGTACCTGGTGTCCCGTAAGCGTGTCGCAGACTGTAGATCTTCCATTTATGAGATTATTTCTTCATGCTTGTTCAACGTGGTTTTTTGGCGAGTGATGAGCGTGACCGATTGAGCCGTCTGGCTTGGGCTCGTTCGGTGGATGCCGTGCTTACGCTGCGAGCTAGGTTGGTGTTGTAGTGGGATGATGATCATTTCGCGGTGCAGATTGCCTAGTGGGCTGGCGTGACAGATAAGACTGCCCGGTTGTGGCCTGTTCGGTACGCCGAGTCAGGTATCGAAGGGCTACGAGGGATACCGCATCCAGGGGAAGCCGAGAACACATGACGAGCAGGTTCGTGCCCGAATTCTTGCCCTGAGCAGAACAAGTCCACCCGAGCACACCGGCTTGTCGCATTAGTCAAGCCGGGAGATGGCGAAATACCTGAAGTGGCATGAAGGCATCCAGGTGTCCCACGTGTTTGTAGCAGACCTGTGGCGCGAGCATGGTCTCCAAGCCGCATCGGCAAGACACCTTGAAGCTGTCGAAGGATCCGCACTTTGCGGAGAAGGTCGCCGACATCGTGGGCCTGTACCTGGCTCCACCCGCGGGAGCGGTGGTGTTGTGCGTTGATGAGAAGTCCGGCGTGCAGCCTTAGATCGCACCCAACCCTTGCTTCCCATGACCTTCGACAAGACCGAGAAGCGGACTCACGACTACGTCCGGCATGGCACCGTCAACTTGTTCGGTGCCCTGGACGTCGCCACTGGGCAGGTCGCCGGAGCCTGTTATCCACGGCGCGGGTCCGAGGAGTTTATCGCGGTAGGGACCGCCCTTGCG
>JALZHU010000221.1:3017-9000 GCA_030860695.1 Actinomycetota bacterium
GCGGGGGGTCCCCCGCACAGATCCCTGCGTGCGCTACTTACGCAAGACGTTTGGTCTGGCTGCCCGCGCCTCTGGGCCAGGCGTTGGCTGGTGTGGATGCCGCGGCGGTCACCGGGTTCGTGCTCGAGCACAGCGCGGCGAGCTCGAGCACGTGGTCGGCCAAGGCGCAGGTGAGCGCGCTACGCGCGCTGCTGCGGTTTGTGCACATCCACGGGCTGATCCCGGCGCCGCTGGTCGCCGCGGTGGCGGGGGTGGCGGGCTGGCGGCTTAGCGAGCTACCACGGTCGCTGCCCGCCGCGCAGGTCACGGCCCTGTTGGCCGCGCATGACCGGAGCACTCCAGTCGGGCTGCGTGATCACGCGGTGCTGCTGACCCTGGCCCGGTTGGGGCTGCGCGGCGGCGAACTCGCCGCGCTTGGCCTGGCCGACGTCGACTGGCGCGTCGGGCAGCTTGTGGTGCACGGCAAGGGGGCAGGCACCGAAGCGCTGCCGCTGCCCGTCGAGGTAGGCCAAGCGCTAGCCGACTACGTCACCGGTGCACGCCCTCGATGCGGCTGTTCGGCCCTGTTCGTCACCGCCCGGGCGCCGTATCAGCCACTGACACCGGGGGCGGTGCGGGCAATCATGGGTCGGGCCTGCCGGCGGGCCGGGCTGCCCCGGACTCGGCGCGCATTGGCTGCGTCACACGCTGGCCAGCGACCTGCTGCGCGCCGGTGCGCCGCTGACCGAGATCGGCCAGATCCTGCGGCACCAGGTCGCGGCCTCCACCGCGGTCTAGGCCAAGGTCGACCACGCCTCGCTGCGCGCGCTGGCCCGCCCCTGGCCTGGTGAGGGGCGATGACCCCGACACCGATCCGCCGCCACGCCCAGCAGTACCTGGCAATGCGCCGGGGACTGGGATTCAAGCTGACCACATTCGGCCAGAAGCTGTTCCGCTTCATCGACTATCTCAAAGCCCACGACCTGGACGCGATCACCACCGAGGCGGCGCTGGACTGGGCGATGAGCACCCCGCGCAGCAGCGACCAGGTGCACTGGAGCCAACGCATGATGGTCACGCGGGTCTTCGCCCGGCACATGGCGGTGCTGGACCCGGCCACTGAGATCCCGCCCACAGACATCCTGCCGCACCACTACCGACGGATCACCCCGCATCTGTATGCCCCCGAACAGCTCACCGCGCTGCTAGACGCGGCCGACGGGCTGCGCCCGCCGCTGCGGGCGCTGACCTGGCACACCCTGATCTGCCTGCTGGCGGTCACCGGGATGCGCACCTCGAAGGCCTGCGGGCTCGACCGCGCCGACATCGACCTGCACCAGGGCGTGCTGACCATCCGCGACAGCAAGTACGGCAAGAACCGCCAGCTGCCCATCCATGCCAGCACCACCACCGCCCTGCGCGGCTACCTGCGCAAGCGCGACCGGCTGACCGGGGCGAGGGCCACTCCGGCGGTGTTCGTCACCACCCGCGCCACCCGCCTAGACCACCACAACATCCCTCCTACCTTCGCCCGCCTGCTCACCGCCGCCGGCATCACCACACCCGCCGGCCGGCGTCGTCCCCGGCTGCATGACCTGCGGCATTCCTTCGCCGTCGCCACCCTGCTCGACTGGTATCGCGACGGCGGCGACGTGCAGGCCCGACTGCCGTTGCTGTCGACCTACCTTGACCACGTCGACCCGAAAGCGACCTACTGGTACCTGACCGCCACTCCGGAACTGATCGCGCTGGCCGCCGACCGGCTCCCAGCCGCGTTCGGAGGCCGGCCGTGAGCGATCTCGCCCCGCTGCTGCAAGGCTTTTTCACCAACCGGCTGATGCGCCAACGCCAGACCAGCGCGCACCCCATCGCCGCTTACCGCGACGCGTTCAAACTGCTGCTCGGGTTCGTCGAACGCACCACTGGCCACCACCGCGCACAGCTCAGCCTCGCCGACCTCGACGCGGCAACGATCGCGGCGTTGCTGCAGCACCTCCAAGCCGACCGCGCCAACAGCGTCATCACCCGCAATGCGCGGCTGGCCGCGATCCACTCCTTCTACAGCTACGCCGCGCTGCACCCGCCCGAACACGCCACGATCATCCAACAAGTCCAGGCGATCCCGGCCAAACGCGTCGACCGCGCGATCGTCAACTACCTCACCCACACCGAATGCGACACGCTGATCGCCGCCCCCGACACCACCAGCTGGCTGGGTCGACGCGACCACACCCTGCTGCTGGTGGCCATCCACACCGGGCTGCGGGTGTCCGAGCTGATCAAACCTCACCATCACCGACATCAGTCTCAGCGCCGGCCCGCACCTGCGCTGCACCGGCAAAAGACGCAAAAACCGCGCCACCCCACTGACCCAAGCTGCGGCGCGGGCGCTGCGACCTGGCTTACCAAACGAACCAACGCACGCGGCGACGAGTCGGGGTTCATCACCTGCCGTGGTGGTGCGCTCAGCCGCGACGCAGTCACCCACCTCCTCGCCCAACACACCGCCACCGCCGCCCGCACCTGCCCGACACCGGCCACCAAAACCGTCACACCACATACCCTGCGGCACTCGACCACCATGACCCTGCTGGCCGCGGGCACCGACATCTCCGTGATCGCCCTATGGCTAGGTCACAAATCCACTGACGCCACCCAAATCTACCTACACGCCGACATGAGCATCAAAAAACGCGCCCTGGCGCGCACCGCACCAACATCAGCAGCAACCACGCGACGCTACAAACCAGCCGACACACTGCTGCACTTCCTCGACAACCTATAAACGCTCTCGCTCACCACCGTCGAGTTATGCCGCATCCAACACGCCCACCACCATCGCCAACGTGCACCAATCCAACCGGCGCGACATAACACCGCGCGCGGCATAAGCCGACTTATGCCGCACTCGGCATAAATCAGCGAAACGCACGATGATCACATCTCCGCGTGCGTAGCGGTGTCTCCACCAGTCGGCCCACAAGTCGAAGACGTAGTGCAGGTAGATGTTCGCGAGCAACGGTGACACCGATGCCCCCTGTGGCGCCCCCTGCTCAGTCTGCGACCACTCTCCATCCTCGATGACCCCCGCGGCCAACCACTTACGGATCAACCGCAGGATCCGCCGGTCCGCGATTCGGTGCTCAAGAAACCTCTCCAACCAATCGTGATCAAGACTGGTGAAGGAGTCCCCGACACAGTACGTGCTTCGATGAATTGGCAATGGCGCTGCGCGCGCATGCGGCGGGCCTGTTATGTGTGGTGGCGGCTGTTGAGCTGCTGATTACCACAGGGTGTGGTTGCGTCGCGTCGATTTCGTTGAGCGGTTCGTGACGGTGGAGGTCGATCCGGCGTTGGTTGGTGAGACCGTGCTGGCGTGGGTGGACTGGCTAGCGGCGGCGCAGGCTCTGGCGAGCGGGCAGTTGCCCTGTTCGAGTAGTGAGGAGCAGCTGCTGCGAATCGCCGCCAGTCTGGCTAAGGGTGTTTCGGTTGACCTCTGTGAGGCGCTGAGCAGCTTGGATCGGGCCAATCTGGCGCGGGTCGCCACGGCGGTGCTGGCGGCGGGTGGTGTGGAGGCCGAAGGTCTGACGGGTTGGGGTGTCGATGACCTCGGTGCTGATTACGCGGCCTCGTCATCCGCTGTTGGGTCGGTCGCTACGGGCGTTGGGCCGGATGCGGCGGCATGGCCGGCTGGAGTTGTTGTTGGTGTTACCGGATGGCAGCAAGCGGTTGATCCCGCAGGCGTGGACCGATGCCGAGCAGGACGCGGTGAGTGAGGGGACGACGCTGGGGTTGCTGGCGGACTTACTGGGCGCGTGTGCGCTGGTGGCTGGCCAATTCTCTGCGCTTCGTCGCCTACGTCCCAGCTGGCCGAGCGTGGGCATAGGAAGCGGGGACAGGCTGCACGCAAGTCACCGTTCAAGGAGGACTTCCATGCAGCCTGTCCAGCTCAGTTTGATACCAGACCCGCACCCGAGGCCAGCAGCAACGCTGGCCGAGCAGTTGCCGGAGAAGGCCATCGCCGCCGCCTTAGTAGTCACCCGGCGGGACGGTCGCTGCCGCGTTCGCGGTGCCGCCGGGCTGTCGACGCTAACCAGCGCCTCCTCAACTGCCCTTTTTGTTGTTGAGAGTGCCTAAGATGGGCTTGAGATTGTTAACCTTGTGCGTTACCACTGTGGCCTGCTACCTGCGGCCTGCAGCTGTCGTTGTCCATTCGGTTTACCTGCACGATTACGTGCCACCCCGGCCTGTTCTTCGATCGCCTGCACGGCGGTCGCGACGAGCGCGGTCAGGGCAGTGTTCGGGCCACCTTTTCGTCGCCAGGCCACCTGCGTGAATGTCGTGAAGGGCGGGATCCAGTTAACTCTGCACAATAGGCCCGTGGCGAGTTCCTTTTTAACGGCAACAGTCGGCATGAGGGCTATCCCCATGCCATTGGCCACGCTGCGCTTCGCTGCGCCAATCGAGCCCAATTCAAAGAGTCTGGGCCGCTGCTCGGCCCCGACGACGTGGATCGCGTGCTCGAACCGCACGTGGTAGTCGGCGTTGTGGTCCGCGCGAACGAGCGTCGCGTCGCGGAGGTCTGCATTCGTCACCGTCGGTCGCACGGCCAGTGGATGATGACGACCGCAAACGAGTGCGAGCGGCTCAGGACAGAGGATTTTGATCTCAAGAGCGTCACGATCTTGGGCTGAGTCGATGAAGAACGCACAGTGAAGCTGCCCGGCCCGCACCTTGGAAAGCGCATCACCGGCTGGCGGCGAGTGCATGGAGATCTGCACCTGAGGGTGACGCCGATAGACGTGCTCAATGACGGGCAGCAACCTGTAGATGGTGAGGCTCTCGATCGTTCCAACGTCGAGTCGTCCGTGGGGCTCCCCGCCGGACCCGAGAGCGTGGCGGGCGCGGGCGGTCAGGGCAACGATTTCGCGTGCATATGGTAAGAGTTCCGCACCCGCGGTGGTCAGTGTGATCCCGCTGGAGCGGCGATTCAGGAGCATGCTGCCCAGCTCTTCCTCCAGTGCCTGAATCCTGGCTGTCACGGTGGGCTGTGTCAGATGCAGCCGTGTCGCAGCTCCGGTGAAGCTCTCGATATCCACGACTGCAAGGAAGGTCTCGAGCTGACGTACTTCCATGAGGCAGACTTCCTATCGATCTATCCGTGCCCGTCGGCATGAGGAAAGGGAACACCTACTCCTACAAGTGCGCTGGACCTGTTCGCGTTATCACAGTGGTGGGCGAAGCTGAGGATGTTGGCATGAAGGTGAATCAGGTCGCGTACGCAGACCCTGTCACAACTCGGGCGTGCATCGCTGACCCCAACGCAGCAGCTGGGCATGGATGCGCCGGTGCCCGTAGGTTTACTCGGACTCCTCGAACACCCTCTGTACCAACAGCGACAGTGGAGCCCGCCGCCGTGTTGTGGCCGACTCCGCCCGAGTGCGCCATTCGTAATATCCCGAACTCAACTCCCTAACCATGAGCACATCGCGACAATCGCGCACTTCGCGAACATATCCTCAAATCCCACCCGCCACCGCTCGAGCGGATCATCGGCTATCGTCGGCGCCGCGGCCACCAGGTTGTCCTTCAGGCTCATCACACCCGAAGTCGATTACGCGGTGGCCGTCTCCATGGTCACGACACGCCGACCGAGATCACACACTGCGGCTGCCGTACTAACCGGGTAATAGTTCATGGACGGCTCGCTGGGGCGGGGCATCCAGGGATCCTCGCTACGGAAAGCTTGCCATGCCCATTCCCGTACCGCCAAGAGATCGACGCGGACGTCGAAGATGTGGACGACGTTATCCTCTCTGGAGATGAAGCCGGGGCTATCGTTGCGAACCCCCACAACGCCGTGCGCAGGTTTTCCATCGCCCGCCCTACGTCAAGTCCGGCCACAACATTCCCGCGGCATCGGGTCTGGGAGAGCGCCTCGGACGACGAGCAGGGCCACGACAGCGGTGGTTGGTGGGCGGCCAAACGCTCCGTGTAAACGGCG
>JALZHU010000222.1 GCA_030860695.1 Actinomycetota bacterium
CGCCATCGTCCAGCCCTACCTCAGCACAGCCACCAAATGGGGACTCGACACCCTCAACGTCCTCACCCAGCTGTTCACTGGCCAGCCCTGGCTACCACCAGCCCCCGAACCCTGCTGAATAGCTACGGCTACGGCTATCCCGAGCATGTCGAGCCCCTTTGCAAAGCCGTCGCTAGCAAAGGATGGATAGTCGCTTCCGACCTTTACAAAGAGGTCGACTGCTTCCTGCAGGATCGCGTACGCCTCCGCGTACCGTCCCTCGAAGCATAGGGAGATACCCAGGTTAAGCAGTGCTATCGCGCGGTTACCGGCAGTTTGCAGGCCGCGGATATCGCGGTAGAGGGCTACTGCCGCCTGCAGGTTCGTCGTGGCCTGCTTCCGCAAGCCAGCTTGGCCTTGGAGGATACCCAGAGCGAGATGGAGTTTGGCCTATTCTGTAGGGTCCGATGTGCAAGCGAGGCGGTATTCGGCGAGCCGCTCGACGCATGCCGCAGCTCCGATGTCAAGATCGACATGATGGTCAGGAAAATGGGGCTCTAGCGCCTCTAAGACGCTCAGGTCCAGGTGCGGCAATCGAGCTAGGGTGGCGAGAGCGGCGCACCCGGCAGTTAAGGCCAGCCGGAGGTGTTTGCGCAACAATGGGTAAAGTTGCCCCGTGGCAACATGTTCCCAGCGGGAGGCGGTTTCGATCAGGATGGTGAGGGCCTGCCGGAAGTAGAACGGCGGGGTGTGACCGTCACTGTCTTCCTTAGCAGCTAGTAGCCGGGGCAGCGCCGAGACCGTCCAGGCGTCCTCCCAAGCATCTGTAGTGTTGGCGTGCGTATGCCCTGGCGTGAGCAGAGCAACAAAGTCTTCTGCCAGGCGGTCAGGAGACAGCGGCTCCAGCACAGTGGCGGCATCATAGGGCGGGTAACAATGGGCATGCGAGTCCATGATCTGCTCCACGGCTGCGGCACCGGTGGCGAGGCCCACGCGGTCGATGACGGTGGCGCCCTGAGTATGGCTAAGCGGCCCAGCGAGGGAAGCAATGAATACAGCCCGGCGCATAGTCCATGCGTCCACTGTGGGCAATTCAGTGGCATAGGCGTGCAATTCCTGCCAGTGCACGAGTTCACGGCGCAGCAGATACTCTGAGAGTCGACTGGGATCTTGTGGAGCAACCTCGGCATGGATTTGCGCGTCGAGCGCAGCCAGCGCCGCCATATGCACAGTGAGCGCCATAGCATAAGCGTCATCGTCGGCGAGAGCCGCTGGGGGACGCACCCCCGTGACATCTTGTACACCCATGGCCGCGGCGAAGCTGTCGCGGGCACTGCTGAAGCCGGCGAAGCGTTCGTTCAGCGATACGGCGAGGGCGGGCAGCCGCATCGCTTCGACGGTCAGGCCAAGACCTTCTTCCATCCGGTGGTACAAGCCAGACCACAGAGACCGGCCGGTCTGGCCAACATGAGGAACCGCGCGTGGCTCCGGTCCTGCCCCGCCACATCCTCAAGCATGCCGAGGAGGTTGTTAAGCGGCCATCGTTCGGCATAGTCGACTAGGACAAGGAGCTTAGCGGCGCCATCCACCGTTGCCTCGGGCGTCGGACGGTGGGAGTCAGAGCGGTTGTGAGGGTAGGCGGTACATACTTGCCAGCCCGCGTCCACCGACAGTTGCGCGAAATGCTCGGCCAAGCGGGTCTTACCCTGTCCGGCCGGACCGTTAACCAGCAGCACAGCAGCCCGCTCCGGACCGTCCCGCCAACTGGCCAACCCGTTTAACTGCTCGACACGCCCAGTAAACTCCACCACCCTACGTCGAGCCGCCAGCAATCGGCTTGGCTGGCGACGGGCCTGTTCGGGTGGAAGCGGAGATTGTTCGGTCGGGAACGGCTCCAGCCGATACGGCTGCTGTCCCTCCGCCACATACAGGTCCCGTCCGGCCTGGTACACATGACCATGGTCAGTGGCGGTGCCCACCAGGCTCGTCGGCCGGGGCTCCTTGGCGTTTCCGGAACGGTGCGGAAACCATCCCCTTCGAGCGTTCACCTTTGGATGTGCTGATCGCGCCCGGCCTGGTACACACGCCCATGGTCGGAGGCCTTTGCACGCATACCTACCGTAGCCCCTATACCTCGCTGTCCGGTCTCGTGACCACCACCTGTTCTCGCGGCTCGGGTACGTAGGGTGCCAATACCTGCAATAACGAGCCCAATTAGGCCTGTGGCGGCGCCGATGCCGCTGCTGACCCTGTCAGCGTCCTCCAATCCCATCACCAGGAACAGCACGCCGAACCCCACGACCACCACACCCACGACGAGTACACCCACGGCCATCCAGAACCAGCCACGCCGACCAGCGACCACAACCGCTCCCTCACGTGCTGATGTTCATGCATGGCCAACCGACTAAGGCTATCGTCCACCGTCGCGCAAGCCGACAATCTCCACCTGCCATTGCCGCCGCACTCGACGACCTCGTCCGGCCAAGCCCCGAGCTCCTAGCCGTTGCTTGCTGGCTAGTCGACGAACTCGGATAAGCCTTCGGCATAGCAGAGATGGGCATTGTCCCAACTGGGGAACTTCGACGACGCTACTGGAGACACCACTTGCAGCCCCAGCTAGTGACCAGACACGTCGGCTCGCACGCCGCCGTCACCGACCCCAAACCCGCGGCATGCGCCCGCTCGATAGCTCAGTTACGCTCGACACCTCACGCGCCGCCGCGCCACCATCCGAGAGTCATGGTCGGCAACGACAGCGGCCTGCTTATCATCGGCCAAGTCGACACCCACAATCGCGTTCTCGATGAACCATCCCGGGTTTCGTGCACACCTTCCACGTAGGGAAGGATCACGCGATGTCGATCAAGTACGATGCTGAGACCAAGGCGAAGGCGGTGCGCCTGGTCACCGAGCACGCGGGCGACTACGACACGGAGTGGGCGGCGATCACCGCGATTTCGAAGCGGTTGGGGATGACGCCGGAGACGCTGCGCCGCTGGGTGTGGGTGCCGAAAACCTCGGTTCCGCGTCGATGACCTGCGGTAGAGGTGACGGCCACGCGGCCGGAGGGGTCCGGCAGGACGCCCGCCGTGATCGTCTCGCTGGTGTATCTCATGGCTCGCCGATTGGTCGAGTTGTTGGTGCTCCTGGCTTGGACCGACGCGAGCAAAGACGTCGAACTCCTGGTGCTCCGCCATGAGGTCAGCGTGCTACGCCGCCAGGTCGCCCGTCCGCGACTGCGCCTGGCCGACCGGGCCGTGCTGGCCGCACTGTCTGCTGCACTCCCCCGGGTGCACTGGCCAGTGTTCTTCGTACAGCCCAAGACGCTGCTGCGCTGGCACCGCGAACTGGTGGCCCACAAGTGGACGTATATGATCACCAAGCCGCCAGGCCGTCCGCCCACCGCACAGGTGGTTCGGGAACTGGTGTGCCGGCTCGCTACCGAGAACCCTGACTGGGGCTACCGACGCATCCATGGTGAACTTGCCGTGCTTGGGCATAGGGTGGCGCCTTCGACCGTATGGCAGATCCTCAAACGGGCTGGATTCGATCCGGTGCCACGTCGGGCGGGCCCGACGTGGCGCGAGTTCCTCACCGCCCAGGCCTCTACGATCGTGGCCTGCGATTTGTTCACCATCGACACGGTATTTCTCCGTCGGCTCTACGTCTTGTTCTTCATCGAGCTCGGCACTCGCACGGTGCATCTTGCCGGTGTCACGGCCCACCCGACCGGATCGTGGGTGTCCCAGCAAGCCCACAATCTGCTCATGGATTTCGGTGATCGGGTCCATCGGCTGCGTTTCCTGATCCGCAATCGAGACAGCAAGTTCGTCGCCGGGTTCGATACCGTGTTCACCTCGGAACAGATCACGATCATCCGCACGCCAGTGCGCGCGCCCCGCGCGAACGCCGTGGCCGAACGCTGGATCGGCACCGTCCGCCGCGAATGCACTGACCGGATCCTCATCCTCGGCCGCCGACATCTGACCACAGTCCTGATGATCTACCTCAGGCACTACAACACCCATCGGCCACACCGCGCACTCGACCAACGACCACCCGACAAGCCCGAACACACCCACAGACCACCACCAGAGCAGGTGCGACGTACCCGCCTCCTCGGGGGCTTGATCAACGAATATCAGCAGGTCGCATGAGGGAACCGAGGTTTTCGGTACCCACACGGTACAGCGACGCGTAACGGCGCTGATGCATCACACTCCTGACGTGCAACATGTGAGTGTTGTTTTAATGAAAAAATCCTCGATCAACAGCGGGTCGCGAATCGGCCCGCCAAACCAAGCCGAAACTATAACCCATCGGGTCTTTTTGCTGGGCTGGTCAAGCGAGCCGCAGAGGGCCACAATAGTCCTATGAGAGCGCATAGTGATCAAGAACCTGGCGACCGGCCCGAGCGGGGCGGGTTCATCTTCGCTGCGTGCGCCGACGTCGGGGAGGAAGTGTTCAACAGGTTCTACCGTGAGGTACTCGAACCAGCGTTTCTCCCAGAAGAACTCAACGACCTGGAGACTCTTCGGAGCGCGTACCTAAGGCCTTTACCTGGCTTCGATGGCAAGATCGCACTGCAGGATGGCGAACCAATTGGTGGTGCCCTAGGTGAACATTATGCTGCCAGCGGAGTGATGATGTTAACATACTTAGCGGTGCGGGCTAACGTCCGTGGGCAGGGCGTGGGCAGCGCGCTGCTTGATAGTTTAAAGTCGACGTGGCGCAAATTTTGCAGGCCCACGGTCACACTCGCTGAAATCGAGGATCCTCGGTACCATAAGGCTGGGCGACGTGGCGATCCTATGGCGCGGCTGAGGTTTTACGATCGGATTGGAGCTAAGCTGTTACCGCTGTGGTACTTCCAGCCATCGCTAGGTCGCGGGTTGGCGCGGGTTCGAGGATTGTTATTGATTTGTCTTGACCCAGGACTCGAGGAGGTGTCAACTGCGTCACTTCTAACCTTTCTAGACGAATATTTTGCATTATGCGAGGGCGAGTGGGTCAAGCAGCGGGATCCGGAATTTTTAGCGCTCTGCAATCAAGTTCGGGCATGGTCGGAGAAGATCCCATTGTGGCCGCTATCACGGGTCGACGACGTGCCTCACAGCTACTTCGGAGGCGCACCGTCGCATGCCTAACTTGGACCAAAAAAATGCGACCGAATCCGCGGAGGGGACGCTCAGACGCTTGACGAGCTGGTCAGCCGCGATCATACCTTGGCTGATCTACTTGCTAGAGCTCTCGCAGGAGCCGGCGGGCCGGGCGACGCCGTCGCACACGCTTGGACACTACTGATTTCAGACGTTGTGCAGGGGCGGATCACCTGCGGGCTGCGCGCCGCGCTGCTCACGCAGGTGATCACCGTGCTGCAAGATCGCAACCAGCTGGACGAGTCAAAGGTAACATCAGCGAGGCATTATTCCTTCCTACCGCCAGAGGACGATCGTTGGGCTGGATGGTGGGAGATTGAACCGCCGGCGTGGCCGGTCCAGGCAGAGCTCACGGCCGATGTCGTTCTGCGAGCTCTCCACTGTATCCCCATCGTTCCGCGAATTATTCTTATACTGCGCGATGCCGCGAAACTATCTGCGACCGAAGTAGAGTCAATCATACAGCGTGACGAGTCACACCAGACCGCGTTACTTGACGCCGCTCGGGAAGCATACGTGTGCGCCATCGATGACCAGGTCACGCAAACCGACAAGGAAAAGAAGTGACATGCAGGCGTCCGACGTTAATTGCCAGGTCATTTTTGGGTTGCTCAGCAGGTGGCGCGACGGAGACATGACGGAACGCGACCTTGATGCTTATGAGCAGCACCTATTGTTTTGCCCCCGTGTTTGCGACAGAATGAAAAAATGAGGCTCGCGCTGGAGGCGTTAAACAGTGCTTTTAGCGCCGCACCCGATGTCGAGATGCGGCGAAGCTTGGCAGAGATCATTGGAAAATAAGGAGGTGGCGACCCCGGTGATCTATTGGAAGTTCCTTCGAGAGAATCGGAAAAGTCCGTTCACCGGCTATCTATGGGAGCCAACAGAGTGGAGCGAACTGGCAAAGCCCTCGACATGTCAGACTGGCGTCCATGTATGTCGCATCTCGGACTTGCCATATTGGCTAAGCGACGAACTGTGGGAGGTCCAGTTGGCGCCGCCTGTAATCCAAGCACCTCATAAAGTTGTCGCTGCACGGGCCCGACTCGTTAGAGCGGTTGCGGACTGGACCCCAGATACAGCGCGAGAGCTTGCTGTGGCCTGCGCCTTGCGCACCGTGGGACACGCGGCGGCGGAACTGAACGACCACGGCCTGTGCGACGAGGCTGAGCATCTCACACACATGGCGGAGCAATCCGCGCCAACGGATTGGCGCGAGACAGTGGAAAGGTGCGCAGAGTTGGCATCAATTCGAGGGGCACGCCAAGCGATGAAGCTATGTGGCTATGTCATCGATGCGGTTGAGGCTATCGATGCATATCCCGTCGCTTCTGTCGCCTATATTGCAGCACGGGCTGCCAACCAACGAAGCTCGACTGAATCGACCGATCCATATACCGAGGAGAGAATCTGGCAAGAACATTGGTTGGTGAACCGGCTCGACCTGGCAGTCAGTAGACAGTAGTCAAAGTCCCCTGGTGGCGCCAATGATGTAAGCAAGCAGCGTTATAGGATCGACCTGCTCTTCATTAAAAACACTCCAATTAGCCATGAAATTAGAATCCTCCGAGTAGAGCTCGTGATCCGCGGGGCCGCGAGGGAATAACTGCTCCCGTATTGCATTGACATCGCCTCCGATGTCTGAGCCTGAGGAGAGTGCCAGAGTCGCTAAGCCACGGAGTTCACGCATCATGGTCGTGACAAAGCTCCGTTGGTGGGTGGGACGGTCGATCAACGCAGCGATCCGCTGTGCAGCGCGAGTGATGATTTCAATATAAAACTGTTGGGTGTACTCGTCGGGCGCGTGCGGATCACCCTGAAACCGATATGCGTTGATGATGGCTCTACCGTATCCAACCGCAGCACGATCCGTCTCATTGGCCAGCCAGTCTACGTCGGCGCGCAGGCGGTACATGTTTGCGAGTAACTCATGATCCCATTCATTAGTGGCTAATGCCAGATCACGCGCGCGCACCGTGGATTCAGTTACGAGATCGACTGCCTGTTTAAGGTCCCTTCGTTCCAACGCCAGGTCAGCACGCTCGAAATAAAGCCACGCAACTGTCCATCGGTCACCCAGGCTTTGAAGGGTCGCAATCGCGTTTTCATAGTACTGTTCAGCCTTGGAGTCTGCCGGATTTGCGAAACGTCGCGTATGTGCGAGAAGAATGGTAATTAATGCATCAGTCCGGCTTCTCTCCAACCGTTCCTCGGGCGTGGCTGTCTCTATAGCAGGCCTATGTAGCCCGCAGAGCCGACGTATAAGGAGTAACTGTTGGCGAAGTTCATCCCACGGCGCACCCGCAGGCTTAAGATGACTGACGGGGTAATTATTGAGAAGGTAAGTTAATGCGTCCAGGAGCTGGCCATCCTCTGTCTTCTCGGCCTGTATGCGCATGGGTGTGGTAACCCGTCGGCGCTCCCAAGCTGTGGAAGTCCGGCTCCACTCTTCCAAAAGACGGCGATTGAACGGAAAGGGAGCATAGAGTCCCCACCACCAAAATACTTCCAAGAAAACAAGTGTGAAGCGGGTACGGGTCATGGCAGGCTGATCTAACGACATCCCAGCGTGTTGCAGCCAATCTCTTTTGTACTCCTGCCAGTCTGCGTATTCAAAGCGGTACCAAGCACCGTACGAATTATAGGGATCCTCCTCCCAGCGTCTTAGCAGCCGGAAGTAGTGTTGAGCGGCCACACGATGCACCTCGAGCCAGCGTTGGGGATCGACAGTCCGCAACTTAGCTGCCACCGACAATCGAATAAACTCGTGCAACCGAAATTTATCGGAAGGCTTCCCTGAAAGGTCTCGCAGCTGCTGGAGAAGTCGGAGGACTTGCAGTTCAGAGATCACTTCACTAACATCCGAGTCTTGTGTGGCATCAGTACCAATGAGCTGACCGAGAAGCGGTGCGTCGAAGGTTGCCATCAATGCGATGGCGTCGACGGCGCGGCGCAGGCGCGGATTCTGAATTGCGTCAAGAATGAGCCTGACTAGCTCGGCCCAACGCTGGTTCGGGTCGGCTGGTAGCCGGTCCAAAATCCGCCGTAAATCCCGTGAAGAGAGATGAGTCTCACCCTTCTCCATAATGAGATCGGCTATTAGCGCGACCCCGCCTGGGTGGCCATCCGTGAAAGAATGCACAATCTCCGCAATACCGGGTCGTAACCGAGAGCGAAAACGCTGACCAAGGTAGTCGGCTATCTCCTCAAGGGTAAAACTAGGAAGAAATATCCGGTGCAATCCGGCAGATTCCCCCCAAGGCGCATACTCCAATGGAATTCGCGCCAACACAACTAGGGTGTTCGGTAAGCGCTTTGCGAGCCTGATCATCCAGTGACCCATCTCATCGTCGGCGACAAGTTGGAAGGTGTCAACGGTGATCAGCACTCGGCGACGAACTGTAAACTCTGTCCATGCATCAACAAAGGCATCGTCGATCTCACTCTGCGCTTCTCGGATGCGCTGCTTCACGGTCTCGTCACTGAGGTTGACGATGCTCGTGAATTCTGCTTTATCAATTTGAGAGCGGCGACCGAGCGAGATATCATTTTTGGCAAGGTATCTGTCGGCCTGCAGACTCTGATACCGGCACGCTTGACGGAAGGTATCGAATTCCGGTAATGGCTGCTCGGCAAACCTTCTCATCAGCTCGCGAGAGCGAGTGAATGTCTCCCAAAGTACCGCCGGGCTAGCCTTGGACCCGAAATCATTTATGAAACCTTCACCAAGGCTTGGTGTCATAGGGTGAGTGCACCATCGAGATTGATAGCATATTGTCCCTGTTGGCAGAGGGAAGGGAGTCATTGTCAGTGCGGGGTGCGGAGATTCGTGCCGAGGAGAGAGAAATCATCTCTC
>JALZHU010000461.1 GCA_030860695.1 Actinomycetota bacterium
GGTCTGGCCGAACTTGGCACACCACTGCCGCACCGTCTCGTGGGAGACCACGATCCCGCGTTCCAGCATCATCTCCTCGACCTCGCAGAAACTGAGCGGGAAGCGGTGATAAAGCCACACGCAATGGCTGACGATCTCTATCAGGTAGCGAAACCCCCGATACGACAGCACCGCCACCCCCACCAGCCCAGCCCCTCCCACCTCACTGCGAGCAACCCCGTGATCCTCCCAGCCACAAGGCAGACGACCAAGTTGACGGTGCCCCTTCGATGCCTCCGGCCTGGCCACCGCGCTCACCGACCTATCCACCCTGGCCGACTTGGGCTATGTCGGCGTCACGGGTATCGAGCTCGTCCCGGTCAAACGACTCCCCGGTGCCGATCTCAGCACCAGCCAGGCCGAGTTCAACACCGCCCTCAGCACAATCCGCGCCGCCGCAGAACACGCCATCGCGCACCTCAAGACATGGCGCATGCTCAGCGAAGAAGGCGGCCGGTACCGGGCACCGATAGAAAAATACCAAAGCATGCTACAAGCCATCATCGGACTCTGCTTCTTTGCGGCCTGTGAATAAGCTTCCCGAAACCATTCGTCTGGACCGCCACCGCCGAGCGAATCCTTGCCAAGGTCGCACGTGGACGAGTCGCGCTCCAGCAAGCGGAAAGTCAATAATGAGACACTACGCCCTGAGATCACGGTCCGTCCTGTCGGTACCCGTCGCGTGGCAGGTGGTCCTCGATGAACTTCACTACGATCATCGCTGGGTTGACGCCGTGCAGGCTATGGAGCTGGTCTGCAACGTCTACGGCGTGGACTACTCCCGTGCTGAGCGTCACTCATTGAAGATCACGACTACGACACGCTGCCCAGGGCCTCGCACTCAAGGACTTGCAGCGCCGGTACTGGACTTGCACAGCAGCTGATCCACCCGGACCACCCGGCCATGATCCACAGTTCGGGCTCATAGGCCACACCCATCGCGGCTACTAAGTGGTTACCCGAGCTCACCCGGCACACGATCCACAGTGTGGACTCGCAGGTCATACCGTCGCTGCATGAATGATAGCGGGGTCGATGGATAGGTATTCAGTCGCCGGGCGGGGATGGGGCAGCCAGGCTGCCTTACGTGATTGTGTTCGAGTCTGCTGGTCAGCCTTGACACATCGGCGCGGTCTGTGACGTAGAGGGATCGGTCAGCGGTATCCGGTGGTGTCGGGAGGTTTGCCGGCGTCTTGAACCTCGAGGAGGTAGCGCCAAGCGTCTGGGGCGCTGCGGTCGATGTCAACAAAGCCGTACTCGCGTGCAAGCTGCCCCGAGGACAGGGAGGCCTGGTTCCACCGGGCGAGATCAGGGTCGGCGGCCAGGGCAGCGACCGCCCGTCCAGTGAACGTCGGTGTCTCGGAGATGCCGAAGTGCCCAGGGTCGGGGTACGGCGGCTGGGCGGGGCGAGCGAGGGCATCACGCCAGTTGGCTTCGCTGACTCCGTAGTGGTCGAGCATCATCTCCGAACGCATCCACCCCGGCGTCAGCGCCACCGCGGTGCAGCCGAAGTCGGCCAGCTCGTGGCCCTGGCTCCACGCCAACCGCAGCACCGCGATCTTGGTCAGGTCATAAAACGCAGACACCCGGTAGTGGCTGGCGTTGTAGTCGGCGGTGCCATCGGTCATCTCCACCACCAGACCCCCCGGCCGGCGGATGAGCAGCGGTAAGGCGTAGTGGCTGGTGATGAGATGGGTGTCGATGGCCAGGCGCAGCAGACGCAGACCGTTGTCCAGGTTGTGTTCCCACAGCTTGGCGTTCCACTCGAAGAGCGTTTCGCCGCCCCAAATGTCATTGACCAAGATGTCCAGGCGACCGTGGTCGGTGTCGATCCGTTGCACCAGCGCCGCCACCTGATCAGCTTCGAGGTGATCCACCCTGACAGAGACGCCCTTTCCCCCGGCGGCCTTGATCAGCTCGGCGGTTTCCTCAATCGTCTCCGGCCGGTTGTACTCCGACCGCGACGAGCGGGTGCTGCGACCCGTGGCGTACACCATGGCACCCGCTCGTGCCAGCTCCACGGCAATGGCACGCCCGGCCCCCCGCGTCGCTCCCGCCACGAGCGCGACCTTCCCCGTCAACCGAGCAGTCATCGCATTTCTCTCGGTGCTCTCGACGTCCGGATCATCACAGCCGGCTGGGACACGACTGCACTCGCCAAACTGACGATGCATGGCCGGTATCCCAGCTACCGAGCCATCTACGGGAACACCGCAGTCAGAAGGACTATCTTTACAAGATATCTAATATGACCCGCCAGTAAGAATCCACGCAAGGCGCGACACCCAGGCTAGGTCGGGATGGCCGTTGAAGAGCAGAGTCTGGATCCAGGCCAGCAGGTCGCGATCCGGCTGCAAGCTGACGAACTCGCCTCCTACGCGTTCCACGACCGCCGCGCTCTACACGGGGCCAAAAACCACGCGGCAAGTGACAGGCACCACAGGCACCACACCCGCTGACCTTGATCACAGCTCACACTGACCAGGATGACCAGAACCGGTCCTGATCATGGCTTGCGGTTCGCACACTGACACAGTTGTCACGACAAAGCTGCAGATCAAACACCATAGTGGACCTCACGTGTCAGCATAAGAACCAGACCATGCTGGTCGAGGGGCCGGAGATCAGAGCGTGTTGTTATGGCTGGTCGGATTGTGTTGAGGCCTGTGATCCGGACAGCCCAGCGCTAGAAGACTGCATGATCTCGCCGGTGGCCGGAACGCCCTGCTGGAGGGCGAAGCCGTTGATGCTGAT
>JALZHU010000462.1:0-287 GCA_030860695.1 Actinomycetota bacterium
GAGCTCGATCATGACCGATCCGACCCGGGCCCTGGAGATCCTCAACCGCCTGCACGCGCTGGGCGTGCAGCTGGCGATCGACGACTTCGGCACCGGGTACTCCTCCATGGCGTATCTCAAGAGCCTTCCGGTGGACGAGCTGAAGGTCGACCGCTCGTTCGTCAAGCACCTGCGCGACAACCAGAGCGACGCGGTGATCGTCCGCTCGACGGTGGATCTCGGCCACAACCTCGGCCTGCGGGTGGTCGCCGAGGGCGTCGAGGACCAAGCGACCTGGCAGGAGCTGG
>JALZHU010000462.1:297-2793 GCA_030860695.1 Actinomycetota bacterium
GCCGATGCCCGCGGCCGAGCTGGCCGCGTGGCTGGCCACACAGCCGCAACCGGCCGCCTCCCACGACTGAGCCGGCACCAGGAGGCGGCGCCGCCAAGCCGGACCGCGAGCGGCGACCATCCGATCACGAGCCTGCTCCGTGTTGGTCTGGTCGGTTCCAGAGGGATCTGGCTGCGTTCGCGGACCGCTCACCAGCCGCCTACTACGCCCTGCTGTTCGAGCCACTACGGGGTGTGCCCCGCTGCCTGGCGGCCAGGGGCCCGACCGCCAGATGCCGGGTGACGGGTGCAGCGACCAGGCCCGCGCCCTCATGCGCCTGGTCGGGGGGCCGATAGAAACAGGTATGCAGGAGCCCTCGAAGAGCATGCCGCATGTGGGTTCGCGCTTGTTCGCGGCCTATGCTGCGGCCAGCCTGGTCCCGGTGGTGCTGCTCGGCGCCGTGCTGGTGCGTGGTGCCCAGCAGGAGGCGTTGGAGAGCGGGCTGGAGCAGGGCCGGGCGCAAGCCGCGGTGATCGAGGAGATGGCGATCGCGCCGGCCCTCACCGGGACCGATCTCGACCAGCAGCTGACCGCCGCGGAACGCCAACGGCTCCAGGACGCCACCGACCTGGCCATCTTCCACGGTTCGGTCCTCCGGCTGCGCCTCCGCGGCTTCCGGGGGCGGGTCGTGTTCTCCGACAACGGGTCCACCGCCGGCGCCCTGCCCACCTCACATCCTGCCTTCGGCGCCGCCGCGGTCGGCCGCACCGACGTCGCCATCGTCCAGGACCCTGACGGCGCCCACGGTCAGGTGATTCGCGTGCTGCAGCCGGTCGTCGCCAAGGCCACCGGCCAGTCGACCGGCGTGCTGGAGCTCTATCTGCCGTACAGCACCATCGCCAGGCACGTCCAAGCGCAGATGCGCCGCACCTACTGGCGGTTGGCCGCCGGGCTCACCGCGCTGTATGCCGTGCTGGCGTTCATCGCCTGGTCGACGACCCGTCGCCTGCGCCGCCACGCCACCCGGCACCAGCACGAGGCCCTACACGACGCGCTGACCGGACTACCCAACCGCAAGTGGTTCCGCGAACAGGCAGAGGACGCCGTCGAGCGCGGCCAGCGCGACGCTCACGGCGCCATCGTCCTCGTCGACCTCGACCGCTTCAAGGACGTCAACGACACCCTCGGCCACCACGCCGGCGACGAGCTGCTGCGCGTCGTGGCCCAGCGGCTGCCCGCGTCCCTGCGCACCGATGACACCGTCGCGCGGCTGGGGGGCGACGAGTTCGGCATGATCCTGCCTGGCATCCCCGACGCCGCGCATGCCCTCCAGCTGCTCGCCCGGGTGCGTGAGGAGCTGGCCACCCCGATCGTGCTCGATGGGGTCCCGCTCAGCATCGAGGCGAGCTTCGGGGTCGCGCTCTACCCCGCCCACGGCAACACCGTCGAACTGCTCCTCCAGCACGCCGACGCCGCGATGTACCAGGGAAAACGCGGAACCTCCGGGATCGTCGTCTATGAGTCGGCGACCGCCACGCACCCAACCCAGTGGCTCATCGTGCAGGGCGAGCTGCGGCGGGCCCTGGAACAGCACGAGCTGGTCTTGCATTACCAGCCGAAGGTGGAGCTGGCCACCGGCCAGATCTGCGGCGTCGAGGCTCTGGTGCGCTGGGACCACCCGCAACGCGGGCTGCTGTCTCCAGCCGAGTTCCTGCCGGCCGTGGAGCAGTCCAGCCTCATCGACCCCCTCACGAGGTGGGTTCTGCGGCGTGCCCTCACCGACCACGCCGCCTGGACGGCCCTGGGACTGCCATGGCCGGTGGCAGTGAACGTGTCGGCGCGCAACCTTGAGGTCGAGGTGTTCCCCGGGTCGGTAGCGGAGCTGCTGGCCGAGTTCGGCGTCCCGGCGAACCAGCTCCATCTGGAGATCACCGAGACCGCCTTGGCGGCGGACGCGGTCGCCGCCGCGCAGACTGTCGCGGCGCTGGCGGGCCAGGGGATCGCCATCAGCATCGACGATTTCGGCGAGGGCTACACAAGCCTGTCACAGCTGCGCAACCTCCCCATCGCGGAGTTGAAGATCCACCAGTCGTTCGTCATGGATCTGGAGCGGGACGAGCGGGACCGTGCCATCGTGCGCTCGCTCATCGGGCTCGCCGACGGGTTGCGGTGCCGCGTGACCGCCGAAGGCGTAGAAACCGCGGATGCCGCCAACTGGCTCGCCGCAGCCGGCTGCGAATGCGCCCAGGGCTATCTCTTCTCCAAGCCGCTGCCCTACGACGAACTGGTCAACCGCTACCACCGACCTGCCGACACCGTCCAAAACGAGCAATCGCACACGACGCTGGAGGCCAACTGGTCATGACCCGTCTGCACCGTCGTTCTCGACACTCCATCGTCGCCGGTGCCGCGCTGTTGGCGTTGCTCATCGCCTCGGGATGCGGCAGCGACCGCACCCACACCGACGGGCCGGCCGCCTCGGCCGCCACCTTCGACCAGGCGTTGCACGACCGCCTA
>JALZHU010000029.1 GCA_030860695.1 Actinomycetota bacterium
GCGGCCCGCAACACGGCGGGCGCGGGTGCGCTCGACGCGCCGACCAGCCCGGCTCAAGGCGTCGGCCGCGGCCTGGGCAGTTATCGCGGCGGTAGCTGGCTTCCCAGCTAGTAGCGCCTGCGCGTAGGCGAGGTGTGCAAAGCCGGTGCCGCCGGTTAACCTGCTGTTCTCGACGGCCGCGCCGGCGTGTTCAGCCCACAACATCGCATCCTGGGTGCGTCCCTCGGTCAGGCTTGCGCGCACGAGCAGCTCGTAGATCTCCGGGCGCATGACGGCGGGGCGGCGCGCAGCCGCGGGCCCTCACCGATCTCAAGGAGCAGGTCAATGCACCGCCGTGGGCTTCCCTTGAGCAGCTCGGCTTCGGCAAACAGCAGGCGGGGATCGTTCCACGTCAGCGGCCAGGCAGGGGCAGCGACTTGGCGGGCCTTGGCCGCGGCACGCAGCGCGGTCTCGCGGTCGCCGGCTAGTAGGGCGGTACGAGCCTGCGCGGCGTAAGCGAGCTCCTGGAGTGCGTCGTACTCGAGTGTCGTCGCATGCTCAACGGCGGCGGCAGCGTGTGTGGCGGCCTCGGCGAGCCGGCCCAGGCAGCAGTGCCCTGCAGAGAGTCCGACAAGCACGTGGGTTGCCCACAGGTCATCCCTGGCCACCACGGATGAAAGCCATTTTCACCTCTGTTTAGGTTAGGTTTGCCATATCATTGAGTGAGTAGGTCAGCGACGGTGATGGTGGGCTGCGGCCAGCGCAAGGCCGAACACGAGCGCCCAGATCAGCAGCGTGGCTACCGACAGGCTCGCGACAAGGAGAGGCGCTCGTGGATTCTGCGGATATACGGTGGTCGCCTTGCGAAGCTCACCCACACCGCGCGGACCCGAGGACGGCGATGGCGCACTCCGCCCCGGCATCCCCCGCGTCGGCTGGGGAAATCTTCGACGTCGTCGGCGTAGGGTTCGGGCCGTCGAATCTAGCCCTGGCCATCGCCCTCGACGAGCACAACACCAGAGTCGCGGGCAATCCGCTCACCGCCCGGTTCGTCGAGCGGCAGCCGCAGTTTGGCTGGCATCGCGGCATGCTGATCGAGGACGCCACCATGCAGGTGTCGTACCTCAAGGACCTGGTTACGCTGCGAAACCCCACCAATCCGTTTAGCTTCCTGTCCTATCTGCACGACCGGGGGCGGCTGGTTGACTTCATCAACTACGGCAGCTGTTTCCCCACCCGGATCGAATTCCACAACTACCTGGAGTGGGCCGCGTCGGCCTTCGCCGCTCAGGTCGACTACGGCACCGAGGTCACCGGGATCGAGCCGGTGGCCAGTGGCGAGACCGGGGAATGCCTTGAGGTGGTCACCCGCCAGCCGGACGCGGGTACCGCTCGGCTGCGAGCACGCAACGTCGTCCTGGCCACCGGCCTGCGACCGCACCTTCCCGAGGGCGTCAGCGCGGGAGCCCGGATCTGGCACAGCTGCGATCTGCTGTCCAAGGCCGCCATGCTCACCGCGCCCGAGCGACTGACGGTGGTGGGCGCCGGGCAGAGCGCCGCCGAGGCCGTCGACTACCTGCATCGCACCTTTCCCAGCGCGGAGGTGTGCGCCGTGTTCGCGCGGTATGGCTACAGCTCCGCCGACGACACCTCTTTCGCCAACCGGCTGTTTGACCCCAGCGCCGTGGACGCCTTCTTCCGTGCCCCGGACGAGGTGAAGGACATGATGGTGGGCTACCACGCCAACACCAACTACTCGGTCGTCGACCCGCAGCTCATCGAAGAGCTCTACCGCCGGCACTACCGCGAGAAAGTCACCGGCCGGGAGCGGCTGCGCTTCCACAACGTCAGCCGCATCGCCGACGCCGTCGAGGTGGACGGGCGCATCGAGCTGGCCGTGGAGTCGATGATCGACGGTTCCCGCGAGGTGCTCACCACCGACCTCCTCGTGTATGCGACGGGCTACCGTCCCGACGACCCGTGTCGCCTGCTCGGCGACCTCGCTAGGGCCTGCCACCGCGACGCGGCCGGGCGCCTGGAGATCGGCCGTGACTACCGCATCGCCACCGACGACACGATCACCGCAGGCATCTATGTGCAGGGCGCCACAGAGCACAGCCACGGCCTGTCTTCGACGCTGCTGTCCAACATCGCAGTCCGCGCCGGCGAGATCGTCGCTTCCCTCGACGCCCGCCGTGATGCGCCCGCACACGACCTCGCACCGGCCCGGGCCCACCGCCCCACCTTTCAGTGACCGGCCATAGGACAGGAAACATCACCGTATCCACAAATCCGTTCGATGACGAGAACGCCACTGCGCTAAGCTAAGGGTGCGTCTTGATGTCCGCGCACAATCTATGGTCACAACGCCTGTGCCACGAGATGTAGCGCGACGCTGCGCAGCTTCTCGCAGGTCTCCTCGAACTCACGCTCTGGCTCGGACTGCTCGACGATGCCGGCGCCAGCTTGCAGCCAGGTCTTTCCGTCCTGCTGAAAGATAGTACGGAGTACCAGGGCAGCGTCCAGCACTCCGCGGTGGTCGATGGTGAGCACGGCGCCGCTGTATAGGCCGCGCATCTGAGGTTCATGGCGGCGGATACATTCGTACGCGGCTTTCTTCGGTATGCCGGAGGCTGTCACGGCAGGAAAGAGTGTCGCAAACGCCTGCCACGGGCCGCAGCCAGGAGCGAGTTGGCCGGACACCGAGGAAGCAAGGTGCTGGACGGTGCCCCGCCGTTTGATGGTCATGAAGTCGTCGACCACGACGCTGTGCGGCACACACAATCCGGTTAATTCGTCCCAGGAAGCTTTCAGCGACACAGCGTGTTCGAAGATTTCTTTGGCGTCGTGTAACAAGTCAGTGCGCAACCGCTGATTTTCTTCGGCGCAGTCCACCATGGCACGTGTACCAGCGAGCGGCTGGGTGCGGACCTGACCATTCTCGTCTATCTGGACGACGATCTCTGGGCTGAACCCGGCTGCGCGTACGCCTCCGACGTTGAGTAGGAATGATCGCGACGGGGTATTTCGCTGTCGACCCACGACGTAGCTGCCGACAAGATCCACAGGATGCTCCACCGGGACGACTCGGGATAGAATGACCTTCTGCATGCGGCGATTGCGAATCTCCTGCACGACGGCAGCGACCGCATTGTGGTAGTCTTCGCAGCCGATGCTCGTTACATCGATCGGGCTTGACTCATAAATACGCGGTACCACAGGAACGGCGAGAAGTTCACAGATCCGATGCAGTGCTGTCGAATCGGTGCTGCGTACTGTCGTCCGCTCCGCGTCCAGCTGCACTTCAACCTGAGGAATGATCAAATGGAGCAATGTGTCGTTGCTAAGAAGATCGAGCCCGGCGCAGGCGTAGGCCAGCTCGAAGCCTGCCCAGCCATAGGCGCGCCACCCCATCACAGGCAGCCGATCCAGTAGTTCGGCGACCCGGTTCAGAGGTTTTTCTTGCCAAGCGATTGCATGGTGAAGTCCCGCCGCCGTACGCAGTACCATCTCGGACCGATTCAGGGTGATCTCAGCGAGCGCTCCCAGTGCTAGCGACCACCGGCCACCCTGCTCATACAGCACGTAGGTGCCAGACGGGCTCGACTCGACTAAGTGTGCCGCAGTAAGCAGGGGATCAAGAGAACGAGGAAGATCGTTCTCGTCGTAACGGCGTTGGAACAATGTCGACGTGACCATCCAGTGACCTCATCTCAAGTTAGCATAGGAAAGTTACTGCTCCTTACCCTCCTCAGTAGATGGTTCGACGTGGATCTGCTTTTGCTGAGTGGGTCAGCAATGGGTGGGCAGGCATCCCATTGGCCCACGGTGCCGACTGTTGCTCCACAACGAGATCGCTGGCGTTGCGGGCAGACAGGCACATGAACGCTTCAGCGTCGCCGCCTGCACAATGTATAAAGTCAAGCGTGACGCTGGCATCGTCGGCGCACCGCGATTGACAAAAGCCCGGTGAATGGGATCGCAGCAAACTGCACCAGCAGGAATGCGAACAGATGCTGTTCGAGCACTGGAGCGGCAAGCGCGCCCCGCGCCCGCACCACCTCGTTGGGCTCTAGGTGAGTCGATGTCACGTTCACGTTGGAGGCCCGAGCGCCATAGAAGATCCTCCTCTGCCGACGGCCTACCCGGTCGCTGTCACGTTCCGTAGCCACTTACGCAGCTCTCTCGCCCATGCTAAGGTTAGGTAAGCCTCGCCTAGAATAGTATAGGCTACACGAATTTCTCCGTCCCGGGAGAGCCTCATTTGATCGCTATGGTGTCGTTTCTCGCTGCCAGGGTGACAGCGATCGGAACCGACCCGCGAGCGGCGAGAGGGAGTGTGCCGATGGCCGTGCAGGCTCTTACCGCCGATGCCCGGGAGGTCGCCGGTGTCGGGTACTGACCAGATCACCTCGGTTGAGAGTGCCTGCCGCACGCTGGGGCAGCCTCCACTGGCGGCTGCCGGCTCAGGTGGAGAATCGCCACTGCTACCCGGGTGTGTGCCGTGGCCCACGGAGTTCTCTCGACGCTACCGCGCCGAGGGGTACTGGCAGGGCGACTCGCTCGGAGAGTTGTTGCGGAACTGGTCCCGGCGATCTGGTGACAAGACGGCGCTGGTCTCAGGCGCCGACCGGGTCAGCTATGCCGAGCTTGACCAGCAAGCCGACGCGATGGCTGCAGGCCTGCTGGCTCTCGGGATCGGTGCCGGCGACCGGGTCGTGGTCCAGTTGCCGAACACCGTCGAATTCGTTGTGGTGCTCTTCGCCCTGCTTCGGTGCGGGGCAGTTCCAGTTCTCGCGCTGCCGGCACACCGGCGCGTCGAGATTGAGCACCTCACGGAGCTTTCCGAGGCTGTCGGTTACGTGATCCCGGACACCTTCGGCGGGTTCGATTACCGGGTACTGGCGCAGCAGGTGCAGGCAGGCGCCCCATCGCTGCGGCATGTACTAGTGGCTGGTGATCCCGGAGCGTTCACGGCACTGGCAGACGTACCTGGGGCGGCCAACGCTTCAGTGCACCCGAGGTCACTGCCGCCGATCGATCCAGCAAGCGTGGCGGTGCTGCTGATATCCGGCGGGACCACTGGGAAGCCGAAGCTGATCCCGCGGACCCATGACGACTACGCTTACAACGCCCGGGCCAGCGCCGAGGTGTGTGGGCTCACTGCTGACGCGGTGTATCTGGTGTGCCTGCCCGTGGCGCACAACTTCCCACTGGCTTGCCCAGGAATTCTCGGGACCTTCGGGGTCGGGGGCACCGTGGTGATGTCACCGGCCCCGAGCGCCGAGGTCGCGTTTGAGCTGATCGAACGGGAGCTAGTCACCATCACCGCACTGGTGCCACCACTGGTGCGATTGTGGATAGATGCCACTGGATGGGAGAGCCGCGACCTGTCCAGTCTGCGGTTATTGCAGGTGGGTGGGGCAAAGCTGGACGCCGCACTGGCTCGCCAGGTGCGGCCAAGACTCGGCTGCCAGCTCCAACAGGTCTTCGGGATGGCGGAAGGGCTGCTCAACTACACCCGTCTGGATGACCCGGACGAGTTGGTCATGATGACCCAGGGTCGCCCGATGTCCCCAGCCGATGAGGTGCGCATCGTAGATAGTGAGGGTGCTGACGTCGAGGATGGTGAAGTCGGAGAACTTTGGACACGAGGGCCATACACATTGCGGGGTTACTACCGCATGCCGGAATACAACGCGACTGCGTTCACCATCGACGGCTTTTACCGCACCGGCGATCTCGTGCTCCGGTTGCCATCGGGGCACCTGGTGGTTCAGGGCCGGGTCAAGGATGTAATCAATCGCGGCGGCGAGAATGTGTCCGCTACGGAGGTGGAGGAATATCTGCTGGCCCACCCAGCCGTCGCCCAGGCTGCGGTCGTCGCTCTGCCGGATCAGACATTCGGCGAGTTGGTCTGCGCGGTGATCGTCGCCAGCGGTCGGCGTCCCAAACTCAAAGAACTTAAGGCGTTTCTCGCCGACCATGGCCTGGCTACCTACAAGCTCCCGGACAAGCTGGTCCTTCTTGAACAATTGCCGCTGACCGCGGCGGGAAAGATCAGCAAGCGAGCACTCATCGAGCAATTGCGCGACAGTAGTTGACCAGATGGAAGCTTGGATTCCTGGCCGGTTTCTGGCAGACCCCATCGAAGTGTCGGCGACCGGCGCAGTGTTGCCGGGAGCACGATGTGGCGGCAGATGCGGAGGTGAGGGGTTGTACGCCGGCGCGCCATCGGGTGGCCAGGTGCTGAGAAAGGCGATCACAGCTCAGTGGCGGGCTGTGGCCGCCAGTTCGGTCCTTGGCATCAGTTATCAGGCGGGCGAGGCCATGGTCCCAGTACTCATCGGTGTGATCATTGACCGTGCCGTCGTCCCTGCATCCGGGCGTGAACTGATCTTGTGGCTCGCAGTACTGGCGATGGTGTTCGCCATGCTGTCCCTGAGCTACCGATTCGCTGCGCGTGCCGCGGAGCGAGCCTCTGAACAGGCAGCACACGAAATCCGAATCCAATTGACCAGGCGAGTCCTCCATCCCCGAGGTGGCGCTGAGGCCGGGCGATTGTCTGGCGCTCTGGTGAATATCGCCACCGAGGACGCCAAGCGGGTCGGTGCCGTAAATCGTGCGCTCCCCATGGGGATCGCGGCGCTCGCCGCGCTGCTGGTCAGCGCCGTGGCGTTGCTGAACGTATCGGTTCCGCTTGGTCTGCTGGTGCTGCTCGGCATCCCACCGCTGTTGGGGCTGGCCCATCTGCTGAGCAAGCCACTGGAACGGCGCACCGAGGTCGAGCAGGAACGCGCGGGACGCGCCGCCGGTATCGCCGCCGACCTGGTCAGCGGACTGCGGGTGCTCAAGGGCATCAGCGCCGAGGCTGCGGCGGTGACCCGCTATCGGCACACCAGCCAGAGCTCACTGGCCGCCACCCTGCGTACGGCCCGTGCGCACGCTTGGCACGATGGAGCGATACTCGCGATCACCGGTGTCTTCATCGCTGTCGTCGCGCTGGTCGGTGGCTGGCTCGCAATACAAGGGGACATCAGCATCGGTGGCCTGGTTGCTGCAGTGGGTCTGGCTCAGTTCCTGCTGACTCCCATGTCACTGTTTGCCTTGGTCAACAGCTACTTCGCCCAGGCCCGCGCCTCCGCGATCCGAGTCGCATCCGTGCTGGCCGCACCCGCTGCCGTAGCCGCAGGAACTCGTCGGCTACCGGATTCGGTCCAGGGGCGAGTCAGACTGCACGGTGTCTCGCATGGTGCGCTGCGTGACGTGAGCTTCCACATCGCAGCGGGAGAACTGGTTGGCGTCGTGGCACTGGACCCGGCAGTCGCGGCTGCACTGCTGGAATGCTTCAGCCGTGATGCTGACCCTGCGGTGGGCTCGGTGGAATTGGACGGGGTGGTGCTGTCAGATGTGCACCCTGGCGATGTGCGCGCCGCGATCCTGGTCGCCGCGCACAACACCGACTTGTTTGAGGGCAGTTTGATCGACAACGTCACGGCTGTTCCGGGCGCAACGGGCAGCGCTGAGATCGAGCGGGCGCTGTCAGCCGCCGCAGCCGACGAAGTTGCGCAGAGCCTGCCGCACGGCGTCAACACCATCATCGCTGAGCGTGGCCAGTCGCTGTCCGGCGGGCAGCGGCAGCGCGTCGCGTTGGCTCGCGCGCTGGCCACCGACCCACCGGTTCTCCTGTTGCATGATCCAACCACGGCCGTCGACGCGGTGACTGAAGCCAGGATCGCTGCCGGAATCAGGGAAATCCGCCGGGGACGCACCACAATTATGGTGACTACCAGTCCCGCTCTGCTGGCGGTGACCGACCGGGTGGTGGTGCTGGACGGGGGCACAGTGACGGTCGAGGGCGGGCACGCTGATCTTATCCGGGAACACGACAGCTACCGCGCGGTGGTGCTCAGCTGATGCATCACCGCTATGCATCAGCACCCCGCAGATCAGCTCACGCTGCGGCGCGAGAAATCGACAGCTGACCGTGGCAGTATCCGATGGCTCGCGCTCGGGATTTGAGTCAGCGCTGGACCGGGAGCAGCTACCCATCGCGACTGGGGCCCGGACCTGGGCAATGGTCGGTGAGATGCTGCGCCCGCACCGATGGCTGGCCATTGGTGCGTTCACCGTCCTGGTCAGCGCCACTGCGGTAGGCTTGCTGACCGCGCCGCTGCTTGGCCATATCGTCGACCTCGTCGTACAGCAGCAGCCTCCCGATGCCATTATCGTGCCGGTCATCGCGCTGGTGCTGGTCGCGGTCACCGCCGGTGTCCTGGTCGCCGTCGGGGTCTCTCTCGTCGCCCGGCTCGGCGAGGGCACGCTCGCGCGACTGCGGGAGCGGTTCGTGGAGCGAGCGCTGATGCTGCCCCTTGAGCAGGTGGAGCGAGTGGGCGCCGGTGACCTTACCTCGCGGGTGACCAACGACGTCAGGGTCGTTGCCGACGGGGTGCGTAAGGCAATGCCGCAGCTGGGGCGCTCGGTGCTGACCATTGTCCTGACCTTGGGGGCGATGGCGCTGCTGGACTGGCGATTCCTGCTGGTGGCGCTGCTGATCATACCTATCGAAGTACATACGGTGCGGTGGTACGTCCGCCGTACCATCCCGCTGTACGCCCGCCAGCGAGTCGCGGTGGGTGCGGTGCAGCAGCAGTTACTCGACACCATCGGCGGAGCCCAGACCGTGCGGGCCTATCGGATAGCGGACAGGCACGTCAGCCAAGTCACCGTGCGCTCGTTGGCCGCGGTGGATCTCGTTATGCGCGGCATACGGCTGTCGACCAGGTTCTACGGCCGCTTGAACCTCGCGGAATTCATCGGCTTGTCGGCCGTTCTCGTGGCCGGATTCCTCTTGGTCCGCAACGGGAATATCACGGTCGGCACAGCGACCGCCGCAGCCCTCTATTTCCACGGCCTGTTCGACCCGATCAACGTCGCACTCTCCCTCGTCGACGAGGCCATGGCCGCCGCGGCCAGCATGGCCCGGCTGGTCGGCGTCGCGGACCTGCCGGGCCATGCTGAGTTACGACAGCCGGTGGTGCCGTTGGACAGCTCGGTCAAGGTCGCCCATGTCGACTACGCTTACCTGTCCGCTCACCCGGTGCTCCACGACATCAACGTGAACATCGGCCCGACCGAGCGCGTCGCACTGGTCGGCGCGAGCGGCGCGGGCAAGACCACGCTGGCCAAACTGATCGCCGGCATCCACCGACCAACCAGCGGCTCAATCAGTCTCGGTGGAATCACACTGGACGAACTCGGCCCAGCAGGTACCCGAAAGACCATCGCACTGATCACCCAGGAAGTGCACGTCTTCGCCGGCCCGCTTGCCGATGATTTGCGGCTGGCCCGGCCGGAGGCGACCGACGACGAACTACACACCGCACTCACCCGGGTCGGCGCACTGGAATGGGTACAGGCGCTCCCGGAAGGGTTGGCGACCGTGGTCGGCGAGGGCGGATACCGGCTCACTGTGACCCAGGCGCAGCAGCTTGCGCTGGCCCGGCTAGTCCTCGCTGATCCACCGGTCGCCATCCTGGACGAGGCCACTGCTGAGGCCGGTAGCGCGGGCGCGCGCATCTTGGAGATCGCTGCCACGCGCGCGCTGTCCGGACGAACCAGTCTCGTCGTAGCGCACCGTCTCACCCAGGCAGCCACCGCCGACCGCATTGTCGTGCTCGAAGCCGGGCAGGTGGTGGAGATCGGTACCCACGACGAGCTTGTCGCTGCGGGTGGTCGCTACGCCGCGTTGTGGGCTGCCTGGTCGGACACTCGTCACCACTGACCGGTGATAGTAGGAGAGGCTTGCCTTACACTCCTGGGCCCCTCACACTAGGCCCAGGCTCCCGGAGGGAGAGGTATGGCGCGGCCGTGAGGTTCATCTTCGTTGCCGGGTGATCGAGAGTCTCGGCGTGTTCGTCCTGTGCACCATCGTGACTTGGCCTGGTGGTGATCTCGCCCCGCCCGGAAAAACTAACTCTAAGGAGAGCTGTCGTGGACTTCAGCCTTTTCTACTTCGCTGATGACAGTAGCGCGAGTACCGATCGGTACCAGTTGCTGATCGAGGGAGCACGGTTTGCCGATTCGCACGGGTTCGCGGCGGTCTGGACTCCTGAACGTCATTTCCATGCCGTGGGCGGTCCCTACCCCAACCCGGCTGTGACCGGAGCCGCGGTAGCCGCAGTCACCGAGCGGATCGCTATCAGGGCCGGCAGCGTGGTCGCGCCCCTGCATCACCCGGTGCGGATCGCCGAGGAATGGGCAGTGGTGGACAACCTGTCTGGCGGCCGGGCCGGCATCGCCTTCGCCTCCGGCTGGCATGCTGTGGACTTTGTACTGCGACCAGAGAACTATGCCAATCGCAGACAGGTATTGACCGACACTGTCGGGACGGTGCGACGGCTGTGGCGCGGTGAGAATGTGGAGCTGGTTGATGGTACGGGTGCCCATGTGCAGGTACGGGTCTATCCTGCGCCGGTTCAACCGGATGTGCCCATCTGGCTGACTAGTGTAAGCAGCCCAGCCACCTTTCAGCATGCCGGTGAGCTGGGCGCCGGTGTACTCACCAACCTGTTAGCACAGGATCTGGATGGTCTGGCGGAGAAGATCTCAATCTACCGGCGGGCCTTTCGCGCGCAGGGTGGCGCGGGAAACGACGGGCATGTCGCGCTGATGTTGCACACCTTTCTCGGCGCGAACCGAGAGGAGGTCAAAAAAGTTGTCCGGGAGCCATTCAGTAATTTTCTGCGTAATTCGATCGATCTCATCATACGTGCGCCGGGCGACGGGCATCCGAGTATCAAACCTGAGGATATAAACCCTGAGGATTTGAATTTTCTAGTGAAACAGTCCTTTGATCGGTACTTTGAAACAGGTGGGCTGTTCGGTACGGTCGAGGACGGAATAAGCCTGCTGACGCGACTCGCCGAGATTGGAGTGGATGAGGTGGCATGCTTCATCGACTTCATCGGCGACACCAATGCCGTATTCAGCAGCCTTGACTACCTCGAGAAGCTGCGGACCAGCTTCTCTTCTGGCGCGACACAGAACCGTAAAGCTGACTGATCAACTATTTTCCGGTCGCTTGCCAGTCGACAGGGTGGCCGGAAGCACGATGAAGTAGCCTGGTTCGTCCAGGACATAATGGGGATCGCCGGGGGTGAGGAGTCGTTGGACCTTATCAACGTCCTCTGTCGAGAGTCCAGCCTCAGCACCGAAATTAACCGCGTTTTCACGCAATATGGGCCAGACGCCCAATTCAAGAAACTGGCGGGCGGTCGAGTTGGTACCGACGGGAAAATAGGCCTGTGGGAATACTTTTAGGCTCACGTCCTCGAGATCCGCATCCAGCAGCCAGGAAAGATGTCGTTCTCTATGCCGGGGGCCGTCGACAGGCGCACCCCAGCTTATCTCTGACGCTGTGAGCAGGCCGTGCTCAAGGAGGGGATACCCAGGCAGGAAGGTGGCGTAGTTGTGCTTAGGATAAAAGAGCGCGATGATGCCACCCGGGCGCAGAGCCTGGGCCATCTGCCGGATCACATCGGCCGGTTCCGCAAAATACACCGGATAGACCACATCGGCTGCCCAGATCGCGTCGAAAGAATTTTCGGGTGCGGTCGAGGCGTCGGCAAGTACCTTGATGATATCACCGACTTGGACGGTGACGCGGTCGGCGTTCTCCGCCTCCTTTGCATAATCGGAGGCAAGGGCGGCCAAGGTCGGGTCGCGGTCGACAGCCAGCACACTTCCGGTCGCCCCGACAGCCCGAGCGAGTGGGGGAATGGCACCACCACCGCCGGTTCCGGCATCGAGAACGCGTGCGCCAGCGGCAAGGTTCAGGGATGCAACGGCACGCTCAACGGCGGGGGCGTAAAATTCACGACCAATCGTCAGCTGAGCCAGAAAGGAAGAATCGATAGAAGCCATAGCGGAACGTTAGGTCACCGGATTGCATCAGTCAAGGAGGTATTGGTACGATAGCATTCACATATCGTAGTGTTCTTTGCGACGTGGCTTCCTTCGAACCCTGCGGCATCTCTCGATACTCGATGCGCTTCAGTGATTCATGCTGATGACGCGATGAGTGGCCGTGGATCCAAGATCAGATCTCCGTGGTCTCGGGGACGCCGAGGGGCCAGTAAGCCAGTCCGATGATCGCGATGTCGGTGTTGGACTCCAGCCTCAGCCCAGCATCGAAGTCCTGTGCCGGACAGCGAGATGGCCTTGATCTTCGCTACACCCAAATAGCCCAGCTAGGGCGACTTTTGCATACTTTGAGTAATTAAAATCGAGTTATTTTCACTAGATCGAGGGAACCTCATGGTCTGCTAGCTTAGGCTAGCCTAAAAGGTAAGGCAGCGTTGATATTTGATCGCCTCAGATCAACTGGCGCGAGGAGAACGCACTTTATGTCGATAGATTTTTGGGACAGCGGGAACGTAACTTCTGCGCCCTGATCAATGACGAATGCCAGCATTTGCCGTAGTCTAGCTTTGTCGACACTGCAGACGGCGGGCTAGCTCATGAAAATATTTCGATCTTCAGCTGTCTAACCGGTATAGTGGCAAAATCGCAATGGCTGTCCTCGCCAACTATCTCAGAGAACGTGCGTAACAGTGTTCGCAATGGCGTACTGGACGCAGCTCTGGTGCTACGAAAGGCAAGCGGGCGAGAGGAAGTGAGTTGATGGTCGAGCAGGACCTGAATATCGAGAGTCTGCGACGGACGGTGGCGGATCTTGTCGAAGAGGATCCCGGATCTATCGGTGAGGATGCTAATCTCTTCGCGCTCGGCTTGGATTCCATTGCGCTGATGCAGCTGGTCGGCCGCTGGCGTCAGGCGGCGATCGAAGTGAACTTCGCCGACTTGGCGGAGAACCCCACGATCGGTGCGTGGTCAAAGCTGATGTCCACACGCAAATCAGCTGCTGCGACCGGTACTGGAGTCGATATCGACATCGACATTGGGTCCGATGCCGATGGCAAATTCCCGCTTGCGATTATGCAACGCGCCTACTGGGTTGGTCGAGGAAAAGGGCACCGGCTGGGCGGGGTAGCCGCTCACCTGTACACCGAATTCGACGGCGCGGACGTCGATCCGGACCGGTTGCGAACCGCGATCGAACGACTTGTCACACGGCACGACATGTTGCGTGCGCGATTCACCGCGGCTGGGCAGCAGCAGATCGAGAGGACATCGGGCTGGCGCGGGCTCGCTGTGCACGATCTGCGTGGCCTCGACCACGAACAGTCGACGGCGCGGCTGGAGTTGATCCGGGACACATTGTCACACCAGATGCTCGACATTGAACACGGTGAGGTGTTTTCCACCGCGCTGAGCCTGCTTCCCGGAGGGCGCACCCGGTTACATATCGACGTCGACATGCTGGCTGCCGACGCGGTGAGCTATCGGATACTGCTAGCCGATCTTGCCTGGCTCTACGAGCAGCCCGATGTGACGTTGCCTGCGGTGGGCTACAGCTACCGTCAGTATCGCGCGGCCCGCCCTGAGTCACGGCGCGAGGCGGTCCAGCGGGCCGCCGAGTGGTGGCAGGACCGACTACCCGACCTGCCCGGTGCTCCGGAGCTTCCACTGGTAGCCGGGTCGGACCTGGTGAAGCGCACCGGCCCGGTTCGGGTATCGCGTCGGTACTTCACGTTGCCGGCGCAGCAGCGTGCAGCGCTGACCGACGCCGCCCGCCAACGGGGATTGACCCCGGCCATGGTGGTGGCCACCGCGTTCGCTGAGGTGCTCGGTGCTTGGAGTGCCCAGCCACGGTTTCTGCTGAACGTTCCGCTGTTCGACCGCGAGCCGCTGCACCCGGATGTGGGCAAGCTGGTCGGCGACTTTACCAGTTCCGTGCTGCTCGAGGTGGATCTCACTGAGCGTGTGGAGTTCACCGAGCGGGTACGACGGATCCAATCCCGGATGCACACCGACGCTGCGCACGCCGACTACTCTGGCGTCGAGGTATTACGCGACCTGACCAGGCGCAACGGCGAGCAGGTGCTCGCCCCGGTGGTGTTCACCAGCGCGCTCAGTCTGGGTGAGTTGTTCGATGCGGCGGTGCGGCGCAGCTTCGGCGACCCGGTATGGATCATCTCACAGGGTCCTCAGGTGCTGCTGGATGCCCAGATCACCGAAGTGAGTGGCGGCCTGCTGGTGAACTGGGACGTGCGGGAGCAGGAATTTGCCGACGGCGTCGTGGATGCGATGTTCGCCGTCTTCGAGCAGCTGGTGCGTCGCCTGGCTGAGCGCGACAGCGTCTGGGAGACCCCGGTCGACGAGCTGTTGCCAGCTGGGCAGCGCGCTACTCGAGAGCGGGTCAATGACACCGCGGGGCCATACAGCGGTCGGCTACTACACGAAGGCTTCTTCACCATTAGTCACCAGAATCCGGGGTCACCCGCGCTGCTCTGGGGTGAGCGCGGCGCACTGCCCTACGGTGACCTCGCCGATCGTGCCTTGCGGGTGGCCGCCGCGCTGCGGACGCGCGGGGTGGCGCCAGGCGATCCCGTCGGAGTGACCCTGCCGAAGGGCGTTGCGCAGGTTGAGGCGGTGCTCGGCATCCTGGCCGCAGGGGGCGTGTATGTACCCATCGGAGTCGAACAGCCGGACCGACGACGCGCCAGCATGCTGACCACGGTGCAGGCCCGGTGGGTGATCACCGACTCCGATGGCCGCGACGGCATCGCATGGCCGCCCGACGTCGTGCCGGTGGTACTCGCCGAGGCCGTCGAGGGACAGCCGGCCACTGCGCCGGTTCCTGTCGATCCCGAGCAGTCTGCCTACGTGCTGTTCACCTCCGGCTCGACCGGTCAGCCGAAAGGCGTGGAAGTCCCCCACCGCGCGGCGATGAATACCATCGATGACCTGATCGAGCGGTTTGTGCTGGGGTCTGCAGACCGCACGCTCGGGATCTCGGCGTTGGACTTCGACCTCTCGGTTTTCGATCTCTTTGCACCGTTGTCCGTCGGTGGCGCCGTGGTCATGGTTGACCAGGAAGCCCGTCGCGATGCGCGGGGCTGGGGCGAGCTGATCCGTAGGCACCGTGTCACGGTACTGAATTGTGTCCCTGCATTGCTGGACATGGTGCTGAGCACCGGCGCCGACCTTGGGGCGAGCCTGCGGCTGGTCCTGCTCGGCGGTGACTGGGTGCACGTCGATCTGCCTGGTCGGCTGGCCTCAGCCGTCCCTGGCTGTCGTTTTGTCGGACTGGGTGGCACCACTGAGACGGCGATCCACTCCACGGTCTGCGAGGTGCGGTCGATCCCGGAGAGCTGGCGGTCCGTGCCGTACGGGACGCCGCTGCGTAACGTGCGATGTCGAGTCGTGGACCAGTCCGGCCGGGATCGACCGGACTGGGTTCCAGGCGAGTTGTGGATCGGGGGGATGGGGGTCGCCCACGGTTATCGGGCCGACCCCGGCCGGACCGCTGAGCGGTTCGTGCTCCACGACGGGCAACGCTGGTACCGCACTGGCGACCGCGCACGCTACTGGCCCGATGGCACCCTCGAATTCCTCGGCCGCCAGGACAACCAAATCAAAATTCGCGGACACCGCACCGAGCTCGGTGAGATCGAAACGACACTCGAAACACATCCACAAATCGGTCGGGCCATCGTGGCTGTGTTTGGCGAGCGCACCACGACACTGATCGCCGCGGTGACAACTCATCCCGGCCATCATGAACGGGTCGCTACCGCACCGCAATGGTGCTCGGCGCTGGATCGTGTGCTACTGGCGCCCCAGCGCATCGACCAGGCCGCCCCGCCTGCCACCGACGCGGAGGCCGAATTAGTCGAGGCATTGCTGACCCACCTGCTAACCAGACGATGTGAGATCACCGATCGACGCTATAGGCTGAATGTACTGGCGACACAATTCGGAGTAGCTGATGATCAGCGCCCGGTATTCCAGCTCTGGTTGTCCTGGCTTGCCGGGCGCGAGGTTCTCACCGTTGATGAGGGTGGAGTCGCCGCTGGGGCGCGCTTTTCCATCGTTACAGAACCAGAACGGTGGCCCAGGCTGGTCGCCCAGGCCACCGGAACGGCCCTCGCTCCGGTGGCCACCCGGCTCGCGGAACAAGCGGACGACCTCGTCGCCATGCTCTGCGGTGAGCTCAACGCGCTCACCTTGCTGGAAGACCCTGTCCTGGCCCCGGAAGCGCTAATCGGTACGATTCCCGCAGCCACGTCCGCTCTCGGTAATATAGCCGACTCCCTCAACAATCTCGCTAATTCTCTGGAACGTTCGCTAAGGATAGTTGAGCTTGGTGCCCGCACCGGGCGTACCGCCGCTCAGTTACTGAAGCGACTTCCGCCGGATCAGGTCGACTATACTCTAGCGGATAGCTCGGCCAGGTTGCTCACTCTCGCCAAACAACGCTTGGCGAACCAGCCGCACCAGTTACGATTCCACCGGCTGACCGGTGATCTGATACCCGATCAACTGCATCGGCACTTTGATGTGGTGCTGGCCAACAACGCACTGCACGCTTTCGATCAGGTCACGGCGGGAGTGGCGTCGGCTGCGGAACTGCTCACTCCGCATGGCGTGTTGCTGGCATTAGAGCAGACGGAACTATCTCCACTCGCGATGATCGCTGCCGCGTTGCCGACTCGAGGTTTCAGCACTCTGGACAACGATCGCCGACAGCGCGGCACACCGCTGCTGGAACCGCAGCAGTGGTGTCGCCTACTCGCCGAGCACGGCTTCGAGCGAATGCAGGCATGGCATCAGGAGGGCACCCCCGCGCTGATCCAACTCCGTGCTTGCCGGGCTACCGGCGGTGCTCCAATCCGCACGGCAGAAGTACGTGACTGGCTCGCCGAACGGCTGCCGGCACATATGATCCCGAACCGCTTCGTGGTGTTGCCCCGCCTGCCACTGAGCGCTAACGACAAGGTGGACCGTACCCGCGTCCGGTGGCTGCTGGAACGTGATACCGAACCGGAACCAGCGGATAACGAGCCAGCCTGCGGGCGAATTGAAGAAACTGTGTCCGCTACGTGGGCGGAGGTGCTAGGAATTTCCACCGTTAGCCGGACGGGCAATTTCTTCGCGTTGGGCGGGGATTCGATGCTGCTGTTGAAGGTGCAGACCTTGCTGGCGCGGCGGCTGCGGCGCGAGATCGCCATCGTCGACCTTTACCGCTATCCGACCGTGACCTCGCTAGCGGCGCACTTGGGTACCGCAGAGGAGAAGTCCGACGGGCTGGATCGGGTTGCCGCACGCGCCCGCCGACAACGCCGAGCCAGGCAAGGCCGGCCAGCCGGATCGCCGAGAAGGGAAACCAATCACCGTGCATAATCAGGACGCGAACAGCCTTGCCGAGCCGGGCTCGGGCACTGACATCGCGATCATCGGCCTGGCCTGCCGGTTCCCCGGTGCCCGTAACGCAACAGAATTCTGGACGAACCTCGAGGCCGGTCGCGAATCCATTCGGGATATCTCCGAGGAGGAGTACCTGGCGGCAGGCGGTGATCCGGCCGGGTTGAACGATCCGTACCTGGTGCGGGTTGAGTCGGATTTCCCGGACATGGATTATTTCGATGCGACGTTCTTCGGTTATTCACCAGCCGAGGCCGAGTTGATTGACCCGCAGCAGCGTGTGTTCCTGGAATGCGGCTACCACGCGCTCGAGGACGCCGGATATCACGCCAGTCGCTACCCAGGCGTCATCGGCGTGTACGCGGGCGCGAACGAGAGCCATTATTACCTCGACAACCTGTATCCCTGGCTGGCCGGAGCGTCGGCCTCGGCGGTCAATCTCGCCGTGCGGATGGCGAATGCGCCGGGTATGTTGCCAACCCGGTTGTCCTACCAGCTCGGCCTGCAGGGGCCGAGCGTCTATGTGCAGACCACGTGCTCGACCTCACTGGTCGCGGTGCACCTGGCTTGCCAGGACCTGCTCAACTACAGCGCGGACATGGCACTGGCCGGCGGCGCTGCGCTTAACCCGGGGCTGCGCCGTGGTTACCGCTACGTCCCGGACGGCCCGTACTCTCCGGATGGACGTTGCAGGGCGTTCTCCGCCGACGCAGCGGGCATGTCAGCCGGCAACGGTGTCGGACTGGTCGTGCTGAAGCGCTTGGCTGACGCCATCGCCGATCGGGATCACATCCGGGCAGTGATCAAGGCAACGGCGATCAACAACGACGGCGATCGCAAAGTTGGCTTGACCGCGCCCAGCGTGCGGGGCCAGGTCGAGGTCATCGTTGCCGCCCAGGAGCTAGCCCAGGTGAGCGCTGGGAAGATCAGCTATCTGGAAGCGCACGGAACCGGCACCAAGGTCGGCGACCCGATCGAAATCGCCGCTTTGACTGAGGCGTTCGACCGCAGCACGAATCGTCGGCAGTTCTGTGCTCTCGGCTCGGTCAAGACGAACATCGGTCACCTGGACGCTGCGGCCGGCGTCGCCGGTCTGATCAAGACGGTACTTGCGCTCGAGCACCGGATTATCCCGCCGAGCCTGAACTTCGCCCGGCCCAACCCATTGATCAATTTTGCCGAGACCCCGTTCTGGGTCGTCACCACCGCGACCCCCTGGCGGTCCGGCGACGGGCCCCGGCGGGCCGGGGTCAGCTCGTTCGGCTTTGGTGGCACTAACGCTCACGCGATCGTGCAGGAGGCTCCGCCCCGGCCGATGGCGCAACGGTCGCCATCCTGGTCGATCCTGCCACTGGCGGCCAAGACCCCGGCCGCGCTGAAAGCCATGGCCGAGCAGTTAGGTGCGTATTTGCGCGCCTATCCAGAGCTGGACATCGCCGATGTGGCGTATACCTTGCAGTGTCGGAGCGCGCCGTTCCCGCACCGCAGCACCACGGTATGCCGCAGCACGGACGAGGCTGCCGAGATGCTGCTCGGTGGAGAACCGGACACAGGGCAGGCCGAAGCGACCGATCGGCCCGTGGCATTTCTGTTCCCAGGTGCTGGCGCCCACTACGATCAGATGGGCCTGGATCTCTATCGCAGTGAACCGGTGTATCGGGCGGTGATTGACCGCAGCGCCGAGATCCTGCAGCCGGTACTCGGTTATGACCTGCGTTCGGTGTTGTACACCGATCAGGACAAGTCTTCGGGTGACTCCTTGCTGCTCGACGGCGATGGCCTCACCCGACGTTCGGCGGCATACCCGGCTGTGGTCGCCACCGAGTACGCCCTAGCTACGTTGCTCCTCTCGCGGGGTGTGCGGCCAGCTGGTCTGCTGGGGCACAGCCTCGGCGAGTACGCCGCAGCCTGTCTGGCCGGAGTGTTCTCGCTAGAGGACGTCCTGCCCCTGGTCGCGGAACGCGAGCGGCTGATCGCTTCGGTGGGTGGGCTGACGCTGAGCGTGCAGCTCGGCGCTCAGCAGTGCGCCGCTCGGTACCTGTCCGAGCAACTCTCCCTGGCTGGGATCAACGCACCGACATCCTGTGTCGTGTCCGGGCCGACCAACGAGATTGCCCAGCTGGAGACGCGACTGGCGGCAGACAAGGTACCGCACCAGCGGCTGCGGACTCCTGGTGCCGTGCACTCGGCGCTACTTGATCCAGTGCTCGATGAGTTGGCCACCATATTCGGCAAGATCGATCTGCAGGAACCGCAGCTGCCGTTCGTCTCCAGTCTCACCGGCACCTGGATCACGAGCGAACAAGCCACCAACCCGGACTACTGGGTGCGGCAGAACCGGATGACCGTGCAGTTTGCCGAAGGCCTGACCCAGCTGCACGCCACTACCCAGCCAGTGCTGCTCGAGATCGGGCCTAGCCACGGCCTTGCCAAGCTCGCACAGCTCCAGTTGGGTCCCGGCGCAATCGCCCTCCAGGCAATGCGACAACGCCATGCCGCTTACGACGACCAACAGTTCCTTTATCGTGCCATCGCCCAACTCTGGACACAGGGGGTTCCGATGGACTGGGCCATGGTCACCGAGCAGACGGGATGGCGCGTGCCGCTGCTGGGCTACCCCTTTGAACGGGAAAGATTCTGGGTGAATGCTCCGAAGACGCGGCCCGGACAGGATGCTCCCGCCGGGACGATCCCTCGATTCCTTGCCGAATCGCAAGAGATCCCAACGACCGACATCACCCCAGCAATCGATCCTTCCGTCGACCACAATCGCACTGCACTTCCCGTCCCGCATAGCGACCCCCATAGCGACGCGGAGGAGCCGGCCAATACGGGTCTGCTGCACGGAGTGAGCTGGCGGCGGTGTGTGGATCTGGTGCGGTTGGATCCCGAGGCGGTGACAACGCACCACTGGATCGTCCTGTCGGACCGTTCGGCGCTCGCCCAGGAATTCGCGCAGGCCCTCTCGCAGTATGGAGCCCAGCCGACAGTGGTGCTCCCCGGCGCGGATTTCCGGCAGGCGGACGCCATGAGTTTCGTGCTTGCTCCCGAGCGGAAGGAGCACTACGACCTCCTACTGGACGCTGTGCATCAGACCACAGCGCCGGTACGTATTGTTGATTTCTGGGCCTCCCTGGCCAACGGTGCTGGCGAGTTGGACCTCGCCAGCACCGTTGGGATCGCCCACGGCGCGAGCCGCAGTGCCAAGGGAATCGAATTGTGCGTGGTGACCTATGGCGCATGCGCCATTACCGGTGGGGAACGGCTTGTCCCTCGGTCGGCCTTAGCCGTCGCTGCGAGCCGGACACTGGCCCTGGAACTGCCACAGATCTCAACGAAGATTATCGATCTCGATCCGGCGGAGGCCGAGGGCGCCGATCGGACCCAGTTGGTGCGAGGTCTACTTGCTGATTTCATGCACCGGGACGGTGCGAGCCTCGTCGGCCACCGAATGGGACATCGATGGCTGCAGCACTTCGAGCCGCTGGCCACCACGGAGTTGTCGGAATCGCCGTTGCGTCAAGGTGGGGTCTACGTTATCACCGGTGGACTGGGCTACGTTGGGCTCCGCATCGCCGAGCACCTAGTCCGAGAGTACCAAGCACGGCTGGTACTACTGGGACGGTCAGCATCCGATGAACAGGTGCCCGCCGGGCTGCGCGGTCTCGGCGGTGAGATTTTGGTCAGGCGCGTCGACGTCGCAGACCGGGTTCGGGTCAAGGAAATCCTGCAGGAAACCCGGCAGCGGTTCGGCGCCATCCATGGCGTAGTGCATGCCGCAGCCGTCCATGGCATAGTAAATGCCGCAGCAGTGTCGCTCCTTAATCGAGAAGGTATCGTTCGTGTGCTACGGGCGAAAGTTGCCGGCACGTGTGCCCTCTTCAATGCCCTTCGTGAAATAGATGTAACCCCCAATTTCGTGGCGCTGTTCTCCTCGATGGCCTCGTTGTTCGGAACCCCTGAGCAGGCCTCTTATGCGGCGGCCAACGCCTTCCTTGACACCTTTGCTGGTTACGCGTCGCGGGACCTGGGAATTCTGACGGTGTCGATCAACTGGAGCTGGTGGCCCCGTCTGGATACGACGGACGATGCCGAGCTGGGCTGGCGTCCAGTGATGGCTGGGATGGACATCGACACCATGTTGGCTGCGTTCAGGTCATGCCTAGCAGCGGCGCCCCTCGGTCAGGTCGTCGTGTCTCCTCTCCCACCAGGCGAGCTTTTCCACTCGGTCTTCGGTGAGGCCACCCCAGCGGCAGCCGTGCCCGATGCCGGTACCGCGCCGCAAGCCGTCGATTCCGTCGTGTCGGAAACTTCACTGGAACGTGACATCGCAGCAATTTGGGAAGAGACGCTCGGAGTGACCAGAATTGGCTTACACGACGACTTCTTGAAACTCGGTGGCGACTCGATGTTAGCCCTGCAGGTCGTTCAACGATGCAAAGACCACTTGAATCTTGCCGTAACAATTAAGCAATTGTTAACCGCCCGTACCGTCGCGGGTCTCGCACAGGAACTCGCAAACACAGCAATCCAGAAAGAGACCGACTAAACAGAGCCGACTGAGCGCTCTCAAATCTCACTGGAGGACGTAATGGCGGAGAAGCCGGGGCTAGCGGACTCCTGGCCGTTGTCGCCGTTGCAGGAAGGCATGTTGTTTCACGCCTTGTTCGATGAAAATGCCTTGGACGTCTACACTAATCAGATAGTGCTTGATTTCGAGGGGCTTGATACCGTTCGGTTGCGGATCGCTGCGCAGGCACTGCTCGACCGGCACTCTTGTCTGCGCATTGCGTTTCCTCTGGTTAATGACCAGCCGATGCAGGTAGTTGCTCACAAAGTACAGGTAACCTGGGCGGAGGTCGACCTCTCGGACCTGCCAATCGGGGACCGTTCTCACCAGCGTGATCGCCTGGTGGAGAATGACCGGATCACCCGGTTCGACCTGCAGACCCCGCCCTTGCTACGGTTCCTGCTTCTCAAGACCGGCGAGACACACCACCGGCTGGTGATGTCGATCCACCACATCCTGCTGGATGGCTGGTCATTATCATTAATGCAGAAGGAGTTGTTCACACTCTACGCCTCGCATGGGGATAGTTCGGCATTGCCGGACGTGCGCCCGTTCCATGATCATCTGAAGTGGCTTTCCACTCGGGACCGGGAGGCGGCCTTAGCCGCTTGGGCACAGGCCCTGAAGGGAATCGAACAGCCGACTCTGCTGGCTGCGGCTGACCGGAGCCGTCCGCTGATAATGCCTGAACGGGTGGACGCGGGCATCTTCGAGAATCTGACATCCCAACTCACGTCGTTCGCTCGAGCACACGGCTTGACGCTGAACACTCTGGTGCAGGTCGCGTGGGCGGTAGTGCTGAGCCGGTTGGTCGGGCGCTTGGACGTGGTTTTCGGCATGGTTGTCGCTGGCCGGTCACCTGAGCTGTCCGGGTTTGAGTCGATGCTCGGTATGTTCATGAACACCGTCCCAGTGCGCGTGCGGCTTGATCCTGCGGAGTCATTGGTGGATCTGCTGCATCGGATCCAGGATGAGCAGTTCCAGTTGCTTGACTACCAGTACGTCGGGCTCGCCGAGTTGCAGCGCCAGGTCGGTGTCGACACTTTGTTCGACACACTCACCGTGATCGAGTCCTTCCACTCCAATATCGCCGGAATGACCCAGGCATTGGAAGGTACTGGAGTTACTTTTACCTTGAAGGAAATCCGTAGCTCGACGCACTATCCGATCGCCCTTGTGGTGTGGCCTGGTGCCCGGCTGCGGATCGACCTGGAGTACCGGCCGGATCTCTTCGATGTGTCCACCGCCGAAGCTTTGATAGATCGTGTGGTGCAAGTGCTGGAGTTGATGGTTACCGTGCCCGACATTCGGGTGTCGGGGATTGACGTACTTTCCGCTAAAGAACGTGATCAACTGTTGATCGAGTGGAATGACACCGCGGTCGAGACAGAGAAGACCACGCTGCTCGAGTTGCTTACCGCCCAAGTCGCCCGAACTCCGAACGCGGTTGCGGTGGTGTGTGGTGAGGAATCAGTGACTTATGCTGAGCTGGACGAGCGAGCTTGTCGACTGGCCGATCATTTGATCATGCACGGATCCGGGCCGGAGCAAGTGGTGGGGGTGTGCCTGGACCGTTCAGTGGATCTAGTGGTGGCGCTGCTGGGAGTATTGCGGACCGGCGCAGCCTTTGTTGCGGTGGAGCCGCAGTGGCCCGCAGCACGTATTCAGCAGGTGTGCCAGTCTGCGGGCATGGTGGCATTGGTGACTGCTCTGGCAATGCGGGTGGGGCCTGCGGGAGTCATGAGGGTAGATATCGATAATCTTCCCGAGCCGCGTGGGCTTGAGCTATGCAGGAGTAAAGAAGCGTCAGTTCCGGTCGAACCAGAGGGTTTAGCATATGTCATTTTCACGTCGGGTTCCACGGGTACACCGAAGGGAGTGATGATCCGACACGTTGCAATCGCGGCCCGCTTGTTATGGCAGCGAGAATTGCTAGGTTTCGGGTCCGGAGACGCGGTGTTATTCAAAGCTCCCCTGGGCTTCGATATCGCAATTAACGAGATATTCCTGCCATTGGTGAGCGGAGCACGGCTGGTGGTGGCTGAGCCCGGTGGAGAACGGGACATCGAATACCTGCTAACCATGATCGAACGCGAGCGGGTGACGTTCGTCTATCTGGTATCCTCGATGCTGGACATGCTGCTGGAGTTATCCGACGTCACGGTCCGGGCCCAGGTTCTAAAGCATGTCTGGTGCGGTGGGGAGGCCTTGGGAACGGAATTGTTCAACCGCTTCCGGGCCACGCTAAATGCGGTGATGTATCACGGATACGGGCCTGCGGAGGCAACGATCGGGGTGACTCATCAGCTTTACCGGCCTGGCCAGTCCCGTGATGGGATCACGATCGGCCGGCCAAATCCGAACACTCAGATCTACTTGCTGGACGAGGGTCTGCGCCCGGTCCCGATCGGAGTGACCGGCGAGTTGTATGTCGGTGGATTACTGCTCGGCCGAGGTTATGTGAATGATCCAGCGCAGACCGCATTGCGTTTCGTGGCCGATCCTTTTCACACCGGGGAGCGGCTTTATCGCACTGGGGACCTCGCCCGGTGGCGCCCCAACGGCATCCTGGAATTCTGCGGCCGGGCCGATAACCAGGTCAAGATCAGGGGAATGCGCGTGGAGTTGGGGGAAGTCGAAGCTGTTCTCGCAAAGCACCCCCAGATCCGCCAAGCGGTGGTGACCATCGACATAGGTCCGAGCGGGACCACTCGGCTCATTGGTTACTGCCTCATCACACACGAATACCTTGACTATGCCCGACTACGCACATGGGCGGCAACTCGACTACCTGAACATATGGTGCCCACAACTTTCGTCACATTAGACACCATCCCTCTCACCCCCAACGGAAAAATCAACCGGCAGGCATTGCCTTCCCCGGACCGCGCTCAAAAATTATCCACCAGTCGTGTTCCGGTTTCAGCGCGGGAACAGATCTTGTGTGAGTTGTTCGCCGAAGTGCTCGGCCTACCCGAGGTCGGTGTTGATGATGACTTCTTCACTCTCGGCGGTGACAGCATCATCGCCATGCAGCTTGTCAACCGAGCACGAAAGCGACATCTGGCTATTAACCCTCGGTGGGTATTTCAGCGCCGAACTCCGGCGGCGCTCGCCGCCCTAGGCGAGGATATGCAACCGGTCACTACACAGACATCTGATCAAGACCGTATCGGGAGCGTTTTTTTATTACCAATTGTGCAACGTCTCAGCGAGCAGAGCGGCCCAATCAAACGTTTCAATCAGCATACCCTTGTGCGGGTTCCCGCAGCGGCCGACTTGGCATCCCTTGGCCAAATCCTGCAGGCAGTCTTGGATCGGCATGACGGCTTGCGGTTACGGTTGACTCGGCATGCCCCCGCGGTGTGGTCGTTGGAGACGACCGCTGAGGGGTCTGTGCAGGCAGTAGATCTCTTGCGCCGGATTGACGTGGTAGGGCTGGATACGGCGGCACTGCGGATGGTGATCGCCGCAGAGTCGGACGCGGCAACAGGGCGTTTGGATCCGGACGCTGGGATAATGCTGCAAGCGGTGTGGTTCGACGCCGGTCGGGCGGAACAAGGCCGGTTGCTGGTAGTGGCACACCATCTGGTGATCGACGGGGTGTCCTGGCGGATCCTGCTGGAGGACTTCGTCACCAGCTGGGAGGCAGTGCGGGCGGGCGAGCCGCCGGAGCTCCGCGTGGGCACCTCGCTGCGCACTTTTGCACGGATATTCATGGAGCAGGCGCAGGCGTCGCACCGGCTATCCGAATTGGAGCACTGGGTTCAGACGCTGTCTTCCGGTGGTGAGCTGCTACGGGAATTTATCCCGGCGGGCACAGTGAGCGAGATCCGTCATCACGACATACATCTGCCTGTGGCAGACACGGTGTCGTTGCTGACGTCGGTTCCTGCGGCCGCCGGGGCCGAGGTGACGGATGTGCTGGTGGCGGCATTGCGAATGGCGGTGTCACGGTGGCACGAGCGTCATGGCCGGGATGGCTCCAGAGATCTCTTGGTGGATCTGGAGCGGCATGGGCGGGAGGAGATCGCCCCTGGTGTGGACCTGTCTCGCACAGTCGGCTGGTTCACCAGCATCGCGCCGGTCCGGCTACCCGCGAGTCCGGACGTGCTCAGTGCGCTCAAAGCGGTCAAAGAGCGGCTGCATGTCATGCCTGACGGCGGAATCGGTTACGGAATGCTGCGCTATGCTAACTCTCGGACAGCTCCTATGCTTGCCAAGTTTGGTCAACCTCAGGTGGTCTTCAACTATTTAGGGCGGTTCGACATCGGTCAGCAGGGCGAATGGACCCTAGCACCAGAGTTCGATGCAGTGGTAGCCAACCCCGATGCGGAAATGGGCGTTTCTCATCAGCTGACGGTCGACGCGATCTGCATTGACACGCCCGAAGGCCCGCAATTGCAGGCTACCTTCAGGTACCTCAGCACGGCGCTGTCTGCCAGGGATGCCTATGAGCTTGCCGACGCATGGGCTACCGCGCTGCGCGAACTAGTGGTGTGGGCCACTACCAGCGATGACCGCAGTATTCCTATTCCATCCTGGCCTGAGCCTCTCCCACCACTCACCAGTCATTGTGGAGATAACATCCTGCTCACCGGCGCGACTGGGTTCTTTGGAGCTTTTTTGCTTCGCGAGATCCTGGCCCAGTACCAGGGCACTGTACACTGTCTAGTGCGAGCTGAAAGTACGATGCAGGCATGGGACAAACTGCGTACAAACCTCCGGCGCTACAGGCTTTCGGAGGAAATTTTGTTCCAGAACCGGATCCGTATCGTCGTGGGCGATCTGTCGTTACCACGCCTCGGCCTCGGGGCCGATGATTACGAATATCTAGCCGACAAGATCGATCTAATTATCCACAACGGTGCGATCGTGAATGTACTGTATTCCTACGAGACGGTTGAAGCCGTCAATGTCGGCGGAACCCGGGAGTTGCTTCGGCTCGCTGCGACGACATGGCGCAAGCCGCTGCGCTTGGTTTCAACCCATAAGACCGCAGAATACCGCCCTTCGGTGTCGGGTGACGAGCCCGGCTATCTTGAGAGTAAGTGGCGAGCTGAACAGATCGTCGCAGAAGCGCGGGCGCACGGTATTCCGGCCGCCGTGTACCGTGTCCCGAGGCTCACGGGTGACAGCTTGACTGGGATATGCAATGACCGCGATATCACGGTGCACCTAACCCGCTCGGTTCTGGATCTCGGGATTGCGCCGGATTTCAGGATGTCCGAGGAGTGGATTCCCGTTGACGAGGCGGCTCGGCTGTTGGTCAGTCCGTATCCTGGGCCTGAGCATGGCGATTCTTTTGTGCTGACCACCCCCCGTCGGGTGTGTCTCCTGGAAATCATTGAAACTGCTCGACAAATCGGCTACGAAATTGAGTATAAGTCGATCCCGGAGTGGTGCCATGAAGCCGCGAGCAGATCCGTTGAGCAGTATGAGATGCTGGCCCTTACGTTAAGCATTTACTCGGCCGAAAGCATGCCCGATGAGGATATTTCGGCTCCCTCAAGTGAGGAACCCCCCGGCGATTCCATTCCTATCATTGCGCGCGGTGTGACTGATCAGATTCTGCACCGTTATCTACATACCATAAAGTCCGCTAAATCCGGATCAATTGATATGAAGTAGACTCTCAGGGAGGTGCTGATGGACGGCACAATACAGTCAGTGTTTCGGCCTGTCTCAACGCGAACACTGGAGCTGGTCACCGAGCACAACCAGGAGCAACGGTGCATTTTTCTCATCGGGAGCAACTCTATCAACCCGGCGGCTGCTAAGCTGAGCTATCTGCTGAGTGAGCTGGTTGGTGCTGGATGTACTGAGCCGCGCTTCTCCTACCTCGTGAGCTCTGGCCTGGAAGCGTTGTCTGTCGCGATCAATCTAGCCAGAAATGTCGCTGTTCGTGCGGGTCGGGACGACGGTGGCTGGGTGCTGCTGATCGATGAGCTTCGTCGTTACCACGAGTTCATGGATCCGGTGGGATTGGGCAGTTCCGAAGCGCTGATGCCCCATGTGGTCAGCGCACCATCGGCCGAACACGCATTGCGCGAGTTCAGAGATCGGACATGGGCGGCCGTGATTATCGTTCGGGATGAGCATACCGATTTGCAGAACAAAAATCTCATTGATCTCTTGCAGGCCTGCCGTCAAGGTGGTGGCCAGGTCGGCCTATGTTGTACTGAACTGGAGCTGACCAGTCCAGAACTATTCGACAACCTCATCGGCGCCGACGTGATGATATTTGGTGAAAGCCTGGCTGATAGACAAGTTCCGTTTGGTGCATGCACCATGTCGCTTACGGCGCACCAGGTGTGGCTCAACGATGTCGACCATTTCGCCCACACCTCGACGTTCGGCGGCAACGTCCTGTGCGCGTCGTTGGTTCTCGATTTGCTGGATAAGCACGGCTACGTCACCGATCAGCACCACGAGGTGTTGCGCACCATCGACAGGGATCCGGCAGTGGCGCTCGACTATTGGGGCAGATATATCAAACCAAATATGGCAAAGCTGGCCAAGCTAGTCGGCCTGCACATCGCGGTAGAGAGGGCAGCGGGCGGCCGGTTCACCACCGCAGAAGGATGGGATGTCATCGATTGCATCGGCGGTTTCGGCAGCAATCTGCGCGGACATAATCCGCCTGATCTGGTCCCCGATGTGCTGGCGCGGCACGACTCTGGCCATGACTACTTCGCTGACCTCGAGCAGAAACTGATTGAGTTGACCGGACTGGCGCACGCGTTTCCCTCGGTAAGTGGAACCATCGCCAACCATATGGCGGTGACTCTCGCGGCACTGGCCAACCAGAGGCGCCGTACGGTCGTCACCTTCAAGGGAAACTTCGGTGGCAAAACGCTGTTTGCAGTCAATCTGAGTAAGCACATTGCGCGACGGGAAGAGTCCGATGAGGAAGCTTTTCGGCCGTACTACTCCAAGCTAGTCTATATCGACCCGTTTGCCCCGGACGCGGTGGAGCAGCTGACCACCGTGCTGCGCAGTGGCGACGTGGCGCTGGTGTGGTTCGAGCTGGTGCAGGGATGGATGCGCAGGCGGCTGCCGGACGACCTGGTGCAGGCGATCGATCGGCACCGCGGCGAGTACGACTACCTCGTGGGTGTGGATGAGGTGCTCACCGGAGGATGGCGGTACGGCGAGCACTACCTCGCACACCAGGACGTCATAACGCGTGCGGACATCGTCACGCTCGGCAAGACCATGAGCGACATGACACTGCCTACAGCAGCCGTGATGGTGTCTGAGGACGTGTATGCCCGGGCCAAGACGACGGGCCCGGCACATGTCGCTCGTTTGAGTACCGAGTTCCGCAACAACCTCAGCGCGCACGTCTCACTGCATGCTCTGGAGTCAGTCGACGACCGAGATGAACGTGCCCGATACCAAGCTGCTTACGCCGAGTTGGTAGCCTCGCTCAATGCCATCTTTCGTAAGTCGAAGGTGTTCAGTGATGTCGCGGGCTCCTCGGCTTTCCTGCGGTTGACCATGAAGGAGCGTTTCCTGCGGTTTTCCCGCAAATCTAAACTGAGTGGTCTGTTCGAGCTGATGCTGTCCGATTTAATCTACCGACGCTGCCATGTGTTCATGCTCGCGCTGCGCATCGCGCATCGAGTAGCTGCTGACCCGGCTGAGCTGGCCGAGCTAGCCCGTCGACTTGAGGCAGGCACCAAGAAGATCAACCCACTGATGGTCTACCGGTATACTCTCGGATCCGTAGTCACACCCAAACGACCTCGGCTGGGAAGGCTACTCAAAGGACGCGCAGCAACCGCTCAGGTGTGAGCGAGGTGACGAGGATGGTCTACGCACGGCGGCCAGCGTCATACCCCGTGTGATAGACACTTCGGCACCGAGATCCCGGATCTCGGTGCCGAAGTGAGTGATTACGCCAGCACGTTGGCCATTGCGGGCACCGCTCGATCCAGCCCATAGGGAATAGTCAGCGGCGAGAGGTAGGCCAGCGCAAACGACACCAGGAAGTCCAACGGGATGTAATTGCCGTTCTTGACCGCGTCCAGTTGCTGGAAGAGCTGATTCGACTCGAGGAAAGCCCGATCGTTATCGCTCAGATAAGTGATGATCATGATATCCGCCTCCAGCACACCGAGGTTTTCCAGGCTCACCAGGGCTCGTGGCTCCGGCAGATCGGCATTTGGCAGCGCAGCAACCTCGGGCGAGATCCTCAGCCCTAGCTGTTCGAGAAACGCCACCGCCGTATCGCCCTCGAGTACGGCGTAGACTTCCCGGCCGCCCACCACGGTTTGGCTGAAGGTTTTACCAGCGAAAGCCGGATTGTCTTGTGCAGTCTGCGCGACCCTGGCCTCGAGGTCAGTGATGATCTTTTGGGCTTGCTCGTCACGCCCCAGTGCCCTGCCGATGAGGGTGGTTCGCTGCTGCCAGGTGTCGGTGCTAACACCGTCGAGGTAGGACACGGTGGGAGCGATTTGGGCCAGCCGGGTGTAATTGTCGGGCAGCACCTGGCTGTCGGTGGCCAGGATTAGGTCCGGACGCAGGCCGACGATCTTCTCGAACGGAATCCCGTCCGTGGTGTTCAAGAGCTCCGGTCTCGGGTCCGTCAGCTCCGACTCCACCCACGGTGCGATGCCATTGGGGACGAAGGTGTTTTCGGTCATGGCGATGGGGGTGACGCCCAAGGCCAACGCGGTATCCGTGTCACGTTGTAAGCCCAGGGTGACGACCCGCTGAGGCTCCGCGGGGATGGTCGCCGTGCCTTCCTTGCCCTTGAGGGTGACTGGGAAGTCCGCAGAGCCGGTGATCGGCGGGGCTTCGGTGGTCGAGCCGCCGCCGCAGGCCGCCAGGCCTAGCGTGGCGGCGCCGACCGTGGTGCCGGCGAGGAATAGACGCCGGCTGAGCGGCTTTCCGAGCCGACCGCGAGCTACCCGGTCGGCAAGATTGTCCACGGTGCTATCGACAGGACTCGTCACGATTTCACTCCAACGGTTACGGGTTGGCAACGGTCCCTTGGCGGGCCGTCCGGGGGCAGTCAGTGTGGCCCACCGCTGGGCTATGACTACTCTGCGTCATAACATGCCAGGGTATGCTACCCTATCAGGCTATCCACTAACTCTTTCGTGTCAAGACTTTGGTACCTTTTGTGACGGTCGCGGAGATAGCTACCCTGCATGGGATGAATCTGCACTCTAATGATGACGGTAAGTTTTCTATCCACACATATCTTCACGCTGTGTATTGGTTACAAAGCGGTGGAGCCTGACTTCGCAGCGTGACGGTAGTCCTGTTAGTCACCACCTAAGTGTGGGTAACCTTCCGTGGGTAAGGCGTGACGCCCAGTGCGGTAATACTCCGGCCCTGAGATCAGAGAACTGCAGCGCCGGAGTGGGCGGTCACTCCAGCACGCTGGCGATTGCGGTCACCGTTTCGGTCCAGTCCGTAGGGAATGGACCGCACTGAGGACAGGCCCAGCGCCGCCACCTTCAAGGTCGGCTTTAAGGTCAACGTAGTGCAGAGCACGACATTGGGACGGTTTCTCGCCTCCTAGAACGTCGACATATGATGAATCGCCGATCGCAGTCTCGACTCGGTCATGTAGGTGGCCGCGGATCGTCGGGCAGACCATCGAGGGGCGTGGTCTTGGTGGCCTCGCTCAACGCCACTTTCTGTAAGTCGAACGGTCTTCGGTGAAGTTATCGGATCTTCGGCTCACCTACGGCTGACCATGAACGAGCGTTTCGAGCTGGCCCGTCGAGAGCTTCTGAACACCGGGGATGGGCTTCCGTTCGAGAAGATCGCCGGTCTGCGACCGGATGTAATCCTCGCCACCGACAGCTACGAGCTGGCCGACGCCTATGACCAATGCCACGTAGCCTAAGTTGATCAAGCTGTTGATCTGCGTGTTGTTGATCGGTTCGGCGTGGCGTGGTCGTGTTGGCCGGGTGCGCTGGCACGGTCGTCGATCATGGGTGAGCCTGTGGTGGTGCGGCCGGATCAGGTGTCGTTGGGGGTGCTGGTCTCTGCGGTGCCTCGGGATGCGGTCGATGAGGCGGTCGCGGTGTGCGGGATTCGGGAGAAACGCTCGGACGGCAAGCTTCCTGCGTACGTGATCACGTACTTGACGTTGGCGTTGTGCTTGTTCAGCGATGATGACTACACCGAGGTGGCGACCAGGGTGACCGGGTCGCTGGACCGGTGGGGGTGTTGGGATGCGTCCTGGAGCGTGCCGACCGCCTCGGCGATTACTCAGGCCCACAAACGGCTGGGACGGGAGGTGTTTCCCGAGTTGTTCGAGCGGGTCTGTGGCCCGGTGGCCGGGCACACCGGCCCGCAGGCCGGGTTATCCGCGGTGGGCACGGCGCGGGGGTCGTTTGTGGGCCGGTGGCGGCTGTTAGCGATTGACGGGTTCAAAGTCGATGTGCCCGACAGCAAGGCCAACGCCGCCGAGTTCGGCTACGCCGGCAGCGGTGAGAACCGCTCAGCGTTCCCGAAGGCCCGGGTGGTGGCGTTGTCCGAGTGCGGCACCCACGCGTTTTTAGCCGCCGAGGTCGGTGCCTACCGGGTCGGGGAAAAGACCCTGGCCGCCCGGTTGTACCCGAGGCTACGTACCGATGAGTTGCTCACCGCCGACCGCAACTTGTGCGCCACGAGGCGCTCTGTCGCATTCCCGGCTCAGCCGGGAGGGATTGGAGGAGTATTCCTGGATCCAATGGCTTACCCGGATTCGAAAGAAGATCGGGGACGGGAGCATG